>NZ_CP107031.2:1518928-1837142 GCF_027474845.2 Maribacter aestuarii
AATGAACCACGAATCCAACGGATAATACAATATAGGTTTGTCAGTACGCCAACAGTTCGGATAACTGTGAACGTACTTCTCTACCTTAAATGCCTTGTTTTCTTCTTTAAGTTTGATGGCGATTTCCACATCAATGGACCTTTCGGGCGCCTCACCATCATCATAATATTCGTTCTTTACGTACTTGCCTCCAAATTCCTTTAGTTCCGATCTAAACCTACCTTGCAAATCTACCAACGGAACCGGATTGTCATTTTCATCCAATACCAATAGGGGTGGCACTTCAGGAACAGCTTGTTTGGCCACCAAGGCATCATCTGCTCCAAAAGTTGGTGCCGTATGAACAATTCCCGTACCATCTTCGGTGGTTACAAAATCCCCGGCAATGACGCGGAAAGCGTTTTCCGGATTTTCGTAAGGCAGTACGTAGTCTATAAGTTGCTCGTAGCGTATCTCCAACAAGTCTTTCCCTTTAAATTCCTTAACAACGTAAAAAGGAATTTTTTTGTCACCCGATTTATAGTCTAGTAACGCAGGTTTCTCTTCAACCTCATGGAATTTTCCCGCAAACTGTTTCCCGACCAAATTTTTGGCAAGTATAACGTTCATAGGTTTGAATGTATATTGATTGTACGTTTCAACCAATACATAATCTATTTTTGCGCCAACCGTAAGTGCAGTGTTCGATGGCAAAGTCCATGGGGTGGTGGTCCAAGCCAAAAAGTAAATATCTCCCTCGTTCTGCAAGAAATCCGGCAGTGTACTTTCAACTGCCTTAAATTGCGCCGTAACAGTGGTATCCGTAGCATCTTGATAGGTCCCTGGCTGGTTCAACTCATGGGAACTTAGTCCTGTACCTGCCTTTGGAGAATACGGTTGTATGGTATAGCCTTTGTAAATAAGGCCTTTATCATAAATCTGTTTAAGCAACCACCAAACGGACTCCATATATTTGGATTTGTAGGTGATGTACGGGTCTTCCATATCTACCCAGTAACCTACTTGCTCGGTCATGGCATTCCAAACATCAGTGTAACGCATTACCGCTTTCTTGCATGCCGCATTGTATTCTTCAACCGATATCTTCGTGCCAATATCCTCTTTGGTAATTCCCAATTCCTTTTCAACTCCCAGTTCAATGGGCAGCCCATGGGTATCCCAACCAGCCTTTCGTTTCACCTGATACCCTTTCATGGTTTTGTACCTCGGAAAAATGTCTTTTATGGTACGCGCCATGACATGGTGAATTCCCGGCATTCCGTTTGCAGAAGGCGGACCTTCATAAAAAACATAGCTATCCTTGCCTTCCCTAGAAGAAACACTTTTTTCAAAAATGGCATTCGTTTTCCAGTAGCTCAGAACCTCTTCTGCAACCTTTGGTAAATCTAATCCTTGATATTCTTCGAACTTCATACGAAATGCTTATGATACTGGCTTTTAAGGCTGCAAAATTATAAAATTTAGATTTAACGGACCCCTAATTCATTAACCGAAATACGCTAAAAACGAGAGATTAATTAAATTCTAGATCGTTTACGTCCAAATCATGCTTTAAAGCGTATATGTGTTTATAACAATCACTAAAAAATCAGTAAAATGAAAAAAGTAATTTTAGGTTCAGTTCTAGTATTGGCAATGAGTATTTCCTTTGTGTCTTGTAGGGAAACTGCCGACAAAGCTCAGAACGCCGCCGAAAAAGCAGGCGAGTCATTGGAAGATGCCGGTGAAGCATTGGAAGAAGCAGGAGAAGATTTAAAGGAAGTTGGAGAAAATGCCATGGAAGCAACCGGTGACGCCATAGATAAGGCAGCTGAAGCAACTGACGAAGCTGCGGATGCAGTAAAAGAAGCTGGCGAGGAAGCTATGGACTCCGCAAAAAAGGCAGGTGAAGATATCAAAAAAGCGACCAAGGACGCTGCGGATAAAACAGCCGAGAAAGCCAAAGAGGTAAAAGACGCCGTAAAGAACTAAGAAGGTAATATATTGGAAAAAAGCCCGCTAATTAGCGGGCTTTTTTCGTTTAAAACTCATATCCTAATCCCAAAATCAAATTACTTCCGGGAGCAACAATTCCGGAAGAATAGGTCCTGTAACGCTGATTTGTAATGTTTTCAAGACTCAGGGATGCTTTTAAGCGACTGTTAAAATCATACTGGGAACGAAAATTTAAAGTATACCATGATGGTGAATAGGGGTTCCCATTTGCATCAGTTGCATAAATGAACTCTTTGGACCGCTCGGAAAGCGCCAAATCCTCAAATTCCAAGGCACCATTAAAATTTAAGAAGAAATCGGTTTTCAATTTTTGATTCTTCCATAGTACATGGAAGTCCCCGAAAGTTGGTGCTGCATGCCTGGCCGGAGAATCCGTTCCATCATCCTCTTCCTCTATACCTTCTGTTACCGTAAGATTAGAAGATAGAGACCAGTGCTCCGTTAAAAAAGCATCCAATCCCAATTCAAATCCGTAGACGTAAGCCTTGGCTGCATTTTGAATGGCCTGTACATTACTCAGTTCCCCATTATAATCAATTTGGGACATGCCATTAAAAGTGAAATCCCTTCTAACAAGGGCATCGACCAAATAGGTATAGAAAGTGGCTCCTTTAAGGACAACCTTGTCCTTAAAGTTTTTACGAATACCTAGTTCCACGTTATAGGCATACTCAGGTTCCAAATCTGGATTAGGAACCACTACGGCACCCGGTTCAGAATCAAAAATTTTGCCAACATCATCAATATTCGGGGCTCTAAATCCGGTAGACCCATTGGCGGTTATCTGTAGGTTTTTTCTGGGGAACCAACTAAAACCAATACTACCAGTGAGTGCTCCTGTACTTAGGTCGGCATCCTCAAAAGGAAACGAATAATAAGTGGTGTCGAACAAAGCATCTATCCATATGTGGCTATACCGTAGTCCGGACATTAAGGTAAAATTTGGTTTCGCCCTATATTCCCCGTTCACATAGCCCGCTAGACTTTTCCACGTGGAATTATCCGGGTACCTAGAGGGTGATCCAAACGTCTCGTTCGTTTCAATATTGATATCCAATCCATTGGAATATACTTTGTTGAAAATAAATTCAGTACCATAGTATAATCTAAAGTTCCCGATTTTCTTATTCTCAAAATCCATATTCAGATTTAGCGCATCCACTTTTTCTTGGGTTCGATTAAGCAAAACGTCATCAAAATCCCTATCATTTCTACTTTCTTGAAAATGTTGATAGGCAGCGGTCAACTTTAAACCATCATAGAATTTGCCGTTTCCTTGTTTATTTACTTGAAGATTGCTCATGAACCATTTCTGAGGCCCATAAAACCATTCTGCCGAACGTAGCCCTTCACCGTCCACAGATGGGCGTATTAACCGATCATATCTGGAAAAATCGGAGGTTTCCGAATAGAAAACCCCTAAATTCATATCCCATTGAGTGTTAGGTTTAAACCTAAGTTTCTGCATAAAATTGATTTGGTCGTAACCGGTTGGTACTTGCTTTTCCGGATTTGGATTAGCAATTAGGTTATCTTCACCATTAATGGTTTCAACATAATTGTTCCTCAAATACGATTCTGGTCCATGCTGACCCATTCTCAAATCCTGAAAATTATTATAGGTTAAACTTGTTATCGATGCCCAACGTTTTTTGCCGAGACCAATATCCGCATGTATCGTATTTTCAGTATTCGCGGATGAGAAACGATAATTACCGTTTCCGGATATAATAAGACTATCCGTCTGATTAAGTAATGGCGTCTTGGTGTAGAAATTCATAACGCCTCCAATGGCATCGCTCCCGTAGATTACGGACCCAGGTCCAAAGATGATTTCTGTATTCCTGATGGTGAAAGGATCTATGGAAATTACGTTTTGTAAATTACCTCCCCGGAAAATTGCATTGTTCATTCGTACCCCATCCACGGAAAGTACCAATCTATTAGTGGAAAAACCCCTTATCATTGGACTACCGCCACCCAATTGACTCTTCTGAACAAATACTTTACCACTCTGTTGCAGCAAATCTGCCGATGTTTGCGGAGCGGTAAATGCTATTGTCCTAGCATCTATCCCTACAATTTTATTAGGTATGTCCTTCTTTTGCTGTTCCCATTTTGAAACGGACATGACCACCTCATCCAGTTGTTCGGGTTTCATAGCCAATATTACTTTTTGACCCTGTTTACGGATCTGGGATTTCGTAACACGCAGAACCTCGTAACTAATATGTTTAAAAGTAATGCGTTCATAATTGGAGAAAATGGAAATATCAAAATTCCCATCAAAATCTGTCAATGCAATTTTGGATTTATCCGAGTTGAATATGGCCACGTTGGAAATAGGATCTCTCGAGTCTTGATCAAGAACCGTTACTTTCTGTGACCATCCAATAGCCATAAAGAGCAATGCACAAGTAACAATGAATTTATGCATACTAATTAAAAACTTCATTAAGAATAGCAAGGGATTTAGGTTTTCTGAATCCCTGTAAATGTAATTCAAAATAGAGGATAAGGGATTGTAACAATTGCTGACGATTGGCCTTCCTCATTTTGATTGTATGAATAGCATCAAAATTTATGCCTAAAAAAAGTTTTAGGTGATTAAGGTTCTCGCCAGTGAGCATTGGGTTAAGGGACGGTGTATTCGTAAATTCACCCTCAAGCAAATCAAATGAAGATGCGTCCATTTGATTAGTGTCCGGATAAAAGCCTAAATACTTGCTAAGTGCCAGAAGGAAGTACAGATGGAAATTGCCGATATCCTCCTTAATGTCCAACCACTGGAAGGATGCTTCCAAAAAATTGAAAAGTTCCATATTCTGCTCTTCTTCATGAATGCTATTCCCCAACATTTCTGCCAAAAATATGGTCATGGCATTCTTCGCAATATTCGTATGAAGGGTCTGGTAATGATTGTAAACTTTAGCTTCTCTAATACTCTCCAGCATACCCTTATTCCTATGTATAGCCACTAGTTCCAACTGAGTCAAAGGTTGAAAATATGAAGTGCGCAGTTTTCCCCTTTTTGAAGTCAAAATTCCTTTAAGCATATATGATTTTAGACCATCCGAAGCGGTAAAAATCTTTGCGATGAGGCTGGTATCCCCATACTTTAAGGATGTCAGGACAATGCCCTTAGTGGATACTTGCATTTGCTTAGGTTGGGTCTGGTGCAAAGATAAAGGATAGAAAAGTATATCGTGCCCGCTCAAGTAATCCGAATAAACTTCAATGGAAAAAGGTCAGAGAGTTGAGAATATTCTCAATTTTCTGACCCAATGATACTGTAATAAAATAGTATCGACTAGTGTTGGAAGGGTATATTTAGATTACTCCTTGAGCCAACATGGCGTCCGCTACTTTAACAAAGCCAGCAATATTGGCTCCTTTTACGTAGTTACAATAACCATCTTCTTCTTTTCCGTACTCAATACAAGAATCATGAATGTCTTCCATTATCCCTTTTAAGCGCTCATCTACCTCTTCACGTGTCCAACTAATTCTTAGCGAGTTTTGTGACATTTCAAGCCCCGAGGTGGCGACACCCCCAGCATTAGAAGCTTTCCCTGGAGCAAATAATATTTTAGCCTTATGAAAAGTATGTACAGCATCGGCGGTACAAGGCATATTAGCTCCTTCCGCTACGCACATACATCCGTTATCTATTAGGTTTTGAGAATCTTTTTCCTCCAATTCGTTTTGTGTGGCACAGGGCAGAGCTATTTCACATTTAACGTCCCAAGGCGTTTTTCCTTTGTGGAACTTAGCGGACGAATATTTATCTACGTACTCGGATATCCTACCTCTCTTGTTATTTTTCAAATCCATAACAAAAGCTAGTTTCTTCGCGTCAATACCGTCTTCATCATAAATGTATCCGCCAGAATCTGAAAGCGTTACCACTTTCCCTCCTAATTGAATTACTTTTTCAGCGGCATATTGGGCCACGTTTCCTGAACCGGAAATTACGACAGTTTTACCATCAAAATCTTCGCCCTTGGTTTTTAGCATACTCTGGGCAAAATATACGGTACCGTAGCCTGTCGCCTCTGGACGAATCTTGGAACCGCCCCAAGAAAGCCCTTTACCAGTAAGTACCCCAGTAAATTCATTTCTTATTTTCTTGTACATTCCAAAAAGGAATCCTATTTCCCGTGCACCAACGCCTATATCGCCAGCAGGAACATCCGTATTAGGGCCTATGTGTCTATTTAATTCCAACATAAAGGCGTGACAAAAGCGCATTACTTCATCATCGGATTTACCTTTTGGGTCAAAATCCGAACCTCCCTTACCACCTCCCATGGGTAGTGTTGTTAAGCTATTTTTAAAAACTTGTTCAAAAGCCAAAAACTTCAAGATACTAGCGTTTACCGTTGGGTGAAAACGAAGACCTCCCTTATAAGGCCCTATAGCCGAATTCATTTGTATACGGTAACCACGGTTTACATGAATTTCCCCATCATCGTCTACCCAAGCTACCCTAAAAGAAATTAGTCGCTCAGGCTCAACCATTCTGAGAAGAATATTTTTTCCGTTGTAAATTTCGTGCTTAGCGATATAAGGTATTACGGTCTCTGCTACTTCCTGCACCGCTTGTATGAATTCTGGTTCATGACCATTCCTGGTCTTAACCTCCTCCATGAAACCATCTATTTTCTCTTGTATTTTTGCTTCCATAAAGCTATTTAAAATTTGTTAGTGTTGATGAATTCAAAATATATCGGCAAAAATATAGTATTATTATAATTTTAAATGTTGTTTTTTTATAATTCATCAAAAATTATTGATTTATTTATAATATTCTGATTTTACTGAAAGAAAAAGGTGTTTCCCTAGGAAATAGTATAAAATAGTTAGGTTCTATCCAATAGCTTGCTCTAAATCCGCAATAAGGTCGTCCGCATCCTCAATGCCTACACTCAACCGAATCAAGGCATCTACGACGCCGCTTTTTTCCCTCTCACTCTTTGGAATACTGGCATGGGTCATACTTGCCGGGTGACCGGCCAAACTTTCTACTCCTCCCAAGGACTCTGCCAATGTAAAGACCTTTAGTTTCTCCACAATTTTAATGGCATCGTCGTAGCTGCTTCCTTTAGTTATAAAAGATAACATCCCGCCGAAATCCTTCATTTGGCTTTTTGCTATACTATGATTTGGGTGATCCTCGAACCCTGGCCAATATACCTTCTCTATTTTGGGGTGTTTGGTCAAAAATTCTGCAATGGCTTTTCCGTTTTCACAGTGGCGTTGCATTCTTACGTGCAACGTTTTTATTCCCCTAAGTGTGAGAAAACTGTCCATAGGCCCACATACGGCACCGCTGGCATTTTGAATAAAGTAAAGCTTTTCCGCCAATTCCTTATCCTTTACCACAAGAGCCCCGACCACCACGTCACTATGTCCTCCCAGATATTTAGTTGCGGAATGCATCACAATATCGGCTCCCAAATCTAGGGGTAACTGTAGATATGGAGTTGCAAACGTATTATCCACGGCCAATAGAATTTCATTCTTTTTTGCCAATTGGGAAACAGCTTTTATATCTATGATGTTCATCATAGGATTAGTTGGAGTTTCTACCCAGATAAGCTTTGTGTTTTTAGTAATGGCTTTTTCAATATTATCGACATTTTGCATCCCGATGAAATGAAATGATATACCGTATTTTTCAAAAATCTGTTTAAACAACCGGTAGCTACCACCATAAAGATCGTTCGTGGAAACCACCTCGTCCCCGGGATTTAATAATTTTATAACCGCATCTATGGCAGCAAGGCCACTACCAAAGGCCAATCCATAATTCCCATTTTCAATACTGGCAAGGGAATTCTCCAAAGCCGTTCTAGTTGGATTGGCACTCCGGGAATATTCATAGCCTTGATGCCCTCCTGGCGTTGACTGTGCGTAGGTGGAGGTTTGATATATTGGAGGCATAACAGAACCGTAGGCTTTATCCGGTTGCTGTCCACCGTGAATCGTTTTACTATTGAATTTTAGTTTTTTATCACTCATTATTTATAAATATTCCTACAAATGTATCGTTATCTTTCCGAGAATACAATGAAGCCTTATTTTTGTCTTAAAACCTAATCTTGCCTATGAAAATCCGAATCATTTGTACGTTGTTCCTATTCGCCTGTATAAGTTGTGAAAAAGATGGAAAGCTTACATTTGAAGCCACCACTTTTGACCAGGAAAACTGCGATGATTGCCCTTTGGTAACCATCACCGTTCCAAAAGCCTTGGGAACCTCTAAAATTGTTCGCACAGTGAATGATGTCGTAACTGAGGAAATTATTTCCTTATTGAATTTTGACGAAGACAACGATGCCGAAACGATTAATAGTGCGATGGAATCCTTTCGAAAAGAGTACCAAACCTTAAAGGAGAAATTTCCAGAAGAATCTATGCAATGGGAAGCTGAAATCCAAGGAGATGTTGTATTTGAAGATGCCCGTATATTGACTATTCGTTTAAAGTCTTATCTGTTTACAGGTGGGGCGCATGGCTATAGCACTATCCGATTTTCAAATTTTGACAAACGAAAGGGAATCGAACTGGAAAATTCAAAGCTTTTTAAAAATAAAGGTGCGTTCATGGATTTGGCGGAGGCGAAGTTTCGTTCACAAGAAAAAATCCCGGCTACACAGTCTATAAACAGTACGGGGTTTATGTTCGACGGAGAAACCTTTTATCTTCCCGAAAATATTGGTTTTACCCCGGAGGGAATACAATTATTATATAATCAATATGAAGTAGCATCCTATGCAGATGGGCCCATTATACTTACCCTACCCTATGATGAGGTTAAAGATTACTTGACCGTGAAAATTAAAACTTGAAGAACGACCATTCACAACATGTTCCGGAGTGCTAGAATACTACCCAGATGTAATCCCTCGTGAAATAAATTAAAGGAGATAGCGTCATCGATATTACCTAAAGTTACTTTAGCACTTGTAGTATATTCATGATAATCCTTGAAGATACCGGACTCGTAATCCTCCTTTGTCCATTGAATAGTTGGTATTAATAACTCATCTATTGTTTTAATTTCAGTTTCGGTAGCATGTCCGTCGGGTACGGTACCTTTTTTAAATTTATCCACAAATTCGTTTGGAATACGCATCTGAATTCCGCTTAATTTATAAATGAGCAACTGTTGCGTGACGACCACATGGGCAATGTTCCACCAGATATTATTTCTGAAACCTGCTGGGATTTTCAATAAGTTCTCTTTAGAAGTATTATTTAAAATATAATGGAGATTTTTTCGATTTTGAAGTGTAAATTCTAACTGATTTTTCAAGAGGGCGTTGTTTTAAATTATTTTTAAAAATAGCACATTTAGTGAGATTTAGGTTTCTTTGTTGTGTAAACCAATCTTTTAACTGGATGAAAAAAATATACCACTTAAGCACCTGCGACACTTGCCAAAGAATTCTTAAAGAATTGCACCCATTAGAAGGGTTTACACTACAGGATATAAAGTCCGAAAGTATCACAGCAAAACAATTGGAACAAATGCGAGAATTGAGCGGAAGCTATGAAGCCCTGTTCAGTAAAAGAGCCAGATTGTATCGGGAAAAGGGATTGAATGATAAAAAACTCTCGGAAACCGATTATAAGAATCTTATTCTAGAACATTATACCTTTTTAAAGCGCCCTGTTGTTCAAGTTGATAGTCAAATTTTTATCGGCAACAGTAAAAAAGTGGTTTCCGCCGCAAAAGAATCCATTCACTCGTGAACAAAAGAACGCTGGCCATAGCGGCCGCCATAGGGGCTACAACGATATACGGGCTCAACCACACCATTGCTAAAGCAGTCATGCCGGCCTTTGTTCAACCGTTGGGGTTCATTATGTTAAGGGTTATAGGTGCCGCTTTTTTATTTTGGCTTATTTCACTCATTGGGCCCAAAGAAAAGATAGAGAAAAAAGACTATTTACGCATGTTGCTCTGTGCCGTTCTGGGCATGGGCTTTAATATGTTGGTCTTTTTTAAAGGGTTGTCCTTATCCACTCCCATTAACAGTTCCGTTTTGGTGACTACGACCCCCATTATTGTATTAATACTCTCCGCAATATTGATTAAGGAAAAAATATCCACTAGAAAAATAGTAGGTATAGCAATAGGACTTCTTGGGGCCTTGGGACTTATATTGTTCAGTACAGAAATTCGACAAGACGCTCCAAATATTCCTTTAGGGAATTTTCTTATTCTATTGAACTCTGTATTCTATGGTTCATACCTCATCATCGCCAAAACGTTGATTGCCAAATACCATCCCTTTACATTTATGAAATGGCTTTTTACTTTGGGCATACTCATCTGTTTGCCTTTCGGTTATCAGGAGTTTATTGAAATTGATTTTGTAAACTTACCGCTTGAAGCTATTTGGCGGATTGCCTTCGTTATTTTAGGAACTACTTTTTGCACATACCTGTTCAACATTTTTGCACTTACCCAACTAAAGGCGTCTACCCTTAGTGCTTTTGTATATATACAACCACTCATAGGAATCATCTACGCTATCTCCACTGGGCAAGACACCTTGACGACTGTTAAAATAGTAGCGGCTAGTTTGGTACTTCTTGGAGTTTATTTGGCCAGTAAAAAACCAACTTTGCCACAAAGTGGAAGGACATTATAAAGATAGTATTTTTACTATGCATGCATACTATTCAGTAAAATATCCTAGTTTTGGAAATCGGGGACTATTAATATCTCCGGCACTTCGAACTTTAAAGTTTTAAACTCTTACTCCATGAATCAAAAACCGGCCTTCATTAAAGATTTATCCTTACCTGCCATTGCAGCACCAATGTTTCTGATTTCAGGACCAAAATTAGTCGTGGAATGTTGTAAAAATGGTATTGTTGGTACTTTTCCTGCCTTAAATCAAAGAACTAGCGAGGGCTTTGAAGAGTGGCTCGTAGAAATAAAGTCGGAACTTCAAAAATTTGAAGAAGAAACAGGGAAAAAGGCCGCTCCGTATGGGGTCAACCTCATCGTACATCCCACCAATCCAAGATTAGAGGCAGATATAAAGTTGTGCGTAAAACACAAAGTTCCCATTATCATTACTTCTCTGGGTGCGGTGTCTATGGTAGTAAATGCTATCCATAGCTATGGGGGGCTTGTTTTTCATGATATTATTAAGAAGCGGCATGCAGAAAAAGCGGCTGAAGCCGGTGTTGACGGACTAATTCTCGTAGCGGCCGGAGCAGGTGGCCATGCAGGCACCATCAATCCCATGACACTTGTAGCCGAAATAAAGAAAATCTTCAAAAAAACCATCATACTTTCTGGTTGTATAAGTACAGGAAGGGATATTGCCTCCGCTATGCAAATGGGTGCAGATTTAGCGTATATGGGAACACGCTTTATCAACACCGATGAGAGTAAGGCAACGCCAGAATACCGTCAGATGATTATTGATGCAGGGGCAAGTGATATCGTTTATACGGCATCCATTTCTGGAGTACACGCCAACTTTTTGGGCTCAAGTTTAAAAGCGGCTGGTATAACGGAAGAAGACTTGAAAAAAGATACCAAAATAGATTTTGGAAAGGAACTGGACACGGAAGCCAAGGCTTGGAAAACTATTTGGTCCGCAGGTCAAGGTTCGGCCTTAATAGATAATTCCATACCGGTTTCCGAATTGGTTGCCAACTTAAAATCGGAGTTCAAATCGGCCATAGAAGAACAATCCAAAATCTTGGAAATCTATCCGAAGTAAAAAAAATCAAGATGCTTTTCCAATCCTGATCAAACTATAACCGTTGACCTTATATTCAGCTCTCCTAAGAATTGATGTACCTGACTTACGGCCATAGAACCTTCACCTACAGCGGAAGCAACACGTTTCACGGAGCCCTTCCTTACATCTCCGACGGCAAAAAATCCGGGAATACTTGTCTCCATAGACTGTGGCTTACGTTTTTTGAAGATATCACATTTGTATAAATCCTTTTCCGCGATACCAGGGCCGGTGCAAATGAATCCTTTTTCATCCGTAGCGATCAAGTCACCTAACCAATCCGTACAAGGTTTTGCTCCAATAAAAGTGAATAAATTTGTGATTTCCTTCTCACTCCGCTCTCCTTCTTTTGTCTCTAAAACAAGCGATTCCAAATGGTGTTCTCCATTCAATTCAACGACCTCCGTATGCAGAAGCACTTCAATATTGGGTGCCGCTTCAATTCGCTGTACCAAGTAATCGCTCATCTTTGCACCTAAATCTCCCCCTCTTAAAATTACATAAACCGTTTTAGCATGATCCGCTAAAAACAAGGCCGCCTGCCCTGCGGAATTGCCACCGCCAACAACGCCTACTTCTTCATCCTTACAGTCCGAGGCATTCATTCCAGTAGCGGAATAGTACACTCCGCTACCTTCATATTTTTCAATATTATCGATGGGAAGTTTTTGATAATTAGCTCCTGTTGCCGCCATAATCGCTTTGGTCTTGATTGTCTTTCCATTCGTAGCACAAAGAATAAAATGTTCCCCGGTATGTTCTAAACTTTCCGCCTCGTGGGGAATAGAAATATTACACCCGAACTTTTGTGCCTGCACGTAGGCACGATTGGCCAGATCACTTCCCGAAATCCCTGTGGGAAATCCTAAATAATTTTCGATTTTAGAACTTTTACCGGCCTGCCCTCCAGGTGCTTTGCTATCTATCGTAACAACACTTAAGCCTTCAGAAGCCGCATAGACACTTGCCGCAAGACCGGCCGGACCGGCACCGATGACCAAAAGATCAAAAACCTTGTCTTCAAAGTCCATAAGCACACCCGCGTACCTGGCCAGTTCATCCAAAGATGGGTTCTGACAAACTTTTGAATCGGAATTGATTAAAATGGGCAACTCCTCTTCTGTAATGTTGAAATTTTCCAATAAGGCCTGAGCTTCATTTGAAACATCAACGTCCAAAAAATTATACCAAATATGGTTCTTATCCATAAAGTCCCTAATCTCATAGGTTTCTTTGGAATTCCCCGAACCTACTAGTCTAATCCCGCCTGTATACTCGTTCAAGACGGTCTCTTGGCGCAGTAAAAAGGCATTTAGCAACACATCGCTAATATCGCTGTGTTCTGCTATGGCCTCCTTTAACTTCTTTGGATTTATGCGAAGTAAAGAGGTTCCAACCTTTGCAACAGCATGAAACTGTGCTCCACGATTACTTAACATACCACTATCCCCGGAAAATTCATTCTTTCCGTGTTTCACTATCACCTTATTATCGTTAGAAGGGTCTTCTATGGACACTTCCCCGTTCAATATTACGAAGAAGTCATATTGGAGATCCCCCGAAGTAAAAACCCGAGTATCCTCATTATGGTTGTCAATACTGCCATATTTTTTAAGTGTATTTATTTGTCTTTGGGTTAATTCTGGAAAACGTGGGTCTTTCATATTCTTATTGATATTTAGCGTTTTGTTCATGGATATTGCATCACATCCATTTTGCATTAAGTTCTGTAGAAACGATTGCGGTTTACCCGTGGGTGTCGCCATGTTTTCTAGAATGCTTATTCGGTGAACTATCAAAAAATAGTAGCTATCACAGCTTAGATAAGCTCTTTAATAAACCCATCCAATACCGTTAGTGAGGCATTCCTCACATTCATGATTTTTTGGGGTTTTTTACCGAAATAATCTCTTTCAACGTCCGCATTTTTCTTTTCCTACTGCCATACCTAAAATTACAACAAAGTTTAATATCCCATTAGTTGATAGGATAGGATTATCAAAGTTTTAAGTATTTTTAGTCGTGATTGTTCGTAACACTTAGTATCAATTTACAAATCAATAGTACATATAGGTAAAAAAGAAAATTGGCTGGTGTGTTGTACTCGTAGACGCTTTAAAAAATTTAATTTTTTCCACCGTTTATACCACTTTGGTTTTTTGAATGTGCCATTGAAATTGATTTAAGGGATAGGCTAGAAGAAAAAGAACTTCCTTAACCCTTTGAGCCTAAAAATAATATTCTATATTGAAAATCGGTTTCCGATTTAAAGAAACAGTTAAAACGAATCTCATTTCCATAGTTTGTTATGCCCATTCTGAGTTCCAACTACAATCCACCCTTATTCTACAAAAACGGGCACTTATCTACCATATATGCCGGACTCCTACGTAAAGTCCCAGGATTGGAGCAACAAAGAGAACGGATTACCCTTTCTGACGGCGATTTTTTGGACCTGGACTGGAGCTATTCTAGCAAGGCAACCGATAAAGTAGTTGTTCTTTTACATGGCCTCGAAGGGAATGCCCAACGCGCCTATATGAAAGGAAGTGCAAAAGCATTCATTACGGCTGGCTATGACGTATGTGCAGTTAATTTTAGGGGCTGCAGTGGGGAATCCAATTTAACCTATAGGTCTTACCATTCTGGGGCTACGGAGGATTTAATCGAAATTTTAGGACACATAATATCGCTAGATAAATATTCAAAATACTTTCTGAAGGGATTTAGCCTTGGCGGTAATCTTATTTTGAAATATTTGGGCGAGGGGAACTCTGTTCCTTCTCAGATTAAAGGTGGGATTGCCATATCCGCTCCATGCCAATTAGCAGACTCATTAACCCAGTTGTTGACCCTTAAAAATATCGCCTACGCCAAAAGATTCAAGAAGCACCTCATCGAAAAATTAAGGGCAAAACAAGAATTATTTCCGGATTTAATTTCAGATTCCGATATTCAGAACGTTATAACCTTAAAGGACTTTGACGATATTTATACCAGTAGGGCGCATGGTTTTACGGATGCTATGGATTATTACAGACAGTCTAGTTCATTACAGTTCCTTCCCAACATAAATATACCTACGCTTATTATAAACGCGCAGAACGATTCGTTTTTAGGAGAAGCTTGCTATCCAATTGAAGAGGCAAAATATTGTGAGAATATTTATCTAGAGGTTCCAAAATATGGCGGGCATGTAGGATTTTATGGGCGAAACAATATCACTTATTCCGAAGAACGCGCGGTAGATTTTTTTTCTGGCCTTTGAGTTTAAGTTTTGAATTTCACTATTTTTTTGTGCTGAAAAGGATAGAACGCCAACAAATAAAAATTCCTATCTTAGTCTTTCCTTAAAGCAAAATTAAACTGAACAACATGCGAAAACTATTCACCTTAATAGCCATGAGTGCCTTAATGGCTAGCTGCGGCGAAAAGAAAGAAGAAAAGAAAGAAGGTTTTGAAATGAACCGGACTAAAAAAGAGGTCAAAGCGGCTGACACTTCAGAAGGAGTTCCCGTAGACATGGACAATAAGGGTGTAGGACCTATTACCTCGGTTACCTTTGCAGACGAAATTGATGCGGATATGGCCGCTGCAGGTCAAGCCAAATATCAAGCTATTTGTACCGCCTGCCATATGGCCGAACAACGCATGATAGGCCCAGCATTGAAAGGCGTTTACGAGCGTAGAAGTCCGGAGTGGGTCATGAATATGATCTTGAACCCTGACGGTATGCTTAAGGAAGACCCCATTGCAAAAGCACTGCTTAAAGAATACAACAACGCTATTATGCTTAATCAAAACCTTACTGAAGAAGAGGCTCGAAATGTTGCCGAGTATCTAAGAACTTTATAAAGTTTTAATTCTTATAATTTTAATGCCGTTATCCGTTGAATAAGATAACGGCATTTTTAGTTGTAAAGATTTTTCCTTTTTGTTATTTGAATACCTATGGATGTTTATTCCGTATTCCGTAAATCTTAATGGCGTAAACTAAAAAATACTCATTCTTAGGTGTTTATTCAAATGAGCCAGCCTCCCTTTCTTTGTTCAGAAATTTAGTTGGCCCATTATTCGTAGCCCTAGTATCATTTTTAAGGAACTATGGTAAATCCATACTTATGGGCTTTTACAATGCTTGAACTAAACGAGAAATTTTACAAAATGCTTCCAATTATATAGTTTGTGTATCTTAGAGTAGGAATTGAACCTGTTCTAAATTACTGGTCATGCAAATGCTAGAAAACCTTAGGTCGACCACCAAAAAAATATACTATACCCTAGAACCCCGAATAAAAGCAGAACGAATTATTTCTGTTATCCTTGTAATGACACCCCTAATCCTGTGGCTCGCGGATGGCGCACTAGAAGTTCGTGAAAGCATTAGCAACTACGCATATATGACCTTTAGCTATTGGTATGGAAGTCTTTTGGCTTTGGCCGGTGCCATGTTCATTTTTAACGGAGCAATCCACATGCAACCCCATGAGGCGGGAGAACCATCTGTTTCCAAAGTAGGGAAAGGCTATAATATTATCTTAGGTATTTCCTTGTTTGGTGTTATCTATTTTAGACATCTGGACTATCCTGTTTGGCATTATTCTTTTGCCATTATCTTTTTTGCAGGTTCTGCCCTCATCACCGCCTTTGTTTCCAATGAAGAAAAACATTGGTCACGCTATGTGCTTGCGCTTGCCGTTGTACTTCCAGTAGTACTTGCTTTGGATTTTATTGGGGTTTTTAGTCTTTTTTGGGGCGAATCCATTTCCCTGTTTTTTATTGCCACTCATTATATGTTGGAGTCTTAATATTTGATTGCCAAATGATATTGTTCACTTTAGCAGCAAACTATCTAATGTTTCCCGCACTAGCGTTCTACTCCAATCGCCTTCACCCTTTTCCTTCATAACCACTTTTCCCGTTTGGTCTATGAGGTAATTAGTGGGAATACTTCGTTCCAGAAGTGATTCCGGGGTTTCCATATTTGGAAATACAACTGGAAGATTCAATTGCTTTTTCTTAAGAAACCTTTCTACCACCTCCGGTTTTTCCTTGGTTATCAATACAAAATCTATTTTAGCTCCATAGTCATTGTATAGTTCCTGAATACTCGGTAATTCTACTATACAAGGAGGGCACCATGTTGCCCAGTAGCTTATGAAAGTTACGCGCCCTTTTCCAATGTCAATAGGATTCAAATCACCCTCAAGATTGGTTAATTGGTAGGTAAAGGGAGTAAGTTCATCACCCACATTAACTGAGTTAATAGGCGGTAAAAATAATTTTACCCTTACAGTATTTATTGCTCGCTTTATAGGCCTTCTCGTTTGTGGAATAAGCACCAAAGCCACTAGGAGCAATAACAATATACTACCTGACTTGAATATTCTTTTTTTCATTGATGGCAAAGTTAAAAATTGCATTGTGAATAACCTGGCTTAAAATTACGCAACTCCCACCCTATAGCTTCGTTATTAATTTCAAAAAAAATAGCCCCAGAGCTATTTTTTTGTTTATCAATATCCATTAATAAATGAAGTGTATTTATTGAAATCTTAATAAAAATTGACTGTTTAGAATACTGAATTCATTATCAAATCGTTTCTTATAAGTGACCAGGTGTCTTATTGTGTATATGTATAGATGAACTGGAACCGAAGACCAGTCTTTATGAAAAAGAGTTTGACAAGCTTAGTAACTAATGTACTATTCTTAGCTTTCTTTAAGGACTCCCAAAAGGAACAATAGGCAGTGGAAACAACCATTAATTCTAACGTTAACGATGCTCATAATAAGGTCGAGGAATAGAGCCCGTTTAAAGGAATTGGATAGTATTAACCCTACGAAAATTTAAACCGATGAAAAATATAATACGATTAGCATTATTTATGGCACTGTTACTTGGCTATACAACCCATATGAGTGCCCAAGGAAATTCACAGAAAGAAGATAAGGACAAGAATGAGAAAGTAAAGATCGGTAAAGAAAAGACGGAAGAAATAGTCAAGGAGGCAAAAGAAAATAATGGTAATGCTTATGGCAAAAATAAGAAGGACATGTCGGCCAAGGAATTTGGTCATTACCGTGCCTCACAAGCTAAGAACAAATTAGAAAAGTCCGAGGCCAACTTAGCAGATGACGAGGCTATCTTAAATCGAGACCGTAATTCTATTGCCGAAGCCAGAAAGCGGCTAGAAGAAATGAGGAAAAATGGAGAGAGCGCAGAGGTGATAAGCAAAAAGGAAGAAAGCCTATTGCATGCAGAAAGACAACTGGATATACTAGAAATGTCCATTAAAAATGGTCGAGAAAAACTAATGGAAAAGGGAGTGCAACTTAAAAAAGTTTCAGAGCCACAGATGAAAATGTAAGGATAGTTTATTAGTCTAGACCCCTTTTTTATTACGGAAACTCTAAACATACCGGACTTGAAAGTTCTATTTCATGTATGTAATCCAAGGTGCCTTGTTCCTGGTCTCTTTTAAAAACGGAAATATTATTACTTTTTTGATTGGCTACCAGCAAAAATTTACCAGATGGGTCTATGCTGAAATTACGGGGCCAGTCACCATGAACACCCTCCCTTCCGATTAAAGCGAGCTCTCCGGTTTCAGAATCAACTTTAAAAATCACTATGGTATTCTCGCCCCTGTTGGATCCATAAAGAAATTTCCCGTCATTGGATAAATGAATATCCGCACAAAAGCTTTCACCAACAAAATCAGACGCCAAGGTACTTTTTGTTTCAACCTCTATAAAGCCTTCTTTATCTCTTTTAAAGACAGTGATAGTTGAATTCAACTCATTAATGACATAAAGGAATTTTCCATCTTGCCCAAATTCAAAATGTCTTGGCCCTGCTCCCGCAACCATGTCCAAAGAAGGTTCATGGGTAAAAACAACTTTTTCATCTTGCAGTTGGTAGCTTCTTACAGCGTCCAAACCAAGGTCAGCAACGAAAAGATTGTTTCCCCTAAACTGTGAGGCATGGGCATGAGATGTTTTGGTAGTATCCAGTTTCTTATGGTCAATAAATTGGAAATCCGAGCTTAACGAACCATTTTCCACAGTTCCATAAATAACTACGCTACCTCCTGTATAATTTGATGCCGCAACCAAATTTCCGTTCTCCGAGACACTAACATGACAAGGGTGTTCCCCCATGGTAGATTTTGCATTTAATTTAATCAGACTATCTCCCTCTATTTGAAATGAGGTGATGGAACCGCTTTCCCCTTCAAAATCAGCCACCTCACTTACGGCATAGAGGTTTTTTCTGTTGGGGGATATTTTTAGAAAGGATGGGTTAGTCATCTTGACAACCAAGGACTTTTGGGTAAGCTGTCCATCTTCTGCATTAAAAGAATATTTATAAATTCCTTCACTACCATTGTCTGTATAAGTCCCCACAAAGAGGGTGCAATTTTCCTGAGGTTGTGTCATTTTACAATTAATGAGTAGGAGTGAAGAAATTACAATAATCGCTAATAACCAATGTTTCATAAGTTCAGAGTTCAACGCTTTAAAAATAAGCACAAAACTAGTAGGTATATCATTTCTAATCGATGGATTATTTAACGGTACGAAAATCATATTGTAACAATTATGGTTTTTCGACAACAGATGAATAAAGAAATCATTTATGGGATACGCTGGCCAACCAATAAGAGTAGTTAAAGCCAAAAGGGTGTTACTGTATAAACGCAGAAGTTTCAAAGAGATTCGCTAATCTTTTATTGGCTATGCGGAAGAGACTAAACTTTACTTCAAGTACCTCACCCCTTTTCAACAAAAAGTAATTCGTGATAAGATCATTGCCTAGGCCAAAAAAGATAGAAGGAAAGAAATTGGATATTATCTTTTAGGAGTGCTCGGAACTCTAATTATATTCTACGCCTTATTCCGATTGTTTATCTAATTTTTCAATAATTCCTATAACCCCCAAAGCTTGAACGGATTCTTTTCTGAGCTTTCTTTTTTTCGCACCTTATCCACTGCAATCTTATAGGTAGGATCTTCCATGACATTCACATCAATTATGTCTTCGGCATTGTCCAATAATTGAATACAATCTTTGCTCAAATGCCTAAGATGTACCTTCTTACCCGCTTTGGCGTAGCGCTCCGTAATCTTGTTCAAGGCTTCAATTCCTGACATGTCCGCCACGCGACTCTCCTTAAAATCGATTATTACCTCTTCAGGGTCATTGGGAATATCAAATTTCTCAGAAAATAGTGCAGTAGAACCAAAGAATAATGGGCCATAGATTTCATAATGCTTAACTCCGTTATCATCAATATGTTTTCGGGCGCGTATGCGCTTCGCGTTCTCCCAGGAATAGGCCAAGGCTGAAATAATTACCCCAAGTAATACGGCAACGGCCAAATTATGTGTAATCGCAGTTATCAATGTTACTAGGACCATTACAACTACATCCGATTTTGGCATTTTCCCAAAAGTCCTGAAACTGGCCCATTCAAAGGTTCCTATGGCAACCATAAACATTAGCCCAACCAAAGCTGCCATTGGTAACCGTTCAATAAGGCTAGACCCAAACATTATAAATACCAATAGCATTACCGCTGCAGTAATTCCAGAAAGTCTTGCCCTAGCACCGGATGAGGTGTTGATTAAACTCTGCCCAATCATTGCACATCCACCCATTCCGGAAAGAAATCCCGACATAATATTGGCCGTCCCTTGGGCCACACATTCCTTGTTACCGCTTCCACGAGTATCGGTTATTTCATCAATGATGTTCAGGGTCAAAAGACTTTCTATCAATCCTACTCCGGCGACTATACCGGCATACGGAATTATAATTTTAAAGGTTTCCCATGTAAATGGCAATTGCGGAATGGACAATGGGGGGAATCCCCCTTTAATACTTTCACCTTCCCGCATGGTATCGGCAACCGTAAGCGTATCTACTCCAAATCCAATAACAATGGCGGAGACCACTAGAATGGCTACTAAGCTAGAAGGAACCGCTTTGGTTAATTTTGGCAGCCCCCATATAATAATCATTGTAAGCAGGGTCAATCCCAGCATCATGAACATGGAAGATCCTGTGAGAAGGTCATCCGTCCCTTTTTGATAAAAATTAGGAAACTGTGCCATAAATATGATTATGGCCAACCCGTTTACAAAACCGAACATTACCGGATGTGGCACCAATCTTATGAATTTTCCCAAACGCAAAACCCCTGCCAGTATTTGTAGGACTCCGGCTAATATCACCGTAGCAAAAACGTAATTGAGAATAGTTTCAGGTTCTATTTCTGGAAAATTTCGTTTCAGTTCCAGAATTAATCCAACAAAAATAACGGCAACAGCTCCTGTAGCACCCGATATCATTCCAGGACGACCTCCTAGAATGGAAGTGACCAAGCAAAGAATGAAAGCAGCATACAATCCTGTTAAGGGAGAAAATCCTGGTATCAAGGCAAATGCAATGGCCTCCGGTACTAAGGCAAGAGCAACGGTAAGACCGGAAAGGATTTCGGTCTTGTAATCTACCTTCTGCTTAAAATCGAATAAATTCAGATACTTCTTCACGCGTCGAGATTTAAAGGCCGCAAAAATAGCACTATTTCCCCAACGTCACTAAAAGGGCTATGATTATTAACGATTTAGAATATTACCAAGCTCTTAATCCCAATAATTTTTCGCCCAGGACAGATAATTTTGCAGTTTCATATTTGGTCTGTTCCCAATTTCTTGGATCACCGGGAAACGCATAACCTTCTGGAGCAATCCTGTTTTTCCATGAGTTGATGCGCCAATTTTTCAACTCCTCGTTATCCTCCTCAGCGGGCATCATAGAAATATATTGAGCTATGCGTACTTTATCCTTGGACTTGTTGGGACGAATTCCGTGTGGTTCGGTACTATTGAAAATAAGCAGATCGCCAGCTTGCATTTTTACTTTCACGATTTTATCCTCTAAACCATCCAAATTAGGTTGAAACCTATCGCGATCTTCAGGTTGTGTTAATTTCCAAGAGTCGTAATTTAGGTATAACCATGGAATACATTGAAAGCCACCCATAGCTGTGTCTTCTTGGTCCGCCAGAGCCAGAACACCCTGTACATTTTGAGGACGGGTTTCCGGGTCATAGTCCCAATGAATAAATCCCTTTTTATCTACTCCAGGAGGTAAAGGAAAGTTTAGATTCGCACGATCAATCGTAACCCATAATTTTTCCGTACCCCAAACGTCTACAAAAGCATCGTATACACGCTGGGTCTGTCTATTGTTCCATAATAATTGGTGATTGTAGACCTCAACCATTCCTGTTCCGGTCAACTCCTTCATTTTCATTTCTGCCCTAGGTGGGGCGTACCAGGTTTTGGGATCGTTTGGGTCCTTTTCATCAAACTCCCATAGAAAATCGGCTGTTCTTTTGGCTTGCTCCCTAGGTACCGCATTTTTTATAACGATGTATCCATTATGTTTCCAGAATTCCCAATCGGTTTCGCTTAAAACCCGTAATGGTTTTCCATTAGAACGGTCATTCAATTTTTGTTTACTGCTGGTGGCGGTAGAAGGATTTCCAGGAATTTCCTTATGCGCCTTATTGGCCATTTCCAGTTTACTTTCCTTATTGTTCATATTATATACTTTTAATGTGATCGATATTGATAGGATAAAACTAGAAATACAAACCAATGGAAACTACCTTAATATTGATTGCTATTTGAACAATATTGATATATTGTAATTATATAATTGATTTTATAGTCAATTTTGTAATATTTTTATAAAATGCTCGATAAATTTATCCGAGTTTGAACAATAGATGAAAATACAATTAGAGACCATAGCACCCAACTCTAAAAGTCCGTTTCGGCTTTTACACGACCCCAAACTGAACCATCTTTTTTATTGGCATTTTCACCCGGAACTTGAACTGGTCTATATAGAAGGAGCTAGTGCGAAGCGACATGTGGGCGACCATATTTCCGAGTTTAAAGATGCTGATCTGGTGCTCATAGGATCAAACATTCCGCATCTAAATTTTGACCATGGCGTTACCACTAATTACAGAAAAGAGGTGCTGCATATCAAACCCAGTTTTAAGGATAATGTACTTGAAGCATTGCCAGAATTAAAACAAATTGAGCGTTTGTTGGAGTTATCCAAATACGGTATCGCCTTCCATCGCGAAACGAAAAAAGAGATTGGATCAATCTTAAAAACATTACATCAATTAGAACCTTTTGAGTTTTTTATGACCGTAGTGACCTTGTTAAAAAAGTTATCGGTCAGCAATGAGTTTGAACTGCTTCATAAGAAACCTTTTGTAAACCGATATAATAAAAAGGAACGGGAGCGAATACGCAAAATATACGCATTAGTGGACGAGCGTTATCAGGAAAAAATCTCTATAGGCGAAGTGGCGGAAATTTGTAACTTGACCAAGGAAGCATTCTGCAGGTACTTCAAGAAAAATACCGGGAACACTTTTATATCGTTCCTGAACCAATACCGTGTGAGCCAGTCCAAAAGATTATTGCTGATGGGGAAGAACGTTAGTGAAACCTGCTTCGAATGTGGGTTCGAAAGTCTCTCTTATTTTAACCGTAGTTTTAAAAAAGTGACTGGAGAAAATCCATCTACATTTAAAAAAAGAATGCTATCGGGATAATTTCAATAATCGCAGATGCATTATGATTAATTGTAGATGAGTAAGCTTTTTATCTTTATGAAATCTATTTTTACTAAAAACAAATCATATGAAAACAAACACAATTTTAGCTACACTAACTTTTTCATTATTTCTTTTCGCTTCCTGCTCCCCTAAATTAGTCGGTACATGGAACGTTGAAAAATACGAACGTTCAACCCCAGGGGAGCAAGGTATGTCCGTTAGTAACATTGGCACAATTACCTTTAACAAAAATGGAACGGGTACCAAGAACCTTGATTATTCTTTGCTTGGGGTTTCCAAGAAAGATGCCACTCCGTTTACGTGGTCCACTACAGAACAGTTTATTACCATTGAAGGGGACGAGTCTGAATTCACGAAAACTTGGATTTATATCGAGAATAAGAGCGATTATCAAAAATGGCAATCCACGGATGGTGCCAATAATGTACAAACGCTGGAACTTGTAAAAGAATAGTCATGGAAATTTTTGAATCCCTTTCGTTGAAGACCATAGGTCAAATGTGTGTTGCGGCGATAGTCATATATCTTTATATAATGCTTATAACCCGCGTTGCGGGAAAACGGACTTTCGCAAAAATGACCAGTTTTGATTTTGCCGTCACTATTGCGATGGGGTCCATTTTGGCCGATGCGGTAAATAAACCATTATCTAGTTTAATGCCTGCGTTTATTTCCCTAGCGCTTTTAGCCGGCCTGCAGGTTTTGTTCTCAAAAATTCTAAGCACTTCTGACAAAGCTCAGAAAGTTTTGACCAATACACCGATAATTTTAATGAAAGACGGAAAAATTTTCGAAGAAAATCTAAATAAGGCTTTGGTAAGTAGGGCAGATCTTATGGGGAAACTGCGAGAGGCGAATGTATTACAATTATCACAGGTAAGGGCAGTAATTTTTGAGACTACAGGGGACGTTTCTGTATTACATTCTACAGATTCCATTCAAATTGATCCGATGATTATGGAAGATGTATCCCTTAAATAAAACACTTAACTTCTCCAATGAAAGTTTTAAGTAAACTAAAGACTAAAGAATTATAATTTCGTCTATTATGCGGTTCACCTCTAAATTCATTTACCCATATCTATTGATTTTACTGTGGTCTATCTTCTATATTCCCAAGACTTCAGCACAAGAAGGTCCCTCTCCTAAGTTAATCGTTGGTGTTGTGATTGACCAAATGAGGGCCGATTATCTTTATAGATATCAAAATAGATATGGTGAAGACGGCTTCAAAAGATTATTACGTGAAGGTTTTAATTTTAAGAATACGAACGTGAATTACATTCCATCTGAAACCGCACCTGGTCATGCCTCAATTTATACGGGAACGACACCGTCCTATCATGGTATTATTGGAAATTCTTGGTATGATAGGGAGACAAAAGCGGTTATCGGAAATGTGTCGGATGATCAAGAATACATAGTGGGTTCCGTTGTGGAGAACCCGTACGGCGCTTCCCCAAAAAAATTATTGACCTCTACCATTACCGATGAGCTGAAGCAGGCAAGCAACTTTAAATCCAAGGTCATAAGTGTTTCCATAAAGGATAGAGGGGCTATTCTCCCAGGCGGTAAAGCAGCAGATGCGGCCTACTGGCATGATTGGGAATCCAGCCCAGGTTATTTTGTAAGTAGTAGTTTTTATATGAAAAATATACCTGATTGGGTGACCAAATTCAATAGTGAAGAAAAATCCGATGCTTATTTGAACGAAACTTGGAATACCTTGTATCCCATAGAAACCTATAATGCTAGCGCTCCTGACAATAACGCCTTTGAACCTTCCTTGAGCGGAAAAACAAGCCCGACATTTCCATATGATTTTAAAACTATGCGAGCTGAGGCGAGGACTAAAGGGACTGAATTTCAACTTTTATGGGTTTCGCCAAAAGGAAATACATTACTTACAGAATTTGCCATCACCGCTTTACAAGAAGAGAAATTGGGAAAGGACGAGATTACTGATTTTCTAAGCATCAGTTATTCCGTTCCTGATGTTATCGGACATACTTTTGGCCCGCAGTCTGTAGAAATGGAGGATATCTATCTTAGGTTGGATCAGGATATAGCCACACTTTTAAACGCACTGGACACGAACGTTGGGAAGGATAATTATACTTTGTTTCTTACCTCCGACCACGGAGCTATACAAAACGTATCCTTTTTAAAAGAAAACAAGTTGGATGCCGCCATTGCACGTACCATTGGGGATGCAAGAGAATTAGAGGCTTTCTTGGACACTAAATACGGAGATGGTTCCTGGGTGAGTACCGTTAATGGAAACAACCTATACCTTAACAGAACAACTATTGACGAAAAAAATTGACCATGACCATGGTGGAAAAAGAAGCTGGAAATTTTTTAATGACATTGCCAGACGTTGCATTAGTTTTAACCGCAGATGATTTACAAACTAAGGTTTATGAAGAAGGTTTACGAAAAACTATGCAGAACGGGTATCACATAAAAAGGTCAGGAGATTTATTGGTCTCATATACTTCTGGAACCATTATACACCCGAATCCGAATATAGCTATAGAAAAGGTGAATGGTACCGTTCATGGGTCAGGATATTCTTATGATACACAAGTGCCTATGGTTTGGATGGGCAAAGGAATTCCAAAAGGAGAATCGGTAAGAGCTATCCATCCCATAGATATAGCACCAAGCCTGTCTATGCTACTTAACATTCCTTTGCCAAGTGCATCACAAGGCAAACCGTTAACAGAATTATTTGACAATAAACCTTGATTATTTTGTCCTTGCCCTTATCAATATTTCTGATTTAAACTTGGCGGGGCTTTCCAGAATATCAAAGAAGTCCAAAATGTATTTTTTACTTATTTCAAAAACCTTTGGACTTTCAAAAAACCTCCGGTGGTCTTCCAGGATAGCCATCATTTTTGATTTATTGTCCAAGAATTCACCTCTTACAGCTTGCATAGTGCTTTCAGATCTCTCGAATCCCCTGTACAAACGGTCAGTTACTTTTTCTAGCGGTAATACCAACCCGTCAATTTGAGAAACAACGGAGTAACTCGTATTACATAATCCGGACATATCAAAATCATAGGGAATAGGGATAGAAAATCCATCCACGAACAATATTTTCTGGTTATGCTGGTACCCTGTGGAAAAATCGGTGTTACCAATCATATACTGAAAAAAGGCGTTCCGAACAGAAATTATAGAATCCTGTTGTAACGGATGTACATTTCTCTTGAGCTCCTTACCACCGAAGCGATCTTCTAATTCATCTATATCCTCAATGAAAAATGCCTTTATTTTATGCTCATGTATTTTTTTGCCTTTTATTTCGTTCAAAGTCAAGTCTAAAAGCCTTGTTCTAAAATGGTACGGAGATATGGTTTCGTAGAGCTTGTACGCCAACAATTCCTGAATGACGTTATCATTGGCGCTATTCTCTTTTAAACAGGGAAGGACCAATTTTAATTTCTTGTTTCCTTTGAACAAAGTGCCTTTGGCATCATCTTTTTTGATTCTCACTTTAACTGGTGAAAAATAACAGTTCTTTCTCCTGAAATTTCCCCGGGCCCGAACACGGATAGGCATTACCCTAATTGTGTCAGTATCTTCCAAATAGGAAAGATCTATATTGATATAGGTACTATCATTGGTCAATTTTTTAAGGTCCCTATTACTATAGGACATCTGAACGGGCAGTACTGTTTCGGTTCTGAACAGTTTTGAAACCTTACCCAATTTTTTTCCAGTATCGTCTTTTTGTCCAAAACAGAAAGTAGTCAATATCACACAGATGGTGGACAGACCTAGTTTAGTTTGTATCTTTCCCATTTTCGACTAACTTTACCTGTAAAGTATTAAAAATTAAATTATTAAACTCTATCTCTCATCGTTAAATTACAGGACGTTATTGGTCGCCCTAATATCAATAGCTTCTGTTTTTGCTTGTTATCACTTTAAAATTTCTTTTAATGTGGATTTAACGCTATTAAGTATAGCGATAATTTTTCCCCTCGTTTTTACCATTAGAGGGTCCTTTAGACGACGTGAAAAAGCGCTGGAACATTTAAGTCAATATAGGAGTGCCATGAAAACACTCCATTATTTTATTACCACAAGCGGCTTGTTGGCAGAAGAAGAATCCGTATTAAAGCAGTTGATGCAAAGTATAGAAGACAATACCATTAGGCATCTAAAAAGCCAAAATGGGAGTATCCGGTTTTTAGATGATGAGATTGATAAGATATATGATTTTATATTGAGTAGGCGAGATACCATTCCTAAAAGACTAAAAGATAAATTGTTCAAATACATGTGTGATCTTCATGAGGCCATCGACAATTTGAACGGTATTCATGTGCATAGGACTCCCTTAAGCCTAAAGGCCTACTGTAAAGTATTCATATATGTGTTCCCCCTTATTTACGCTCCCACGATTATATTCAACATTGGGGAAAATTATAACCATATGGCGGTATATTTTGTGGTTGTCCTAACAGAATTCATACTTATCTCCTTGTACAACATCCAGAATGATCTAGAATATCCTTTTGATGATAAGGGTCTGGACGATATTAAACTCGAACATTTTAAAGTCCTGCGATAACACATAAATAAAATTGCCTTTGCTCCTAAAAGCAAAGGCAATTTTCAACTAACCAACCAACTAAAAACTTATTTTTTTCTTCGCCTTTCTACCTGCATAGAAGGATTAGACGATTTTACTCTTTTCTTCTCCATAGAACCTTTTCCAGACTTCAAGTACTGCTGGTATCCCCTTCCCTTAAATTCATATACGGTTTCACTATCTGGGTGGTACAATTCAATAGTACTATCATTAATTACATATAGTTCAAAATAATCGTCACCCAAAAAATCATAATCCAATGTCAAGGCTTTTAGCGAATCATCGCCAGCAATATCATAGACTTCATAATCCCCCTCATAATCCCATTGTAAATTGGCTAAACCTGTTCCTTGAGGGTCTATTGAAGAACGAAACAAAGCAGGTAAAAACTGTAAAAAGTTCTCCTCATCAAAATCATTAAGCACTCCGGTTTCGCTTGTATATACTTTTTCCCAAGCATCGTACTCCTGAATGAAGTAATTGATGTTGTCATAGAATACCTGATCATAATCAAAATTATTCCTTTGATATCCCTTTAGGAAATAGGAAGTATCCATACTGGCGTCGTATAATTCCAATGTGTTTCCGTTTAATGCATAAACTTCCAATAACCAATTCCCGTCCACATCGTGGTCAATTTCCACAATTCCTCTAAGTGTTTCATAAAAACCTACATCGATTCCTAAACCATTTCCAGTTTTTCCTATGCCTACAATATTATTATTCGCATAGAAAACTCCATTATTGAATGTGACAGTAAACGCACGTTGCAAAAAAGGAACTTCACCACCACCCCGGGTTTGGTTTATATCTACATACCATAAGTCATATGCCTGCAAAACCTGATCTGTATTGAACGCCGATTCTTCTATAAACTCATCTTCAATGATGACATCCGCATAGCACGAAACTAACAGGGTAGCCATAAGCGAATATCCAAATAGTAGTTTTAATGCTTTCATGTCTTTACGTTTAAAATTCACTACTATGAAAACAAGCACCATGCCAAAAAAGGTATATGTCTGATTTATAGCGTTTAACATCCTATTATTTATTTGGTAATTTTGAACTACTATTTTGAGTAAACGATGAAAGATTTAAAGTTTGTGGTTTTAGGAGGTGGTAGCTGGGCAACGGCCATTGTAAAAATGCTGACCGTTAACCAAGAAAAGGTAGGGTGGTACATGCGTAACTCCGATGCTATAGGCTATATCAAAATCCAAAAGCATAATCCGAATTATCTCACCTCCGTCGAATTTAAAACGGATCAACTTTTATTGACCGATGATATAAACGAAGCTGTTAATAGTGCTGACATCTTAATATTTGCTATCCCCTCGGCATTTCTTGTCAAGGAATTGGAAAAACTTACTGTTTCTATTCAGGATAAAATCGTTTTTTCGGCCATCAAGGGCATTGTTCCCGAAACTGGGCTTATTGTTGGAGAACATTTTCACGAGACCTATAAAATCCCCTTTGAAAATATTGGGGTCATTACCGGGCCCTGTCATGCGGAGGAGGTAGCCATGGAACGTCTTTCCTATTTAACCATTGCCTGTGCGGATAAGGAAAAGGCGGAATTCGTTGCCAAAAACCTGTCTAGCAATTACATTAAAACTAATATAAGCAAGGACATCATCGGAACAGAATATGCGGCAATGCTCAAGAACATCTATGCCATAGCTGCGGGTATCGCACATGGCCTGGGCTACGGGGATAATTTTCAAAGTGTGTTAATGAGCAATGCTATCCGAGAAATGAAACGCTATACAAAACGTATTCATAACATAGATCGGAACATCAACAAATCTGCCTATTTAGGGGATTTGTTGGTTACCGGTTATTCAATTTTTAGCCGAAACCGAATGTTCGGTAACATGATTGGAAAGGGCTACACTGTAAAAAGTGCTCAGATGGAAATGAGTATGATTGCCGAAGGATATTATGCCACAAAAAGCGCCTATACCATAAAAGAAAATTTCAAGAAAAAGGTGAAGACCCCAATCATTGATGCCGTCTATAGCGTTCTTTATGAAAGCAAGAACCCTAAGAAGGTCTTTTTGGATCTGACGGATAAGTTGGATTAAAACTATCCTCCCAATCTTGAAATGCGTTAATCTAATTCCCTATGTGCCTATTATGGGTGCTTTTATTTCACAGGTTTCCTTAATAATCCCAGAAAAGTATTTAATACCTTTTTGACTTAGCCTTAAACCTGGAATTCCTTTAGAAGCTGTTAAAGTTTTGGATACCTAGTTATGGCTTATTTCGTATCGCGTCTTATCCGGCCCAACACCTTTTACGGTCAACGATTTCCATTCCTTCGGGAGAATTGGATTCCGTTGAACAATTCCTTCGTCCGAAAAGTCAATACCTGCAAATCCAAAAAGTACGGTCTGTAACATGCCTCCGGCACCCGTAGCAAAATACGAGAAATTGCTGGTTGCCACTTCGGACAGCGCCCCGAATGGTGGCTGTTGATTCGGTACATAGCTTTCCTTGAACAAGCGATAAGCATTATTAACGTCCCCTTGGCGCGCATAAAGTACGGCAAAGATAGATTTCCCCATGGCTGGACCTTCCGGGGAAAGTTTGGGTTCATAGTATTCCAAATCTTTCAGTATGGATTTTTCATCATTTACAATAGCCAGCGGAAAGGATAATAGATTTACATCTGCCTGCTTTATGATGTCGCCATCATAGGAGCTATGCTCCTTAGTAACGCCGTCTTGAAACTGAAGTATCCTAATCTTATCGGCAACCTCTTTCCATTTTGGATTGGGTGTTACTCCCAGTGCTTCCGACGCCTCTACGGCGTAGTTGAGCGCGGTAATCGCCGCTCCGTTGGTAAAGGCATTATCATTTACGTTAGGGGCGAACTCATTTGCGCCTACAACATTGTTTATGGAGTAACTCCCATCTGTATTCTCTGTTACGCGACTCACCCAGAAATCGGCTATTTCCTTCATCACATCATATCCCTTTTCTTCCAACCACTTTCTATCTCTGGTTACGCGATAGTAGTTCCAAAAGGCAATGGCAATATCGGCGGTAATATGATGTTCAAAAGGTCCTGTAAGTGCAAAAGGAGGTGTAGCCTCTTCCCCGGTATCGTCACTTTCCCAAGGGAACATGGCACCGTCATAACCATAATTTACGGCGCGTTGTTGGGCCTGTTCCAGTCTATCCGAACGATAGTTGACCAAGGAACGGGCAATATCCTGATTGAATACCAATAACGGAGGAAACATCCACAATTCGGTATCCCAGAAAATATGTCCGTTATACGGGGTTTGCAGCGAAAGCCCCATGGGGGCGATACTCAAATTGGAATCTCCCCTGCCAAAGGCATACAAGTGATAGAGCGCCAACCGTACATCTTGCTGGGAGGTGAGGTCACCTTCGATTTCGATATCCCCTTCCCATAGCTCTCCCCATAATTTTTTGTGCTGTCCAAGCAATACCTCCCTGCTATTGAGCAAATTATAAATGACCATGCGCTCCGATTCCGATTTAGGGTCCGAAAAATCCTTGGTCGTACATTGCGCCCCGGTCCAAGCAAATTCAAATACCTCGTTCTTGGATATCCTTTTATCAAAGGAAAGTGTATTCTCGTAATCGTTAATGATTGTATGCGTCAATTCTGGCCTTTGGTTCTCTCTGGAGGAGTTGATGGCATGCCAAATGAATGTCCCTGATGTACTTACTAAATGTTTGCCAAAAGGACTCATCGCTTTTGATTGTAAAATGGGCATCGTGGTCTCCACATCTTTTAGGACTTGGTAGGTATTCGTCGGTTTTTGGTATTCCTTAGGTATAACGATTTTTCCCGCGACCCTTAATTCCAGCGCTTTTTTGGCTGTAACTTTAATGTCGATGTAGCCGGTATATTGTACATTCCGTAGTGCGTAGACCGTACAAGAGATTCTGACCTTATCCTGAAACTCAAAAGAGGTGGTAAGGGAAGCTTCCTTCATGTGCATGGTCTGTTTCCAATTACTAATGTTGCTCTCGTTCAGCTTTACTCCGTCTATATACATGTCCAGATTCCCAAAGTTCATACCGTGCAGGATTTGGCTGACCTTAAGATTTGGGTCCACATCGTAAACGTTGTTCAGGACGATATGCTGAATTTCTAAAGGTTTTGGTGAGGTAAGCATCCCAATTCTTCCATTAGCAATCGCAATCCCAGTATAATCGGAATTGTCGTTTACCTCGATGTTCCATCCATCATTTTGAGCAGATAGAATAACGCTAGAGCATACGAACAGTATGATGATAATATTTTTCATTTTTTTATTTCTATATGGCGTCTATAACCAAATGATATGCCTTAAGATAGTCCAAAAAACGGTAAAACTTTTCCTCTTTTAGAACAAATTCAAGTGCACACATCGGTGGAGTCGATTACAGTAAATTCCGCCGACTAAATACTATAATTCCTTGATTTTTAAATAGTCTAGCAAACCCATCAATAGCAAATTAATATAGTTTTAATATTTAAAACCGAGTTTGTCCAGTCCATTTTGAACATCTTCATTTTCCATAAAGAGATTCCAAAATAAACCCGTTCTATAATTCTCTATCATGATAATTTCAGGGCCTTGATCTATGGCTAAATAGGCTTGAGCTACCCAAAAATTATTTTGTGGGCTAAAGGCATCATAAAAACCAGCGGGTCCTAATAATTTATCCTTATGCTGATAAAAATAGCGTAAAGCCTTTAAGGATTCTTCAGAGGTGTAGGGCAGTGAACTTATGGCTGCCGTTGGTGATATTATCCCTACATCGTTACTAGGACTATGTGCATTATAACCCAAGCTACCATCTGGATTTCGGGAATAACTTGCGGTCAACCCCCAACAGTCCGCTCCATAATCAAGAAATCCTTTCGGATTTTCAATACAATAGCGGTTATTGATTTTGGCATGATTTACTGTGACGTCCCAATAATTTATAAAATCGTCACTAAGGTTATTCGGATTAAGGCCTAAATACGAATAATGGGCCCAAAATAAAGGTCCGCCATTAGGGGAGTTACCAGCATGGTCTGCTATTAAAGGAATGCTATAGGCGTTAATGTTCGAAATAATTGCACCGTTAGAGGCCCAACCATTAGTATAGACGTCCTTGGTAATAGAAAAATCTGGCGAAGCAGCAGCCATTACATAGGCGATTAATACTTCATTATATCCCTTGAGTTCCAGGTTGATGTCAAAGCCAAAATTAGGGCTCCAATGCCAATAGAGGCTATTTTTACCTTGGGTATACCAATTCCACTCCACACCTTTCCAAAGTTCATCGGCCTTTTCCGATAAAACCTTTTCTTCATCTCCGCCATCTTTAAAGTATTCTTTAACACAAATTAAGCCTTGGGCCAAAAATGCTGTCTCTACAATATCGCCGCCATTATCCTTTTCTCCAAACGGCCTGACTTTTCCGGTGTCACCGTCCAACCAATGGGGCCACGCTCCGTGGAAGCGATCTGCAAACTCCAGGAAATTCATAATTTTACCTATACGTTCTATTGCCTGCTCACGGGTAATATAACCACGCTCTACACCAACAATAATAGCCATTAAACCAAAACCTGTTCCACCAATACTTACCGTTTTCGGGTCGTTCAATGGATCATTAGGATGGTAACGTTCTCTGGCACCGCCAGAGGTTTCTTCGGCAAAATCCCAAAAATATCTAAAGGTCTCTCGCTGTGTGAGGTCCAAAAGTTCATCATCAGTTAAACTAGGAATCTCAGGTTCGGGAGTTGACGGTATTTCCGGCAGTTGGGAACCTTCATTAGTACTGGAAGTGCCGGATGAAGAGCAAGCCGCAAAGAATACTACAATCGACCCTAATATGGGCCCAACCGAATAAATGAAAAAAAACCTTTTTAATTTATATGTGCTTTTATAAATCATTACATCTTAATTTATTCCATCCTTGGTGATACTTGTTTTTGTTTAATTCTTTTCTGCTAAGCCCTTTCCAAGGAAAAGTCAGAATGTTCCTTAAGCTCTTCTTGCAGAATTTCCTTCCATTCCAGAATTTTAGCATCGTCCACTTTAGAAGCTGATTTAAATTCATTTAGAATAGGCTTGCTATAATCACGGATACTATCAATATCAAAGTATAGTCTGCCAGTTCTTCTGATGAAGAAATCCATTGGATTTTCCACCATCTCGTAAGCGATTCCGAATTCAAGTTCTGCCAAAATCATACGTGTATGGTTGTCCTTTTCTGTTCGATTTTTATAGTATTCCAAAATCGTCTCCGTCTGTTTGCCATAATTGGTGACCAAAAACCAAGCGTCGTGCTCGGTGAACCCATCTTCTTTAATACGCTTATGAATCTCGCTTATATATTTCTTAACATGTTTATATTTTTTGAAATCGTTCCCGCATAAGGGAATATTCTCCGTATTACATGGTTTAACCTCCACGTTATAGTCCTCTTCCAATTTTTTTGCAATACGATCTACTACACGTTCCGCCATTTTACGGTAACCTGTAAGCTTACCTCCCGCAATACTGATTAGTCCTGTGTCTGAAGTAAAAATTTCATCTTTGCGCGACAGTTCCGATGCCGATTTGCCTTCCTCATGGATTAGTGGTCGTAATCCTGCCCAGGAAGAGACGATATCTTCCATCTCCAAATTGATTTTCGGGAACATATTGTTCACGGCCGATAGCAAATAAATGGCATCCGCCAAATCTGTGCGGACATGGTCTTTGTCATTATTATAATTGGTGTCCGTAGTTCCTACATAGGTAACCTTACCACGGGGAATGGCGAACATCATTCGACCGTCCGGGATATCAAAATAAACGGATTGTTTTACAGGCAGTTTCTCTTTTGGAAAAACCAAATGCACCCCCTTTGTCAAATGTAAGCGCTTTCCCTTTTTTTGAATTATTTACGCTTCTGAGCTCATCTACCCATGGCCCGGCGGCACTTATAACATACTTGGTCTTTATCTTGAATTCCTTCCCGGAAATAGCATCGTTTATGACTACCCCTGAAATTTTATTTTCCTTGTAAACAAAATCTTTAACCATTGCATAATTTAATGCAATAGCTCCAAATTGAAGACTTGTTTTTATATTTTCAATGGTAAGCCTGGCGTCATCCGTTCTATATTCGGCATAATATCCGGCACCTTTCAAAATTTTCTTTGGCAATAGGGGTTCCAGTTTCAAAGCCTCCTTTTTCTCCAACATTTTGCGCTTGTCATCACCCGTTACCTGCGCCAAAATATCATAAACCTTCAGCCCTATGGAAGTTAACCATTTCCCATAGGACCCGTTTTCAATTAACGGTAATAGCATTTTTTCAGGCAGGACCAAGTGAGGAGCGAGCTTATGAACTATGGCCCGCTCAGAACCGACTTCCTTAACCAACCAAAAATCGAATTGTTTCAAGTACCGTAGGCCACCATGTATCAATTTGGTGGATTTACTACTCGTTCCAGATGCAAAATCGTTCTTTTCCACCAAGGCCACCTTCATGCCCCTAGAGGCCGCATCAAGGGCAATGCCTCCGCCTGTTATTCCCCCTCCTATTACAACCAGGTCGTAATCTTCTTTGGATAGTTTTGATATTATCTTGTCCCTATTTAGATTGGAGAATTTTATATTTTTCATAGCTTACTATTAATTTTATTAGTAGGTGCTTTTTAGGGATGTGGTGACGTATCCATTGCGGTAAAAAGTTCAGTTCCTCACCCAGCACCTACATGCTGATAATCCTATTCGTTGTATACCAATGCAGGACTTAAGTAGTGGACTATCCTAGGCAACTTCTAGTGCTCCTCCCATCCTTTGGTACGCTCCACTGCTTTTTGCCAGTTCTTGTAAAGTCTTTTTCTTTTGACACGATCAAATGTGGGTTTGAAAATACGGTTCATAGGTCGGTTTTGATCGATATCTTCCTGCTTCCACAAACCTACTTGGATACCTGCCAGAAAAGCCGCTCCCATAGCCGTGGATTCTATAACTTCCGGTCTGTGTACCTCCGTATCCAAAATATCCGCTTGGAACTGCATTAGATGATCATTGGCACAAGCGCCGCCATCCACCCGAAGATTTTTTAATTGAATGCCAGAATCATCTTCCATTGCTTTTAGTATATCCTTTGTTTGGTAGGCAAGCGATTCCAATGTAGCTTTCGCCAAATGGGCCTTTCCCGTGTCTCTCGTTAGTCCAAAAATGGCCCCTCTGGCATACATGTCCCAATAGGGTGCTCCCAAACCTGCAAAGGCCGGCACCACGTAAACCGAACTTTCCCCTTCAACGGAATCTGCCAGTTCTTGCGTCTCTTTGGCATCCTTTATGAGTTCCAAACCATCCCTGAGCCACTGAATGGCGGCTCCGGCTATAAAAATACTGCCTTCTAAGGCATAATTCACCTTTCCGTCCAGACCGTACGCTATCGTCGTTAAGAGTCCGTTCTTAGAAAATTGAGGCTCTTCCCCAGTGTTCATCAACATAAAACAACCGGTTCCGTAGGTGTTCTTAGCCGTTCCTTTTGTAAAACAACCTTGACCAAAAAGTGCCGCTTGCTGATCTCCAGCGATACCGGCGATAGGTATTTTCACCCCATCAATTTCAAAATCTCCAAAATGATAGGCAGATGGTTTGACCTCTGGTAACATATTTTTAGGAATGGTCAATGCGCTCAGCATTTTATCATCCCATTTTAGATTGACTATATCGTAAATTAATGTTCTGGAAGCATTGGTATAATCGGTTACATGGTTCTTTTTGTTGGTCATATTCCAAACCAACCAAGAATCTATGGTTCCCATAAGTAGTTCACCTTTTTCGGCCTTTTCCCGTGCCCCTTTCACATTATCCAAGACCCACTTGACCTTGGTTCCAGTGAAATAGGAGTCTATAACCAAACCTGTTGTCTTTCTTACGTGCTCCGTTAATCCGTCCTTCTTTAAATCTTCACAAATATCCGCCGTGCGTTTATCCTGCCATACGATAGCATTATATACCGGCTGGCCCGTATCCTTATCCCATACTACAGCCGTTTCACGCTGATTTGTAATGCCTATTGCCTTAATCTCTGAAGGGGTTACATTATTTTCTGAAATCAATTGCTTCAAAACACCCAATTGAGACCCAAGGATTTCCATGGCATCGTGTTCCACCCAACCGGATTTAGGAAAAATCTGTTTGAATTCCTTTTGTGCCATTCCCTGAATTTTACCCTTCTGGTCTACAAGAAGGGCCCTGGAACTTGTAGTTCCTTGATCTAATGAAATTATAAATGTTCCCATAAAATTAATTTAGCCGTATTTCTTTGACAGCATCTAGCAAATAGGCTGCGGAAATAAATATAAAGGGATTTAGTGGGTTTTACAATGTAAAACTCTACGCCAACGTTGTAGTAGTGTGTATTTTATTTGGAGAAGACATATTCCCGCTCAACCCGGCATATTCTAACATGATATTTACTATACCAATCCCTAATGCCTTTCTTTTGGGCAACCAAATGATCAGTATGCCTTTTCCAAGCGCCAATCGCTTCCAAACTCTCCCAATAACTAATGGTTATTCCAATTTCTTCCCTAGCACTTTCCATTCCAAGGTATCCCGGTTGGTCTTTCGCCAAATTTTCCATCTCAAGTGCCATTTCTGAATAACCGTTATCCCCTCCTGTTCGGGTGGAAGTAAATATTACGGCATAATAGGGTTTGGATTCCACTAACTAATAAATTCCTTTTCCAAAAAATATTCGACGATAGCCTCTTTCATTAAAATTGACTGTTCCCCGGCTTTTAAAATTGGTAGTTCTTCCTTAATCTTATAGTGTGGCCACCCTTCTTCATCGAAGAAATCAAATTCGTAATATCCGTAAGGCTCCAACAACCTACATATGGCAATGTGCATCAAGTCGAGCTTGTCATCCTTTTTATATTTCCTGTGATATTGTCCCAGTTCCTGAACGCCTACCAAATAGATTATGGCATCCAACTCCATAGGGTCACCATCAGAGAACTTCTTAGAAAGCTTCCCTACCAAAAAGTCCCAACGCTCCTTTAATTGTATATCCCTAGCCATTTTTAGCTTCTCTTTTAGTAGTTGATTTTTGGAATAGTAAAGGTACTAATCAAAGTTCTATATTTGTTTAAACACTTTTTTAAATGAGCTTTTTAGATATCATATTGGGACTAATGTTGGTCTGGGGATTTTGGAAAGGGCTGAAAAACGGCCTTTTTGTAGAAATCGCTTCCATAATCGCGCTTATTGCCGGTATTTATGGGGCATTTCACTTTTCCTATATAACCGGGAATTATCTTTCCGATCATATGGAATGGGATGAACAAAACATAAATATCGCAGCATTTATCATTACTTTTATCCTTATTGTTCTGATTGTTCATATAGCGGGAAAATTCTTGACGAAAATTGCCGACTTTGCCATGTTGGGACTTATAAATAAAATTGCGGGAGGTATTTTTGGCGTTTTAAAAGTAGGCGTCATCCTTGGGGCCTTCCTAATTTTCTTTGATCGACTTAGTAGTGAATTTGATATTCTGGATGAGGATACAAAATATGAATCCAAGTTATACCAGCCCATCAAACAAATTGGTGCCTTCGTTTTTGATCGCGTTTTGCGTTCAGGTACCATAACCAAAGAACAATAGTTACCTCCAAAAAAGTTGAAATTATGCGTGTATTTTTTCGCTGATTATGTGCACTTCATCGAAAAAACGTTCCAATACAACCCAGACTATTCAATTTTACTTAATATTAACCTTACGGTATTCCCCTACCGTAAAAGAGAACACAAAAGAATACCCTTCTTACACACCTACTTCCCTGCGGTGAGCGACCTGCTTGCAAATAGAACGTTATATGAAAATGAGATTGCACTACGCTGTCCCGCTTTTCTTTGTACTTATTTTTTCTTGTACAAGTGAGTCGATAGATGAAATTCCAATAGCTACCACAGCAAACATGGTTCTATTGGAGGGGGAGCTTTTGTCTATTGTAAATGATCATCGCATAAGCATGGGTTCCAATGTCTTGGAATTTAGCGAGGTCGCCTACAAATATGCCAATGAGCATACGGACTACATGATAGGAAAGGGAACTATAAGTCACGATAATTTTAGTGCAAGGGCTTCTAGCATACACTCTGAAGTGGAAGTGGAAATGGTCGCAGAAAATATAGCGAAGGACTACAGGACCGCTCAAGAAGTTTTCGAAGGCTGGAACAATAGCTCTAGCCATAAGAAAACAATGGAAGGTGATTTTACCCATACTGCCGTGAGCATTAAAGAAGACAAAGCGGGTAACTTATACTATACACAACTTTTTTACAAAAAATAGTACACCATGTTATCCTAGACTTTTTTATCCTAAGTCCTCTATCGCTTATTGAGTCTATATTTTTGAATATTCGTCGAGCTACTTTATTCCAGGAACGAAAAAATAGATTTTATATAAAATGCAAGGGCAAGTTTTGCAGCAGAAAACATCTTTATTATACAATAATTAAAGCCTTTGAAAAATTCAAAGGCTTTTTTATTCCCCCGGGTTTAGGATAGCCCCCATGGTTTTTTTAACTTTCATTAAAATTATTCAAATGAATATCCAAGCACCCTTTAACCTTAACAAATGGATTGAAGAAAATAGGGAGACTTTAAAGCCTCCTGTGGGCAATAGAAATCTTTATAAAGAGGCTGGGGATTACATTGTGATGATAGTTGCTGGACCCAATGCAAGAAAGGACTATCATTATAACGAGACGGAAGAACTTTTTTATCAATTGGAGGGTACTATTGAAATCCATATTCAGGAAGACGGTCAAAAAAAAACCATGAAATTGGGTCCCGGGGACATGTACTTGCATCCGGCCAAAGTACCCCATTCTCCCGTAAGGCATGAAAATTCTATTGGACTGGTAATAGAACGAAAAAGAGCCCATATGAACGTAGACGATGGGCTACTTTGGTTCTGTGATAATTGTAACCATAAGCTTTATGAGGCTTATTTTACTTTGCACGATATTGAAAAGGATTTTCTTGCCCATTTCAAACATTTCTATGGCTCTAAAGAATTGAGGACCTGTGATAATTGCGGTACGGTAATGCCTGTGGATGAGCGATTTGTACCTAAAGATTAATTATGGGAATTCTAATCGATATTTTAATTGGAATCGTAGCTGCGATGCACCTCTATTTCCTCTATTTTGAGATGTTTGCGTGGACAACCAAGGGAAGAAAAGTGTTCCGAAATTTTCCTGCGGAACTATTTGAACCTACGAAATCCATGGCAGCCAATCAAGGATTGTACAATGGTTTTTTGGCAGCGGGATTAATCTGGTCTTATTTTATAGATGACAATCTATGGAGCGATAACATTGCCCTGTTCTTTCTAGGATGTGTCGTCGTTGCGGGAATCTATGGTGCGTGGACCGTAACCAAAAAAATATTCTTTATTCAAGCCCTACCCGCATTAGGTGCAATTATCCTTATCCTATTTTTTTAATGAGAAATATTATTACGCTTAGCCTTATTCTATCTTTAGCCACCTTAACAGCACAAATGACACCAGAAGAAGTAGTGCAAAAACAATTGGAAAGCTATAACAATAGAGATATTGATGCATTTATGTCTGTCATCGATAAGGACATTACTGTCCATGAATTTTCAAATGGAGCGATTACTATAAAAGGATACGATGATTGTAAGGCGGTCTACGCCAATTTATTTAAAGAATCGCCCCATCTGCACTCGAAAATATTGACCCGAACGATTTTTGAAAATAAAACTATAGACCATGAGTTTATTACAGGAAGAAAAGGAAGTAGTACTCCCATAGAATTGGTATTGATATATGAGGTAGCGCAGGAAAAAATCAATAAAATTACGGTTATCAGAGCGCAAGATTAATTCAGGACTTTATTCGTAGCTTTGTCGAAATTCTAACAATACACATTCAAAAAGTTATAAAAATGTCAAAAGTAGCGGCTGCATTTGGAATAAAAGATGCTCTAAAAGCATTAGGAATAAAAGAAGTCAACGAAGGAACCTCTACCGGTTCGAATAACTTTTCATCAGGGGCAATTATTGAATCCCACTCCCCTGTAGATGGATCACTTATTGGAAAAGTGAAAACCACCTCCAAGGCCGATTACGAAAAAGTTATGTCAACGGCTACCGAGGCATTTCTTTCATGGAGAAAAAAACCCGCACCGCAACGTGGGGAAATCGTCCGTCAGTTTGGAGATAAGCTTAGAGAGTTGAAAGAACCTTTGGGAAAATTGGTTTCCTATGAAATGGGTAAAAGTTATCAAGAAGGTTTAGGAGAAGTACAGGAAATGATAGATATCTGTGATTTTGCAGTTGGTCTTTCCAGGCAGCTTCACGGTCTTACGATGCATTCGGAACGTCCAGGACATAGAATGTACGAGCAGTATCACCCCTTGGGCGTGGTCGGCATTATTTCCGCTTTTAATTTTCCTGTGGCGGTTTGGGCATGGAACACAGCACTTGCGTGGGTTTGTGGTGATGTATGCGTTTGGAAACCTTCGGAAAAAACACCTTTATGTGGGGTTGCCTGTCAAAATATTGCCGCCCAAGTATTTAAGGCAAATGACTTGCCTGAAGGTATTTCTTGTCTTATAAACGGGGATTATAGGGTCGGTGAAATGATGACCCAAGACAAACGAATCCCATTGGTCTCAGCAACGGGCTCTATTCGTATGGGGAAAATTGTCGCACAGGCCGTAGCGGCACGGTTGGGGAAATCTCTTTTGGAATTAGGAGGAAACAACGCTATAATCGTTACGCCGGATGCAGATATTAAAATGACCGTTATCGGTGCCGTTTTTGGAGCGGTTGGAACCGCAGGACAACGGTGTACTTCTACAAGAAGGTTAATTATACACGAGTCCATCTACAATAAAGTAAAAGATGCCGTAGTTGCTGCATATGGTCAACTTCACATTGGAAATCCATTGGATGAAAACAACCATGTTGGTCCATTAATCGATAAGGATGCTGTAAGTCACTATGAAAAGGCATTGGAAAAAGTTGTTGCCGAAGGTGGTAAACTCATTGTTGAGGGCGGGGTTCTTAATGGAGAAGGTTACGAGAGTGGTTGCTATGTAAAGCCCGCTATTGCAGAGGCAGAGCCAAATTTTGAAATCGTACAGCATGAGACGTTTGCTCCTGTTCTTTATTTATTAAAATATTCTGGCGATGTTGAAAATGCCATTACAATTCAGAATGGTGTGGTGCAAGGGCTTTCTTCTGCAATAATGACCAATAATCTTAGGGAGGCGGAACGCTTTCTATCCACCGCAGGAAGCGACTGTGGTATTGCCAATGTAAATATTGGTACTTCAGGAGCAGAAATCGGTGGAGCCTTTGGAGGTGAAAAGGAAACAGGTGGTGGACGTGAAAGTGGATCCGATGCCTGGAAGATATATATGCGTAGGCAAACGAACACTATAAATTATACGGATCAATTACCTCTCGCCCAAGGCATACAGTTTGACCTCTGAAAGCACAATCCTCTCACCCCTTTAATCGCTCGTCGTTTTTAGGGGTCCAAGGGTTGAATAATCTACTTCTTTTTTTTCAAAAATAGTTTAGGCTGTTTCTTGTTCAGAATCGGTGTTTGACCAGCTTCCATGCAACAATGACTGCGTCCCCAGCAGCACAACCATACACATAAACTTGAAAAAATTAACCAGTTTCTTCTTAAGTGTTTTCATTTTCCGTGATTCTTCATTTAATATACCCATTTTAGAAAGAAAAAAATTTTTATCTGTATCAATGGAGGCTGAAATTGTATGAATGGGATATAGTCTAATGTGGGGTTCGAAAAAGCCCCATAACTTGCATAATCATGGGGCCTGTTCTAAAACCAACTAACTCAAATAGATAATAAACTGCCATCCCAATGCCGAAACTTTATCGGGAGCGATAGCGTATTTATTATTACTGTAAGTTCGGAATAATGTAAGTTTCAAAAAACATGAATTACATACTATAGTCATTTATTTGTATGAATGGATAGGTATTCGCTATAATCGGAAAAATTACTCCCTCCTGATTACCAGTAATTAAGAAGACTGAAACCTTAAAATTTTAAGATTTTTTTAATACATTGTGAAACGAACACTAAACATTCCTCAACAATGACGAAAACAACAACAAATCTACTACTGATGTTAATTACCATTCTGGCGGGGACCTACTTTTACATTACCTACTGTAGCGAATGTGGCAGCGTTGATGTACCTGATGAACCTCTCGAAGAAACGGTGATGCCGGCTGAACCAGAGGCCACGTCCTTTCCTTTAGCTTTTAGTGACGGGAATTATGCTTATAATAGCAATGACAACTTTAATTCTAAAAACTCCTCATCTTCCATATTGATGCCTTTGCATGGAAATATGAAAGCTGGTATCAACAGTTTAAAAAGTTTTCAATATAACTCGATGCTACACGAATGGTACGACTAATATGAAACTTGGACTAGACAGTGCCAATTTCGCAAAAGACTATTTTACGCGGAACGGCATTTCGGAAGCTAAAATTGATGTTTCTTCTAAAGAACAAACAGATTTAGTTGAGAGCAATGCCACAGAGCAAAGGCAGGTCTAAAAATAGACGAACCGTAGTTACCCTCAACTAAAGAATAAATCACTAAACATTAAATAATAAGATTATGAATTTTGAGACTATGAATATCTGGTGCTGGTTAATTCCCCTATTGGTTGGAGTAATCTGCGGAATTTTGGGTTATCTAATAGGTAAGAGTGGAAATACCACTATTGACAACTCTGCTGAAATTAAAATATTACAGGATAAGAATGCGAAACTAAAGGCAGATTTAGAGGCCTGTTACAAGAAAGCATCCGCAAGCAGTAACCTAGGGGCTTCGGCTGCTTCTTTTGCGGCTGGTGCTGCAGTTGCTTCCACTCCCTTTGACGCAGCCGCTGCAAAAGCTGTTTTTGGCAAGACCATAAAACAGGACGACCTTAAAGTTATAGAAGGCATTGGACCCAAAATAGAAGGTATGTTCAAGGATTCAGGAATAAAAACATGGAAAGCGTTGTCCGACGCTTCTGTTGCAGACTGCCAAAAAGTACTGGATACAGGAGGAAAAAGATATCAGATACATGATCCAGCCTCCTGGCCCATGCAAGCAAAAATGTGCTACGAAGGCAAATGGGCAGAACTGTTCAAATGGCAAGAAGAGCATGACCACGGAAAATTATAATTACATACCAAAACAAAAAACCCGATCTGAAACAGATCGGGTTTTTTGTTTTTAATATTTTAAATCTATAATGCTCCGTTTGCTTCTACCCACTTAAAGTGGTATTGGTCTTCGGGAAATTTCATACGCTCGGCAATACGTTCCAGTCGTGCCGGTAATTTAATCAGGTAATCCCTAGCCTTTTCGGCCTCCTCGTTAAGCGAGCGAATAGTGTCTAATTCCCAATAGGTATTTAGCTTCTTCAATATATCCACATAATCCTGTGCCGTGTAAACCCCAAGGCGTTGTGCACAATTGGAGAAGTTTTCAAACGCTGATCCAATAGTTCCGCCAGATTCCCTTAAAAAATGGGCGGGCATCACAATTTTTTTCTTCATCATATCTGCAAAGGCCAGCATCATCCCTGATGGATCCTCGCCAAATATGGTTTTAACAAATTCCCTGTAGGCCAAATGATGGCGCATTTCGTCACCTGCGATAATGGTACACATTTTTCCCAGTAAGGCGTTTCCTTTTTTCTTCGCCATCTGTCCGACACGTTTGTGCGAAATATTGGTGGCCAATTCTTGAAAAGATGTATACACAAAATTCTTGTAAGGATCACGATCAGTACCAATGTCAAAGCCATCAGAAATTAAGTGTTGTGTCGTAATCTCTACCTCTCTCATATTTACCCTTCCGGATAAATACAAATATTTGTTCAAAACATCACCATGCCTATTTTCTTCCCCTGTCCAAGCGCGCACCCACTTTGCCCAACCATTGGTCTTATGATCACCATGTTGGTCTATGCCCACCACATCCATCAACCAAGATTCGTAGGTTGGCAACGCTTCCTCGGTAATTGTGTCCGCGACCATAGTCACCCAAAAATCGTAACCCAATTCCTTGCTTTCTTCACGCAGATCCTTCACTTCTTCCAAAAAACCGTCTTTATCTGAATCGGGTAGAAAATCGGTCGGTTGCCAAATATCGGCAATAGGAATAAGAAAAGAATCCATGAATCCTTCTACCTTAGGCTCAAGCGCCTGCATGACTTCTAGTCTTATATTTTTTTCGACCATACTACAATTTTTATCAAAGTTCGTTAATAATATACGGATTTAGGGCGTATTTAACTTCATTTTTCAATTTCTACCAGTTTCATCAGGATAAAATGTATGGACCGGATCACTTTGCCAATATTTTTTGGTGTTTACGTCCATTATTGTCAATGGTCCCATGAAAGCGGCTCCTGTATCAATATTCCATACATTAGCCCCCTTCTGTGGGGTAGTTTTACCCATTCTCGTTACTGGGGTGTGGCCAATATAAATTTCTTTATAGTTGGTTAGCCTCTTAGGGTAATGTAGGTCATTTTCGTTCAAGTTCGGATTTAAGGACATCGCTAATTCCCAAAGTGTCCTGTCCCAATAAAAGGTTTTCGTAAAATACTCATGTTCTATCCCTTTGAGGTTGGTAAAACCCGCATGAAGGAACAATCTTTGGTCATCATCCAAATAATAGTTCTTGAGACTCTCATAAAACCTAATATGTGCTGCCTTGGTTTGTTGTTCTATATTTTCGTAGGACTTTGCGGTGGCCTCCCCACCATGCATTAACCACGTAGGGTTATCCGTAGTGTTAACAAGCCACTGGTAACAAAGTTCATCGTGATTACCGCGGAGAAATACACAGCGGTATGTCTTATCCAAGTCTAGTAAAAAATTCACTGTTTCAACGGCTTGGCTCCATCCGTCTATGTAATCCCCTAAAAAAATTAGGGTATCCCTAGTTGTAATTTCAACTCTCTTCAATACTTGTTGCAAGGCCTTTAGGCCTGAATGAATATCCCCTATAACTAATGTTCGTCCTGAAATCATTTTGCAAAAATCGCAATTAGTCCTATGACCACAAGAATGAAAACTACTAAAAAGAAAATTTTCCAGAAAGAATAAGGCCTACTTCCACTCAAAACTCCGGATTGCCCGTTAATGTAGAAATGAAATTCTTTCCCATTATAACGATAGGAACTAATGTAGACCGGTAATAAAATATGTTTAAAAGTTTCATCGGATAGTTTGATATCTGCATTGGCAATGCGTTGTGTATCTCCACCGATGTCCCTTCGTATCCAGTTGTAAGCAATATTTTTTGCTTTCTGAAAGGATTGGTGATGGCCATCCTTCAAGGAAATAGTATATTTTTCCGTTACAAACCCCGACAAGTACTTGGAGTTGAAAACCACCATCTCCTTTAAATTCCAGAAGGCAATTTTAGAAGGAATTTCCCTGCTCTTTTTTTGGGACGCATTTATGAGAATATCATCCACAAAACCGTTAACTGTACCGGATGCATATGTCCATTTAGTTTTTCGCACCTGTCTCGTTCTTTTCCCTTTATCGGTATTGTAGGTTTGGGTCTCATAATAATAATCTCCTCTTTGTCCTTGATAGGAAGCAAAAAGGTTGGCATCAAAGGTCCAATAGGGCAGGTATAAACCATGCAATCCTTCCGGATTCAAGGCAGCCTTTTTGAGATTATCAGGGGCAAACCAAAGGCTTCTAACCCAAGTTTTGAAAATTGCCCTTGCTTCTTTTACGTCCAACTGAAAAGGCACCAGAGCACTCGGTAAAATCCAACCCTCGGTTTCTACATCCTCACGAATTAAAGGTTCCCCGCAATAAACACAATCTAAAGATTTATAGTTCTCCTCTACATGTTGGTTGGCCCCGCAATTTTTGCAGTGGAGTAACTCAATAGTCTCGGTATAGGCATTTTCCCCAACTATCTTTAAATAGTGCTCCAGTTCCAATTCCTCAAAACTACTTTTGGACTGTTCAATGAATTCCTCGTAGCCACAATAGGCACACTGAAGTTGGTGGGAACCGGGTTTGAACTTTAATTCGGCCCCACAGTTGGCACAGGCCTTTTTATGCTCGGAATTTTGAATGTCTTGCATCGATTAAATTGTGTCATGTACAGTTCATGGAGGCGTCCATCACTTATTGTAGATTGCTTCAACAATAATAATAATGACCCCTAATTAGAAGGTAATGGTGGTGGAGTATTTCCTCCTAGAAAAGACTTCAACTCTTCAATATCCTTTAAACTAGTCCAATTGGCCATTCCCTGTTTCCAAATCAAAGAATCCCTATTTATGGTTCTACTGGCGAACAGCTCTTTTAATTTATCAAAAGATACCGGTCCTGATTGTTGGCCATTTACCGCATAGTAATAACTCACTTGCACAGGAACAGGAGGAGGGGCTGCTTGAGCTTGTTGGGGTTGCGCACCAAAAGGTTGTCCTGTCGGTTGTCCCATCATGCTTCCCATTTGTTGAGCCAGTACAAAACCCATTCCCATTCCCATGCCGGCGCCTGCCGTGCCACCTTCGTTCTTAGCCGCTGCTTCCATTGCTTTAGCAGCCTTAAACTGTGCCAATTTTGTCATATCCAGTTTATCCAGACGGCTGTATTCAAAAATCTCTTTTTTCAGCTCTTCTGGCATGGAGACATTTTCTATATAAAATTTCTCCAGCTCAATACCCACCCGACCAAACTCGGGCTGCATCACTTGCTGACAAGTCTCCGAAAGCTCACTCGTATTAGCTGCGTAAAGTTCAATGGGCAGGTTAGCTTCTCCAATTGTGTCCGTAAATCGGGTTACGATAAGGCTCTTCAGATGTTCATTGATCTCGTAGTTCGTAAAATTACCATCCGTACCAACAACGTCCACCACAAATTTACCCGGGTCACTAATTCTAAAACTGTAAGTGCCAAAAGCGCGGATTTCTACCAGTCCAAAACGGTCATCGCTTAACATGAATGGATTTTTGGTTCCCCATTTTTCATCTGTAAAAAGGCGGGTGTTCACAAAATAGACCTCAGCTTTAAAAGGACTATCAAAACCATATTTCCATCCTTTTAACGTAGTTAGGATGGGTAAATTTTTTGTGTTCAAAGTATAGGTTCCCGGTTTGAAAACATCGGCAAGTTGTCCTTCATTGACGAAAACTGCGGTCTGGCCTTCACGAACAATAAGTTGTGCATTATTTTTTATTTCGTTCTGGTACCTTTCAAATCGATATACAATGGTATCATTGGTAGTGTCCAGCCATTCAATTATGTCTATAAATTCATGGCTTAGTTTTTTCTTGATTTCGTCGAAGATGCTCATTTTCTTATTTATTTTCAATTACATCAAAAAGGTAGGGAATTCTATTCTTCGTCACAAGATTGGATGCAAAAACTACTACAACGTTTGCATGCTTGGCTTACGGCATAATTTGAACAATAACCATTAAAATTATGCTTTAAGCTACTTTTTCTAATTAATTTAGATAAATTGAAAAATTAAAACCGCATGAAAAACATTTATTGCATAGGTGAGCTACTTATAGACTTCGTTGCTGAAAAACAGGGAAAAGATTTGTCCAAGGCCAACGAATTTTCTAAAAAAGCTGGTGGTGCACCTGCCAATGTAGCCTGTGCAATTAGTAAGCTTGGAGGTAAGGGTATTTTTATTGGGTGTGTAGGAGACGACCCTTTTGGCAAGTTCCTTCTAAATGTACTAGAGGAAGCGGAAGTAGATATTTCATTGGTTCAAAAATCTGAAGTTTTTACCACTATGGCTTTTGTCTCCAATGATGAAGATGGTGAAAGAGATTTTGTGTTTAGCAGAGGAGCGGATAGGGAGTTAAAATATGATTCTTCCCTAAAAATTAAATTCAAAGATAACATGGTACACTTTGGTGCTGCAACAGCACTACTTGGCGGTAACTTGGAGGACGCTTATAATAGGTACTTTTTTGATGCGCTAACGCAAAAATCATTCATAAGTTTTGACCCTAATTACCGAGTAGACCTATGGAAAGGAAAAGAGGATATTTTCATTAAAAAATGTATGCCTTTTATTCAAAAATCGAACTTGTGTAAATTTAGTTTAGATGAGGCTTTTCTCATCTCCAAGATGGATACACTAGAAGAAGCCTGCCAATACCTTCATGACATTGGGGCACCAATTATTGTTATAACATTAGGTGGGGATGGCACTTATATAAGTATGGCTAATTTTAAGACCACAGTTAAAAGCATTAAAGTAGACCCGGTTGATACTACTGGCGCAGGGGATGCTTTCATTGGATGTTTGTTAAAGCAAATTTCGGGACTGGACAACTGGGATAAACTACATGAGAAACCTGAAACATTAAGAGATATGGTTGCTTTGGCAAACAGAGCTGGTGCAATTACGACCACCAAATATGGTGCAATAAACGCGCTACCAACCCAAAACCAACTCGTATCCTAGCATGAACCAAGCTGCATTACATCGCCTTTTAACTTCTAAAGAGGGCATAAAGGGTACACATCCTACAGAAGATTTATTCAATATACGATTGGCGACGAATTTATCCCTAATAAAAACGTTGTTCTTCTCCCTATATCCAGAATCTTTAAAAAATAAAATCCATTTCCATAATCTTTTGGATTCGATGGAGCAATTATTTGAACTGAGACCGGACGAGCTTAAAACGCTAGACCTAAAAAGAATAGAGCAAGGAAATTGGTATCAAAACGAACGATTGGTAGGTATGCAGTTATATGTGGATCGCTTCAACAAAGACCTTAACGGATTAGTGAATAAGCTTTCCTATTTGAATAATCTTGGTATAAATTTTCTCCATATAATGCCGATAACAACCAGACCTAGTGGAGAAAGTGATGGAGGTTATGCTGTAAACAATTATCATGAAATTGACCCTAAATTTGGAACAAAAGCCGATTTTCTAGCGCTTACCGCTTTAGCAAGATCTAAGAATATTCTTCTTATGCTGGATTTTGTGGTAAACCATACTTCAGATGAATTTAGTTGGGCCAAAAAGGCTAAGGCAGGAGATGAAAAGTATCAAAATTATTATTATACCTATCCCGATAGGACTATTCCGGATGAGTTCGAAAAAACATTACCTGAAATTTTCCCTGAATCCGCTCCTGGCAGTTTTACCCATGTCCCGGAGATGGATAAATGGGTCATGACCTGTTTTAATAGTTATCAATGGGACCTGAACTACTCCAATCCCGAGGTTTTTATTGAAATGCTAGGCAATTTGGTAAAAATGGCAAATATGGGAATAGACGTGGTGCGCTTTGATGCTTTGGCCTTTCTCTGGAAAAAACTAGGTACCATTTCCCAGAACCTGCCGGAAGCCCATCAATTAATTTCCCTGTTTAGGTTATGTCTTCAAGTAATTGCCCCTGGGGTCATACTCTTAGCGGAGGCCATAGTGGCCCCTAGAAATATTATAAAATATTTTGGGGAGGGAATTTTAGAAGGCAACGAGTGTGAAGTGGCCTATAATGCTTCTTTAATGGCCCTCCTTTGGAATTCTATCGCTACAAAACAGACTTCTTTGCTCTATAAAAGTCTTATGGAAATCCCTGCCAAGCCAAACGATGCGACATGGATCAATTACATCCGCTGTCATGACGATATCGGTTTGGGATATGACGATGATTTCATAAGGGACATGGGGTGGAACCCCAATGCCCACAGAAAGTTTCTACTGGATTACTATTGCCAAGGCTTGGAATGGTCTCCGGCAAAAGGATTAATTTTTATGTATAATCCTAAAAACGGGGATGGTAGAATTACAGGAAGTGCAGCTTCCCTCCTGGGGCTGGAAAAAGCTTTGGAGGAAAAGGATAAGGTGGCAATTAACCTATCTATTGCTAAAATTTTGATGTTACATGGTATTATTCTCTCTTATGGGGGAATTCCTGTGATTTACATGGGAGACGAAATAGGAACATTGAACGATTACTCTTTCCGGACCAACGAAGAACATAAAAACGATAGTAGATGGGTAAACAGGCCCGTACAGGATTGGAAAATTGTGGACAAGCTCAAATCGAAAAAAAACCATAGTTACAAAATCTATAGTGGCCTGAAGAAATTGATACAATTGCGTAAAGGGTTACCACTGTTAGCAGATAACAATAACTTGGTCCTACATCCTTCTTCTAATAGCCATGTTTTCGTCTTTGAGCGCACAAGAGAAAGCGGTGGTTTATGGGTTGTATCCAATTTTGATGAAGAGACACAGTTTCTAGAAGTGGCTTGGTTGTTCTCTATTGGAATATCTTTTGGCAGAAATCCTAAAGACCTCATTACTAAGAAAGATCTTGTGCTGAATGAAGGGCGCTTAAAACTGAGCCCTTATCAACATCTGTGGATTACAATTGATTAGTTGTACTTTACTTTTCTAATGATACGAAGTGCCTCTTTGAACGAATCATAAACTTCGGGAAAATTCTCTTTTACCAATTTTCTACCCTTTTCTAGTTTTGTTTTCGCCTCTTCAAATCCGTTTAAATAACTAATGAGATACGTATCTGATAAATGATTCAAATCCTCCTTTTCGGAAGGGTTCAGTGCTATATTTTTTTCAATTTTAAAGAGTAAACTGTTGTTAGCGTTGAAAATATGGTGTAATGTTTTCTTATCGTATTCAGGAGGTGAAAAAACAAGTTCGGATTGTATTTGATACTTACCGTTGTCCTTAAAATTAATCACCACTTCCTCCAAAGGATAATACTTCTGTTTTTTGCCTAGCCCCAATTGTACGAACTCGATTGTTTTAAACGAATGGTCATCGTAGGATATGGTAACCTCGTCCAAGTTGGAGTAAAATAGTTTGACCTGTTCATTGATCAATTCAATGTCAACACGGTAGTAATAGGTTTCGCCTTTGACCGTTTTTTTCTTTCCTGCCCAGCAAACTACGAACTGCTCCTTAAAAACTTTATAATCGCTTTCAAGGTCTTTATGCCGATTATTCATAAAATCAATTACGCCGTCCAGCGTAAGTTCAATATTATTCCGAGCATGCTGTTCTATGGTAGCGACCACTTTGGAATTTATGTCCTTAAGTTCAATTCCATCTGCTTTTGGCAAGCTGATACTTCCTTCCCTAAAATAGACGGTGCCCCCATAGTACTTCCAAATATTCCTACGAAGAGCGCAAACTTTGCCATTAGAAGTGATGGTCACCAAACCTACGACTTTCCCTTCCGGAAGGTGTGGAAAGGGTATGTTCTCATAAGAGATTAAAGGAGGATTGTCCAGATATGCGTTTACCAGATTCTGAATCTTACTGTCATCAAAGAAATCTACGCCAACAATCTTGTTATCTTCGTCTTCCACTCCAACAACAACGAAGGAATTGTTCCTTGGGTTACTATTTGCCAGAGCGCAAACATGCTTTAAAAATTTTGCCTTGCCTTCTCTTTCGCCAATGGCTATATATCGCTTTTTATCATAAAAACTATTTTCGTCGTTATGAGCGAGTAAGTTTTTAACCAATAATCGCTTATTGATCATAAATCTTTGTTGACAATTGTTGATGAAGCCTGTGCCGTAGGCATAACGACCAAATCCGCAATATTTACATGATATGGCCTCGTGATCACAAAATGTATGATATCTGCGATATCTTCCGGTTTCAAAGGCTGAAATCCCTTATAAACGGTTTCAGCTCTTTTTTCATCACCCTTAAACCTTACATTACTGAACTCTGTTTCTACTAAGCCGGGATTCACGGCTCCAACCCGTATTCCAAGTCCATTTAAATCTATTCGCATTCCTTGATTAATAGCGTCTACGGCATGCTTACTGGCACAGTAAACATTGCCTTTGGGATATACCTCTTTCCCTGCGGTAGAACCAATATTGATAATATGGCCTGCCTTTCGATTGATCATTTGAGGAAGTAATGCCTTGGATACATACAATAACCCTTTTACATTAATGTCCAACATGGCATCCCAATCCTCCAAATTACCCTCTTGGATAGTGTCCAAACCATGTGCGTTTCCAGCATTGTTTATAAGAATGTCAATTTTTGAAAAGTCCTCTGGAAGCCCTTTCACAGCTTGTTGCACGGCAATTTTGTCCCGAATGTCAAAATTCAAGATATGAACATCAGTTTTGGCACCCAATTGATTTTTTAAATCTTCCAAACGTTCCTGTCTTCTCCCACAAAGTACCAAGCGAATTTTTTGCTTGGCGAAAAGCTCAGCTGTGGCTTTCCCTATGCCACTAGTGGCCCCGGTAATAAATGCTGTTTTCATCATAGTATAAAATTTTAAGCCACTTCATATCCGTTACTGGCCTCTAAAAGAATAAACCAGTCATCTAGCTCCATTTTCAATTTGACCGCCTCCATTGACAGCGCTAGCCGATCTGGGGTAGCGGTTCCCACAACAGGATGAATATTTGCAGGGTGCTTTAGAATCCAGGCCAACAGGAGTTGGTCCTCTGTGGCTTCGTATTTCTTTGAAAGCTCTTTTAAGATCTTTTTAATTCGAGTTGTTTGTTTTGTTTTTTCCTTAAAATATAATCCCAGGGGGCTCCAAGACATGGCAAGGCGATGCTTTGTAAGACAATCGTCCAAAGTCCCTTCATACATTACCTCATTCGCAGTTAGCGAAAATTCTACTTGATTGGCCTCTACGGGAAGCCTCGTCTCTAAGAGCGCTATTTGAGACGGCGTAAAATTAGACACCCCAAATTGCCTGATTTTTCCCTCTTTTTTAAGTTTATGAACGGCTTGGGAAATCTCATCCGGATGCATCAAAGGACTAGGCCTGTGTAATAGCAAGAGGTCCAAATATTCTGTTTGCAGCAATTTCAGTGACCTTTCGGCAGACCACAGAATATAATCACTCCCGTAATTGTAATGCTTTACTTCATTCTTTCTTGTTTCTGAGTCGAATTGAATGCCGCATTTGCTAATCAATTGGATATTCTCCCGCTTTATGGCACTTTTCCCAAAGGCTTTACCAAACTGTTCCTCATTGGTATAATCACCATAAATATCAGCATGGTCAAAGGTGGTTATATCAAGCTCCAAACATCGGTGCATTAATAACTCCATTTCAGCGGTAGAAAGCTCTTTTCCCCAATTGCCCCATGTCATGGTGCCAGCAATAATTCTGGAATACTTGGATGTCTCTTTCATAAGCCAGTGAAATTAAAAAGAAATCCCTTAAATCCTTCATAAAAATAGGGGGTTTTCCCTTTTTTTAACCAATCGTTAACAGCTACTCAATGAATAAATTTTCAATTTGCACAACTGTTAAAATCATAACCAACCAACACCAAAAATTTAAACTGTTAAATGGAAGAAAATACAACTGTAGACGTTAGTGCGGTAAACGAAAAAATTGCCCAAGAAAGTGCTTTTATTGACTTACTTATTTTAGAAATGAATAAGGTGATCGTAGGTCAAAAGCACATGGTAGAAAGGTTGCTTATTGGGCTATTGGGCCAGGGTCACATCTTATTGGAAGGTGTTCCCGGTTTGGCAAAAACATTGGCCATCAATACTTTGGCGAAAGCCGTAAAAGGAAGTTTCAGCAGAATACAATTTACACCAGATTTGTTACCGGCCGATGTAGTAGGTACCATGATATACAATATGAAGGAGAACGATTTCTCCATAAAAAAGGGACCCATATTTGCCAACTTCGTTTTGGCGGATGAGATTAACCGTGCCCCGGCCAAGGTACAATCGGCGTTATTGGAAGCCATGCAGGAAAAGCAGGTTACCATTGGGGATGAAACCTTTATCCTGGATAAACCCTTCTTGGTCATGGCCACACAAAACCCGGTAGAACAAGAAGGAACCTATCCTTTGCCAGAAGCTCAGGTAGACCGTTTTATGCTAAAAACGGTAATCGACTATCCTAAGATGAACGAGGAGCAAATGATAATGCGCCAGAACCTTTTGGGGGCGTACGAGACAGTAAAACCCGTAGTTTCCTTAAAGCAAATACTTAGTGCCCAGCAGGCGGTCCGTGAGGTCTACATGGACGAAAAAATTGAAAAGTATATTTTAGATATTGTTTTTGCTACCAGATATCCTGAAAAATATAATCTAGAGAACCTGAAACCCCTCATCAGTTTTGGAGCATCGCCAAGGGGAAGTATCAACCTAGGTAACGCTGCCAAATGTTATGCATTCATAAAGCGTAGAGGTTATGTGGTGCCCGAAGATGTTAGGGCCGTTGTGCATGATGTCCTGAGGCACAGAATTGGGATTACATACGAGGCGGAAGCCGAAAATATTACTTCCGAAGAAATAATCAATAAGATTGTTAACGAGATTGAAGTACCATAAATCAGTTCACGGTTATCTGAGAAAAGTCGACATTCTATTTTGAAAAAATTAATGTTGACCTCTTACTGATCACTGTATACTAATACCTGTCTACTGAAGAGAATGGATACTAAAGAGTTACTCAAAAAAGTACGTAAAATTGAGATAAAGACCCGTCGTCTTTCCGACCATATATTTGGTGGGGAATATCATTCTACGTTCAAAGGAAGGGGAATGACCTTTAGTGAAGTACGGCAATATCAATTTGGGGACGATGTGCGCAGTATTGACTGGAACGTTACCGCTAGGTATAACGAGCCGTACGTTAAAATTTTTGAGGAAGAACGGGAACTGACCATGATGTTGGTGGTGGACGTAAGTGGGTCGGAACTCTTTGGGACAACCAACCAATTCAAGAACGAAATCGTTACCGAAATTTCTGCTACCTTAGCCTTTAGCGCTCTACAGAATAACGATAAAGTAGGGCTTATCCTGTTTTCGGATCAGGTAGAGCTTTTTATCCCACCTAAAAAAGGAAAAACGCACGTCTTGAGGATAATTAGGGAACTACTCGAATTTAAACCACAAAGCAACAAAACAGATATCGCCGAAGCTTTAAAGTACCTCACCAACGTTATGAAGAAGAAAGCCATAGTCTTTGTGCTTTCAGATTTTATCGCCTCGGATTACGAGCGAACTCTAAAGATTACCGGCAACAAACACGATGTCACTGGAATACGGGTTTATGATGTACGAGAAGAAAGTATTCCAAGTCTGGGTATGGTCCAGATGATGGATGCCGAAAGCGGAAAATTAAAATTGGTTAATACCCAATCTAAAAAAATTCGTTATGCCTATGCAGAATTTCATAGGGAGAGGGTAAACTATTTTAAGGAAACCTTTACCAAATCTGGCTGCGGGGTTTTGGACTGCAGGGTCGATGAAAGTTATGTGAAAAAACTACTGGGATTTTTTAAACGAAGAGGATAAATGAGAAGTACCAAGTATTGTCTACGAAGTACTAAAGTGACTGCATACGCTATGCGCTTGCTTACTTTACTCATTTTCATAATTACATCCGTGGGGCATTCGCAGACGTCTCCAAAAATCAAATCCGCAGTAGATACCACCTACATTAAAATCGGTGAACAAATACAATGGAAGGTGACCGTAGATGTAGATTCTACGGACCAAGTTTTTTTCCCTGAAGGTCAAACATTTTCCCCATTGGAGACCGTAGAGGCCTTTGCTACGGATACTACTCGAAAAAAAGATAGGCTTACCCTACAAAAAATATACGCCCTTACCCAGTTTGATTCCGGAGCTTACAAATTGCCTGCACAGCGTATAGAAATTAATGGGGTAGGTTATTTTACGGACTCCATGTTAATTAATGTAGAAACAGTTCCAGTGGACACGGTGGCGCAAAAAATGTATGATATCAAGCCATTAATCAATGTGGAGAAGTCCAATCCCGATTGGTGGAAATACCTTTTGATAGGTTTCCTAATTTTGGCTGTCTTAGGAGGTCTTTTTTATTGGTTCTTTGTACGTAAAAAACCATTGACCGAAGAAGAGAAGGAGGCGCTGTTACCTCCCTATGACCGGGCACTTCTAGAATTGAAACGTTTAGAAAACTCCAAATATTTAATTCAGGATGAATACAAAGAATATTACTCTGAGTTAACGGACATTGTACGTTCTTATTTGGAGGAAGATGCCCATGTATCAGCCTTGGAGAGTACTACGGACCAACTCATTGAAAAGTTGGAATTGTTACGTGATTCCGGTGAGCTGGAGTTGGATACGGACACCATCATTCAATTTAAAAATATCCTACAAACTGCCGATCTGGTGAAATTCGCCAAATCAAAACCTGCAACTAGCGTAGCGGAACGGGATAGGAAATTAGTAGAGCAAATAGTGGTCAAGACCCATGAAGCACTTCCTGAACCCACAGAGGAAGATTTAATGCAGCAAACCGAATATCAAGAAGAATTGGAACGCAAAAAACAAAAGAAAAGGCTTGTAGTAGGTATTGCATCTTTGGCCGCAATACTCCTGATAGGTACCACTATCGCTGGCTTTAAGCTCGGATTTGGATATCTAAAGGATACCGTTCTAGGCCATCCTACCAAAGAGCTTATAGAAGGAGATTGGATTTCAAGTTCTTATGGATATCCTCCCATAGTTCTGGAAACTCCTAAAGTTCTTGTTCGTCAGGAGGTAAAACTGCCGCCGGAAGCAAAAGCAACTATTTCCGATATACAAGCATTTGGGTATAGAAGCGCCATTGGTCTGTTTACCATTGGAACTACCTCCATAACCTTAAACCAAGAAGTAGAACCGGACTTTGGCCAAACGATAGAACAGATTATAAAACAGTTTGAGGCTCAAGGCGCCAAAAACATTATTACCAAACAAGAGGAATTTACTTCGCTAAGTGGCGTAAAGGGACTCAAAGTATATGGTAGTGGAAAATTTAAGGTGCCAGAGTCCGAGGAACTGGTGAAGGGTAAATATACCGTACTTCTTTTTGGAGGTAAGGGGTTTCAACAGTACATTATCCTTACTTGGTTGGATGATGATGTTTACGCCCAAGAAATTGTAGATAGAATACTAACCAATGTAGAGGTTAAAACGGAAGTTTAGATGTTAGATAATATATCATTTGCGAATCCAGATTTCTTTTGGCTGCTATTGTTGCTGCCACTGGCTATCCTATGGTATATATTTAAACGGAAAGAAGAAACCGCTGCCCTTAGAATCTCCAGCATTAATGGATTTAAGTTCGAGGGTCTTTTGCCCAAACTCAAGCCTGCTCTTTTTATAATGCGCTTGCTCGCCCTTAGTGCAATTATTGTTGCCATGGCAAGACCACAGACGGAAGATATTTCAACGCGCACAAAAACGACGAAGGGGATTGACATTGTTATGGCCATTGATGTTTCTTCGAGCATGTTGGCACGTGACCTAAAACCTAATAGACTTTCCGCATTGAAGAAAGTTGCCGCCGATTTCATTAAAAAAAGACCCAGCGACCGTATTGGGTTAGTAGTCTATGCCGGTGAAGGGTATACAAAGACGCCCATAACTACGGATAAGAATATAGTACTAAGTGCCTTACGGGAAATCACTTATGGTCAGTTGGAGGATGGAACCGCAATTGGAATGGGGTTGGCAACCTCTGTGAACCGTTTAAAAGAAAGCAAGGCGAAAAGCAAGATTATAATTCTTTTAACTGATGGAGTGAATAATTCTGGCTTTATTGAGCCAAGAACTGCAGCAGACCTGGCCATTGAGTTTGATATTAAAACATACACAATTGGTATGGGTACCAACGGTAACGCCCTTACCCCTATTTCGTATAATGCCGATGGTTCTTTTAGATATGGTATGCGCCAAGTAGAAATTGATGAGGAGTTGCTTAAGGATATTGCAGAAGCGACAGGAGGAAAATATTTTAGGGCCACGAACAATGAGACCCTTGAAGAAATCTATGATGAAATCAATAAATTGGAGAAAACGGAGATAGAAGAATTCAAATATTACCGTTACGAAGAGCGGTTTAGACCATGGGTTTTACTGGCAGGCGCCCTATTACTTTTGGAATGGATTTTGAGAAATACGGTATTTAGAAGCTTTATATAGATTATGATTCAGCTAGACGAAAAAATATACTTCTATTTGTTATTCATCGTTCCGGTGATCATCACCCTATTTTTGTTGGTTTTGGTTTGGAAAAAAGAACACAAAAGAAGTTTGCGGATAGCTTACTTTTAAAACGCTTGACCCCAAATAGGTCTTACTATAAGGGAACTTTAAAACTTATTCTGTTCTTATTGGGCTTGTCCGGGCTAATCCTGGGGCTTGTCAACCCGAAAATTGGCACAAAGCTAGAGACCGTAAAACGTGAAGGGGTAGATATTGTATTCGCTGTCGATGTTTCTAAAAGTATGCTGGCCGAGGATATTGCACCCAATCGGTTGGAAAAAGCCAAACGATTGGTCTCGGAAATCATCAATCAATTGGCAAGTGACCGCATCGGCATCATTGCCTATGCTGGCCAAGCATATCCGCAACTCCCCATCACTACGGATTACGGAGCCGCTAAAATGTTCTTGCAGGGTATGAATACGGATATGCTTACTTCTCAAGGAACCGCAATCAATGAGGCCATAGAATTAGCAACCACTTTTTATGATGACGAGGAGCAGACCAATAAGGTACTCTTTATTATTTCAGATGGTGAGGACCATTCTGAAGGTTCAACTTTAAATGCGGTAGAGGATGCCGTTGACGCAGGTATTCAAATATATACCATTGGTGTTGGCAAGCCCAAAGGGGCTCCTATTCCCCTAAAGAGGAACGGTATCTTGGAAAGCCTGAAGAAAGATGCACAGGGCGAAGTGGTGATAACAAAATTAAATCAGGAAGTGCTCATAGATATATCCGATGAAGGCAATGGAAAATATATTGATGGCTCCAACACCGAGGAAGCGGTAGAACTTATTAAAGAAGAATTACTTCAAATGGATAAAAAGGAGTTTGAAGCCAAACAATTTGCCGAATATAAGGACCAGTTCCAATGGTTTCTGGGAGCTGCGCTTTTGTTCCTGTTTTTAGAAATATTTATATTGGACCGCAAGACGCAATGGTTGAAAAAACTCAATTTGTTTAACGAAAAAGAGAGGGAATAGTATGAAAGCGATGATTGGAATATTTTTTATGCTTTTGATGTCCTTGCCTGTGCTTTCCCAGGAAGAGAATCTTGAAGCAAAAGAAAAAGGGCTTAGGAGCTCCAATAACCTTACTTGGGAAGGCAACAAAAAACTTTCCGAAAATAATTTTATCGAGGCGGAGGTAGATTATAGAAAAGCCATTGCCGAGAGTCCGGAAAATGCTGCAGCACCCTACAACTTAGGAAATGCGTACTACAACAACGAGACCTTTAGTGAAGCCTTTGGCAGGTTTAAAGAGGCCGGCGAAACGGCCACATCAAAAAAAGAAAAACATAAGGCCTACCATAACATGGGCAACGTATTCATGAAACGTAAGGACTATGCCAAGGCAGTGGAAGCATATAAGGAAGCGCTAAGGAATGACCCTAAAGATGAAGAAACACGTTACAATCTTGCCCTGGCAAAAGAAATGCTAAAGAAGGACGAAGAGAACAAAGAAAAGAACGACGAGAATAAGGACAAGGAGGACGAAAAGGAAAATAAAGATAATGACGAAAACAAGGAGGGCGATAATAAGGACGACAAAGATCAGGATAAAAAAGACCAAGGAGATGAAGGCGACAAGGGCGACAAGGGCGATGAAGGTGATGAAAAGAAAGATGAGAATAAAGAGGGTGATGGTGATGAAAAAGAAGAGCAAAAGAAAAAACCCGAACAGGGAGACCAACCTCAAGATCAACCTCAAAAACGTCCCAATCAACTTTCCAAACAACAGGTTGAGAATCTTTTAAGGGCCATGCAGAATGCAGAGAAAAAAGTTCAGGATAAAATTGATGCCAAAAAAGTACAAGGAGCCAAGGTTAAAAATGAAAAGGATTGGTAAGTAATTATGAAGTATAGAAAGCTCATTACGTTCATTTCTGTTGTTATTCTTGTCTTTTCAATGAAGGCACAGGATAAGGATGAGGTTACTTTTGAACTGAATCTGAGCAAGCCCAAATTGGGTTTGAATGAGCGTCTTAGGGTGGACTTTACCATGAATAAAGACGGGGATAATTTCAATCCTCCAGATTTTACAGGCTTTAGGGTTCTTATGGGCCCCTCACAATCCATAAGTTCGTCGTGGATAAACGGAGTGCGTAGTTATTCCAAAACCTACTCTTATACCTTGGCCCCTTCTGCCAAGGGAAAATTTACCATAAACCAAGCATCCATTGTAATTGATGGGAAGACTTATAAATCCTTGCCCAAGGATGTGGAGGTTACCGCAGCGGTAGATAAACCAAGTGATCAAATGACTGCGGATGATGTAGCGGACGAAAATTTGCATTTGGTCGCCGAAGTCTCCAAGACCAATCCTTACATGAACGAGGCCATAAGTGTAGTTTATAAACTATTCGTAAGTCCTTCCATAAGTGTTTCCAATTATCAACCTTTAGACAATCCACAATACAATAACTTTTGGAGCCAGGATATAAAAGTATCGGCACTGAGTGCACAAAATGGCACGTACCAAGGAAAACCTTACCGATACGTAGTGCTAAAACGGGTGGTTCTTTATCCCCAAAAATCGGGAGAACTTGAAATAGAGCCCCTTTCCTTAGATGTAACCGTAGATGTGCCTACCAATAAAAGGGACTTCTTTGGAGGTAGAATCTATGCACAAACCAGTAAAACGGTTTCCGCAGGTAAAAGGACGATCAATGTGAAACCCTTGCCGGCCAAAAATCGGCCAGCTGATTTTAGTGGAGCCGTAGGAGACTTTGATTTTGCCGTTACGACTAGCAAAACAAGTCTCAATGCATCGGAGTCGCTACGGGCCACTGTTGAGGTTACCGGTAGGGGAAACCTTAAGTTATTTAAACTTCCAGAGCCGGTTTTACCTAGTTCCTTAGAGGTTTATGAACCAGAATTTAAAGAAGGGGTGCGCACTACCCTTGCCGGTATGCAAGGCACTGTTTCCAACGATTATACGATTGTTCCCGCTTTTAGAGGAAAATATCCATTACAACCCATATCCTTCAGTTTTTTCAATCCAAAAACAGAAAAATATACTACCCTAACCTCCGATGAAATCATTATCAATGTGCTGGAAGGTCCAACGAGTGCAGGAAATACTGCCGCAGTAGCTTCGGGGGCAAACAAACAAAGCGTAGTTGCAAATGGTAATCAGTTCAATTTTATTAAACTCGACCCTAATCTAACGGCAATTGGCACCAATTACTTTTTAGGGTCTGATCTTTTCTATTTACTTATGTTCGGGCCATTATTACTGATACCTATTGCCATACTTTTTAGAAAAAAGAGAGAGGAAATAGCCAGTGATGTGGTTGGGAACAAAGTAAAAAGAGCCAATAAATTGGCGCGGAAATACCTTTCAAAGGCAAAGAAAGAATTAGGTAACAAGGATTCTTTTTACGTGGCGTTGGAAAAGGCATTGCATAATTATCTAAAGGCCAAACTTAAGATTGAAACTTCGGAATTCAGTAAGGATAAGATATCGGAACTGCTGCACAAGAAAAAGTTGATGAATCTACCATTGCAGGCTTTTTGGAACTACTTACTAACTGTGAAGCGGCAAGATATAGCCCATTTTCAGAAGTACAGATGCAGAACGACTATGATAAGGCAAGTGAGGTAATCTCGTTAATGGACAAACAATTATAGTATTGTGAAAAATATAATTATCCTTTTTGTTTTTTTAACCTGTCTTTTCGCAAAAGGACAAGCCGAAGACAATTTTACCTGGGCTACCGAGGCATACAATGAGGGAGAGTTTAAAAAAGCTATTGAGCTTTATGAGACCATCCTCGAAGATGGCCAGCATTCTGCTGCCCTGTATTATAATCTTGGTAATTCCTATTACAAGCTCAATGAAATTGCTTCAAGCATTTATTACTATGAAAAGGCATTACTTTTAAGCCCAAACGACCCTGAAATCCTGAACAACTTGGGATATGCCCAAAATATGACCTTGGATGCCATTGATACCATGCCTGAAACGGGATTATCCAGAATATATAAAATGGCAACAAACCGATTATCCTTTGATCAATGGGCATATGTAGGAGTATTTTTCATGTTTCTCTTTGTAATTCTGTACATTCTCTTCTATTATTCACAGTATTCTTCTAGAAAAAGATGGGCCTTTATAGGTAGTTTCATCGCTCTTTTTATCGCAATTGTAGCTGTCGTCTTCGCTTATATTCAATATGACGATTTTAACAAAAATCAACCCGCTATCGTTTTTGCAGATGAAGTTGGAATCAACGCAGAGCCTAACAATAAAAGTGATGAGGTTTTCGTACTCCATGCAGGTACCAAAGTCAATGTACTTGACGAATTAAACGATTGGAAAAAAATTAGGATTGCAGATGGCAAAACGGGTTGGATTACATCGGAAAACATTAGACTATTGAAGGATTTTTAAGAAATTTAACAGCCTAATAATAGTATTACTTTTATATTTACTATCTAATCTTTCAACGTTGAAACCAACTTTTACAATTTTATTGTCTTTCATACTTTCTGTGGCTATTTTATCGCCTACGGTAATTACATTGCTGGAGTTGGAAAAAAATAGCTCCCTTGTTATGGATCATAACGAGGAAGAAAACCAAAAAGAAGAAAAAAAGAAATTAACGAGAAAGATATCTTTTTTCATAATTGGGTTCTTAATGTCCTTCCTTTTGATAATCCAACATCTCATCTTACAACTACTTACCTGAACTCTTTTAATTCCAATACAGTAGAGGTTTTCCTTCCTCCACCTGAACGCATTGGCTAGACCATTCACCTTTACATTTATAATTAACTAACCCATCCTCAAAATAATGAGGATATATAACTTTATCATATGTTCAAAAATTTAAAAAATGATTTGCCCGCAAGTATTGTGGTATTTTTTGTTGCCCTACCCTTGTGTCTTGGTATTGCACTGGCTAGTGGTGCTCCTTTATTTTCGGGATTAATCGCAGGAATCATTGGCGGTATCGTTGTAGGAGCTCTAAGCGGCTCACAAATTGGGGTAAGTGGTCCGGCCGCCGGTCTTGCAGCTATCGTTTTAACGGCTATTGGCGCACTTGGCGGCTATCAGAATTTCTTGGTCGCAGTCGTCTTAGGGGGTGTTATTCAATTGGTTTTTGGTATACTTAAAGCAGGTATTATCGGATATTATTTTCCTTCTTCCGTAATTAAAGGTATGTTGACCGGAATTGGAATCATCATTATCTTAAAACAGATTCCACACTTTTTTGGTTATGATTCCGACCCTGAGGGTGATTTTGCCTTCTTTCAGGTAGACGGAAAAAACACCTTCTCAGAAATTTTAGACACGGTAAACAATATAAGTCCAGGGGCAACTCTCATAGCCATTATTGGTCTCTCCATTCTTATATTATGGGATAAAGTACTTTCTAAGAAAGGTAAAATATTTCAATTGGTCCAAGGGCCTTTGGTCGCCGTTGTGGTGGGAATCATTTTCTACGTATTAACGAAGGATAATGAAACATTGGCTATATCTGCAGAACATTTGGTGAGCGTTCCCGTCCCGGAAGATGCCTCTTCTTTTTTAGCTCAATTTAGCTTTCCAAATTTTGGTGTAATAGGAGACCCACAAATATGGGTTACCGCATTTACCATTGCACTGGTTGCTAGTTTGGAAACCTTGTTATGCGTTGAAGCAACGGACAAACTAGATCCAGAAAAAAGGGTTACACCAACCAATAGGGAACTATTGGCCCAAGGAACCGGAAATATAATCTCCGGACTAATCGGTGGTCTACCAATTACCCAAGTAATTGTACGTAGTTCTGCAAATATCCAATCAGGGGGCAAAACAAAGATGTCGGCAATCATACATGGATTCTTTTTATTGATATCAGTAATTCTAATCCCCACCTTATTAAATATGATTCCATTGTCCGTGTTGGCGGCAGTTCTCTTTATTGTAGGCTTTAAATTAGCAAAACCGGCACTGTTTAAAAAAATGTACGATTTGGGTTGGAAGCAGTTTGTTCCCTTCACCGTTACCGTAGTGGGTATTGTTTTCACGGATTTACTTATTGGAATAGGTTTAGGGCTTGCGGTAGGAATAGTTGTAATTTTAATCAAGAGTTATCAGAACTCTCATTTCCTTCACATTGAAGATAACGATAATGGTAAGCATCAAATGAAAATGACCTTGGCGGAAGAGGTTACATTTTTCAATAAAGGTGCCATTCTAAAAGAGTTGGATAGTATTCCAAGAGATACATATCTCGAATTAGATGTGAGGAAAACAAGATATTTAGACAATGATATCATAGAAATTCTCGATGATTTTGCCTTTAAGGCGAAAGAAAGAAATATTGACATCAAATTGATATCTGAACGGGGTGTTGTAGAAAACCCGGACAGCTTTATCGAGTTCTTTAAACTAAGGCCAAAAACAGCTTAAGAAAGAGTTATGAAAAAATATAAACTAGTTGTTCTTTCAGACATGAAAGGAAATTTAAGCGCTAAGCTGAAGGGTATCGCCAACTTTTCCAAAATGGTCGGTGCCCACATCACGGTCTTACACGTCATTAAGCCCTCGGATTTGGTCAAAAAAGAAAATCAATTGTCGGCCATGCGTACCATCAATGATGAGTATAGTCGCATCGACAAAATAATGAGGTCAATTGTTAAGACCATCTCAAAGGAGGACAATATTAATATTAATTATTTACTCACATTGGGTAATATTAAGGACGAGATCGAAAGTTTTATTAAAAGGGAAAAACCGGATATAGTAGTACTAGGGAAGAAAGACGGTAGCCCATTAACGTTTTTAGGGGATAATATCACCCAGTTTGTCCTCAAACGACATGACGGTGCCATTCTTATCGCAGATGATGAAAATCTATTCGAACCCAATTCAAATTTTTCTATGGGCACCTTGGATGATGGTGGATTCAATCTCAACCTAGAATTTACGGAGGACTTGATAAAGCATAGTCAAGGCCCGCTTAAATCATTTAAGATTATTAAAAAATCGTCTAATTCCAACGAAAAAGCTTCTTCTAATCTAGACAGTATTGAATATGTTTTTGAACGTAACGATAATACAATTGAAAAACTACCTGGCTATTTAGAAAAGAACAATATAGGCTTGCTTTTCGTAAGCAGAGGGCCTAAAGGTGTTAAATCGAGACCAAACTTGATATCATCGGATATTAGTGGTATTATTAATAAACTTAAATTCCCCGTAATGATATCCAATAATGAAAATACCATTTGAAATAAAACTAGAATTATGAAAGCACAAACAAAAGAGACGCAAGCGGCCATATCTCCTGATCAAGCGATACAATTATTAAAAGAAGGAAACGCGCGTTTTGTCGCGAATAAGAAAGCCAATAGGGACTTGTTAGGCCAAGTAAAGGAGACGGCTTCCGGGCAATATCCGTTTGCGACTATATTGAGTTGTATAGATTCCAGAGTTTCGGCAGAGCTTATTTTTGATCAGGGAGTAGGAGATATTTTTAGCGCAAGGGTTGCAGGAAATATAGTAAACGAAGACCTTTTGGGTAGTGTAGAGTTTGCCTGTAAATTGGCTGGGACAAAAGTTTTTGTGGTTTTAGGCCATACCGCATGCGGTGCGGTAAAAGGTGCATGCGACGATGCTAAAATGGGCAATCTCACCATTTTATTACATAAGATAAAGCCGGCCGTAAGAGCTGTTAAAGAACCTTCAGATAGTAATTTGCGAAACTCTAAAAATATTGACTTTGTAAACGACGTGGTTACGAAGAACGTAGAGCTTACTATTGAGGATACAAGAAGCCTTAGTCCTGTTTTAAAAGAAATGGAAGATAACGGAGAGATCAAAATTATTGGTGCAATATACGATATCAGTAACGGAAAAGTCACATTCTTGGATTGAAGCACTATAAATTATTGAAAGAAAGCCAATCATTTTGATTGGCTTTTTTATTGTTTAAATACGCTATCTTTCTAATTAGAAGTAACACTGTCAATATTTATGAAAAAGTTGTTTTCCAATCTTCGAGGAGATTTATTTGGTGGTATTACCGCTGGTATAGTAGCCTTGCCTTTGGCACTCGCTTTTGGAGTAAGTTCAGGTATGGGGCCAAGTGCAGGTCTTTACGGTGCCATTTTTATCAGTTTTTTTGCCGCACTTTTTGGAGGTACGAATACCCAAATTTCTGGACCCACTGCTCCCATGACGGCGGTAAGTATGGTTGTTATTGCTGGTATTGTGGCAATACATGACGGAAGCCTGGAAAAGGCATTGCCGGCCATTCTTATAGTATTTCTCTTAGCTGGCCTTATGCAAATTGGTTTGGGCCTGATGGGGATAGGTAGATACATCCGCTACATCCCATACCCGGTGGTATCCGGATTCATGACGGCTATAGGAGTCATTATACTTGTTACTCAAATATTACCAGCTATAGGTTATTATCCAAAAGAAGATATGGAGTTTGTAAATCAGTACAAACCTATGGCGGAGGAAATAATTCTCGATAATATTCTTAAGGAAGAGGCCGGTGAGGGAATTCTGGTTTTAGAGAATTTTGAAGAGACCATTAGGCGTGCACAGGAAATAACAGAGGAGGACATGCTCAAAGAAGCTAAAACCCTAGCAAAGACAGAAGCTTCCGGGGTTTTAGGAGCGATCAAAATTTTACCAAGGGCATTGAGGAATATAAACTGGCTCGAGCTTGTCCTAGCACTTTCTACCATTATTATTATCTACGGTTTTAAACGAATAACTACCGCCATTCCAAGCGCACTTGTAGCTCTTGTGGTGGTTTCTGGAGTGGCTTATGGTTTTGGGTTGGACTATCGTCCTATCGAACAAATTCCCAGCGGTTTTCCGCTTCCCAATCTTGGTATTTTTACAGAATTTAAACTAAGTTCGGTTAGCCCCTATGTGTTTACCGCTTTGACACTTGCGCTATTGGGCGCCATTGATTCTTTATTGACATCTGTAGTGGCGGATAACATGACGAAGACCAAGCACCAACCTAACAAAGAGCTTGTAGGTCAAGGTATTGGTAACAGTATTGCTGCAATTTTTGGAGGAATTCCAGGGGCGGGAGCCACAATACGCACCGTTGTAAACATAAATGCCGGTGGAAAAACGAAACTCTCCGGTATGGTCGCCGGTATATTGCTGTTGATTATCCTATTAGCCTTAGGTCCCGTAGCCTCACAAATTCCGGCAGCGGTACTTGCGGGCATTCTTGTGACCGTAGGTATAGGGGTAATGGATTACAAGGGCTTAAAAGCGATTCCCAGCCTACCTAAAGATTTGAGTATAGGGCCTTTAAAATTTAGCTCGGAGGTAGTCATTATGCTGGTAGTTCTTATATTATCCTCTGTTTGGAACTTGGTTTATGCCGTAGGAGTAGGCTTGATCATCGCTTCATTAATGTTCATGAAGAAAATGGGAGATCTAACTGCGGAACGATCTGATGTAAAACCTTTGGAAGAAGAAATTGGCTGGGCAGATGAGTCCGACTTTCCTAAAAACCTTAAAGAGGAGGTATTTATAAAACATCTAAAAGGGCCATTATTTTTTGGCTCCACCAATGAGTTCCAACAGATGGCCGATCAGATTCCAAGGACCGCTTCAACGGTTATCATACGAATGGGGCGTATGCAATACATGGATCAGTCCGGCCTTTATACGCTTGAGGATATCCTCATAGATTTAAAAAAATCGGGTATCGATATACTCTTTGTTGAAGTGCTGGAACAACCTAGATATATGATGGAACGTGTGGATGTGATTCCCGATTTAATTCCTGAGGAGCATATTTTTGATAATTTTGATGATTGCTTGGCCTGGGTAAAGCAAAACGTGAAGGACAAATATCCCGTTCCAGTTTAACCTTCATCAAAACCGGACAAAAACAAGCTGCACTATTTTAAAAGTTTTAAATTTGCTGTTTTAATTGACCATATGATTGATACCATTAAAAAACATATTTCGGAAATTGAGAATTTCACAGCAAATACTCAAGAGGCAATCGAGTCTTTCCGTATCAAATATTTGGGAAAAAAGGGGTTGTTGAACGACCTTTTTGCTGAATTCAAAAATGTTCCCAACGAACAAAAGAAAGAGTACGGTCAGACAATCAACCAACTAAAAAAAGCGGCTACCGACAAAGTTAATGCACTTAAGGACGCCTTGGAAAATACTACCGAGGAGCAAGGGGTCTATGGGGATTTGACAAGGCCGAGCGAACCTATTGAGCTAGGAGCACGTCACCCCATATCTATAGTAAAAAATCAAATTATAGAAATTTTCTCCAGAATTGGTTTCAATGTATCAGAAGGTCCCGAAATAGAAGATGACTGGCATAACTTTTCCGCGTTGAACCTCCCGGAATACCATCCGGCCAGGGATATGCAGGATACTTTTTTTGTCCAAACCAATCCAGATATACTCTTACGAACGCATACCTCATCGGTACAGGTTCGCTATATGGAAAATAACAAACCGCCTATTAGGACGATTTCCCCAGGTAGGGTTTACAGAAACGAAGCCATATCCGCTCGTTCCCATTGCTTTTTCCATCAGGTAGAAGGGTTGTATATAGATAAGGACGTTTCCTTCGCTGACTTGAAACAAACCCTGCAGTATTTTACCACCGAACTTTTTGGTAAGTCAAAAATCCGGTTAAGACCCTCTTATTTTCCCTTTACAGAGCCAAGTGCCGAGGTAGATGTATACTGGGGATTGGAAACGGAAACGGACTATCGTATGACCAAGGGTACAGGGTGGTTAGAAATTATGGGTTGTGGCATGGTGGATCCAAACGTACTTACAAATTGCGGTATAGACTCGGAAGAATATTCGGGATTTGCCTTTGGGATGGGAATTGACCGTATTGCCTTGCTACTACATCAAATCCCAGATATTCGCTTATTGAGCGAAAATGATATTCGTTTTTTGGAACAGTTTAAAAGTGCGTTCTAGACCCTTGAATATTGCTTATTGCTGTTTCTATTGAGCTAATACTAAATTCTATAGGTCCTTTTATTTTTTACATTGCTATACTATATTTACTTCATAGTTAGGGATCCTAGCCTTTTTCAAATGTTAAAATGTCCTAACACTATAGGATAAGGTTTATGCTAAAAGGAATTTTCGATTTCAGTAATTTAAAAGGAGATTTAACTGGTGGGCTTGTTGCAGGTGTGGTAGCCCTTCCCTTGGCCCTTGCTTTTGGAGTGCAGTCGGGTCTTGGTGCAATTGCAGGACTTTATGGCGCAATAGGAGTGGGTATCATGGCAGCACTTTTTGGAGGCACTTTGACCCAGGCAAGCGGGCCAACTGGGCCAATGACCGTTGTTTCAGCGGCTTTGGTAGCTAGTGCAATTGAAATCGCAGGTAGTTTAGAAAGCGCTATGGGCATCATTATACTTACCTTTTTTCTTGGAGGTATTTTACAAATTTTATTTGGTCTAATTAATATTGCCAGTTACATCAAGTATTTTCCGTATCCGGTAGTTTCAGGTTTTATGAGCGGCGTCGGATTGATTATTGTAATTTTACAATTATTCCCTTTTGCAGGTCTCGATTCAGCGAAATCGACTATTTCAGTTATACAGGATTTACCTCGCTTGTTTGCAGACTTCAATTGGCACGCACTTGCATTAGGCGGACTTACGGTAATTATATATTATCTTTTCCCTAAAATCACCAAAGCTGTTCCAAGTCCGTTGGTGGCATTGATAGTGGCATCCTTAGCCGCGTATTTTCTTAAATGGGATATCCCTGTAATTGGTGAAATACCTTCTGGATTGCCTAGCCTTCAATTAGATGGCATTTTATCCGTTGATAGTTCTGCTTATTACTTAATTGCTGAATATGCCTTGGTATTGGCCGTTTTAGGATCAATAGATTCGTTATTGACCTCTGTAATTGCGGATAATATGACCAAGACTAAGCACAATAGTAATCGAGAACTGATTGGTCAAGGCATAGGTAATGCGTTAGCAGCTATGTTTGGAGGTATACCCGGTGCCGGAGCGACCAAGGGTACGGTAGTAAATATTAACTCAGGAGGAAGGACCCGTTTATCAGGTATGTTCCATGGACTGTTCCTTTTAGCCGTTCTTTTAGGACTTGGTTCGCTTGCCGCCCATATTCCACTAGCGGTTTTGGCTGGAATTCTTATACCCATAGGTTTTAAAATCGTGGATACTAAGGGTCTAAAGCATCTAACTAATGTGCCTCGTGCGGACGCAATAGTACTAGTTGTCGTATTACTTTTTACCACCTTTGGGAGTTTGATTCAAGCGGTAGGCATAGGTCTTATTTTAGCCTCCTTATTATTTATGAAAAAGGCTAGTGATATTGGGGAGGAAGGAATCCAAGTAGGTTCTTTAGCAGGTTTTGATGGTGAAAAACCTTGGAAGGACGAAGAGGACTTTTTTGAAAAATATAAAGATAAGGTCATCATTAAACATCTCTATGGCCCATTATTCTTTGGTTTTACTTCTCATTTCAAAGATCAACTACAGGAAATATCTTCGGATATAGAAGCGTTGATTATTCGTTTTGACCAAGTGCCCTATATTGATCAATCCGGACTGTATGCCATGGAAGATGCTCTTCTAGATCTTCAAAATAAAAAGGTTACCGTTTTATTAACAGGTCTACAAACCCAACCGTATGACTTGATGACTTCAATAGATATTATTCCCGATGTTATTCCAGAGGAACACATTTTTGATGATATCGAGGCTAGTTTTGGTTGGCTTCGAACTCAATTACGGGATGTTCATTAATGAGATATCTATTAAAACCTAAAGGTTAAGTGAAAAAAGATATTGAAATCCCCGTAGCGAAAGATGTTCACATTGCTTTGATACATGAATGGAACGAAGAATTTCTTTCCAAAGATTGGAACGCTTACATCATCAACAATCGTAATACCCCCATTGAGATGGCCCTTATTGTCTCCAAGGGATACGATGGGGATAGAAAAACATCGACCATGAGACATGCCATTGGTGTTGTTGAAGCAAAGGCCTATGAAAAAATAGAGCTGGTACAAGAGGATGTACTTACCCTGAACAATGAATTTTTTGTGACGTATTACGCCGATAACAAGTTGTATGAAAAGCGATTTCTTTTTGAAAAGAATAGCATACAGGAAAGTAATCTTATTACCGTCCCCTTAATAGAAAAAGATGGGATTTTTGCCCAATAAGATCCACTTCAAATAATTCATACTTCAAAGCATCACCAGCGATGGTTATGAATTGAATTATCTTGAATAACAACTATTAGTCTAAAGATGATACGAGATAATTCATATTACCTTTTGGGCTTATTTCTCCCATAATAGGTAAAATCAAATTTTAATAAGGAATTCTTGAGAAATAAATGTAACAACGTGTTATACGACTGTTCTCATCCTTCGCTACTAAAACGCAACCTTATGGTACAATTTGTATCTTAAATGAATGAGAGCAAAAACATATCTTATTGGATTTTTATCAATTTTTCTACTTCAATGTGATAATTCCCGAGTAGATTGCGCGACAGTTAGTTGCATAGCACAATCCCTGGCTATTGAATTGGTCGATGCTGATGGAACCAATCTTATAGAAAATGGGACCTATCCCATTGGAAATATTAAAATTTTGAAAAATGAAAATCAGGTCAATCAATATTCATCTGATAGGGCAATTTTCATTTTACTTTCTGGACAAAGAGGCAATAACACTTATCAAATTGACTTAGGCAACTCTGAAGTGGATATTCTAGTATTGAATTTAGGTCTAACAGGTTCCGACGAGGATTGCTGTGGCCCCTCCTTCTCTATTAATAATGCAATGTATAATGGTAAATTTATTGAAGTTGAGATTGATGAACAACTCGGTCAGAAAATTACCGTCCTAAAATAACCTTATTTATTAATTTGGCAGAAAACTACTGCTACCTAAGCGGGAATCCTTTTGCTGCCCACCAAGGGTGTACTTCTATAATAAGCCTGCCTGACTTGACCATCGGGTCGGAATTTGCCAGACTATCCGCCATTTCCAGTGTTGGCGTATTGTAAATTGTAATGCCCCTAATAACGCCATCATCCCCAAAAGGTCCAGAAATATCGGCATATCCCAATTCGTACATTTTGCCCAAATGAGCTAAATGCAATGCTTGCAGACTATCTGCCTCTTCCTTCGCTTGTGATCTGTTCGGGCCACTTTTTAAAAAAGCAATGAAATATTGCTGCATCAAAACGGTATCCTTGGTCTTTTCGTCAACGTAATCAAAAATCTGAAAGCCTTCTTTCGTAAGTCGCTCCTTAACCGAAGCCTTGGATTCTTGCTGTTCTTGCTTAATCACTATTTCGGCTGGTTCACTTTGCTCTTGGTTTCCGCAAGAAACCATGAAAGCCATGAACAAAAGTAAAATCACATTTTTCATTTATTCCAGCTTTTAAATGGGTTTTTAACCAATTGTGAATTATAGTACTTGATTTCTCCAGTAACTTCTTTCCCCAGCCACATGGGCTTGTCAAAATTCTCCTCTTCCGAACCTAACTCAATTTCCGCAATTACAAGACCGTAATTTTGACCTAGGAATTCATCAACTTCAAAGATGTGTTCTCCAAATGGAACTTCATATCTCATTTTCTCTAAAATACTTTCTTCGCAAAGTTGTAACAAGGCTTCAGCTTCCTGGAGCGCTATTTCCTTTTCCCATTCAAAACGTGTCGTCCCTGACCTGTTAGACTTACCTTTTACAGTTATAAAACCCGTATTGGCCTTAGTTCTAACTCGTACGGTACGTTCTGGATGTGTGTTTAGAAATCCTTGTACAATTTTAGTGTTTGTAGTTGCGCTAGATTTAAAACTATTTGAATTTACCAGAAATTTGCGTTCTATTTCTATCATTCTAACTAAACCGGCTTTAATAACTATTTTGAGATGTCCTAAATTTACAATATGCAACCCGATTTTCCTTTACGAAAAATCATTCATGTGGATATGGATGCCTTCTACGCTTCTGTGGAACAATTGGACAATCCTGAGTTAAAGGGAAAACCTATTGCCGTAGGCGGCAGCTCCCAACGTGGCGTAGTGGCAGCAGCGAGTTACGAGGCCAGAAAATTTGGAGTTCGTAGCGCCATGAGTAGCGTGCTGGCAAAGAGAAACTGCCCCGAACTTATTTTCGTAAAGGCCCGGTTTGACCGTTACAAGGAAATATCGCAACAAATTAGAGCAATTTTCTATGAATATACCGATTTGGTAGAACCCTTGTCCCTAGATGAGGCCTATTTGGATGTGACAACGAATAAGAAAGGAAATCCTTCAGCTACGCTTATCGCACAGGAAATACGGCAACAGATTTTAGAGAAAACAGGATTAAACGCTTCTGCCGGTATCTCTATAAATAAATTCATTGCAAAAGTTGCCAGTGATATTAACAAACCTAACGGACAGAAAACTGTAAACCCGGAAGAGGTAATTGAGTTTCTGGAACATTTGGATATCCGAAAATTCTATGGTGTGGGTAAGGTGACCGCTGAAAAGATGTACAAACTGGGCATCTTCACCGGAAAGGATTTGAAGACCAAGTCTATTGAATTCTTGGAGGAAAAGTTTGGGAAGAGCGGTAGTTATTATTACCATGTGGTGCGAGGTGTACATAATAGCACGGTAAAGCCACATCGAATCCCTAAATCTGTAGGTGCCGAACGTACTTTTAGCGAAAACTTGAGCAGTGAAATTTTTATGCTGGAACGGTTGGACCATATTGCCAGCGAACTTGAACGCCGTCTAAAAAAATCCGAAATCGCCGGAAAAACTATAACCTTAAAAATTAAGTATAGTGATTTTACCCTAAACACCCGCAGCAAAACGTTGCCTTATTACATTGCTGATAAAGCATTGATTTTAGAAACTGCAAAGGAACTGCTGTACCAAGAAGAACTTCAAAATTCTGTACGGCTATTAGGTATTTCTTTGGCCAATCTTAATACTGAAAAAAAGAAAAGACGAAGGAAAAGAAGGAGGCCATTTTAGTTCAGTTAAAGTTTGATTTTTAGATAAGTACATTCAACTAATCTTTCTATAATCATTGTCAATAGTACCGATTTGTGATTACCCCTGTTCACTCTTTACAGCCCTACAGGAAATTAAAACTGATATTTCTTAAACAAAAATGTTAATGACCTTCTATAATTTTAATCAAATCAATAGATCTTTTAGCTTTATAATAAATTGCTTTGAAAAAGAAAATTTTTATGGAAGAGCTTAAAAATTATGATGATGCGGTTATTAAGTTTAATAAGACCTTAAAATTTAACACGCTACCTCTAACTTCTTGGGACTATTATGCCCAATTTTTTGAAAAGACCTGTAATACAGCTGAAGACCTGAAGTCTCTGGGACAATTGGCAGAGAACAATGCATGGGATTTTGACTCCTTAATTTTTGAGGAACAATTAGAAGCAAAAAAACATGTTATCGTGGTTACCGATGCTAATCTAAATATCGTCTACGCCACTAAAAATATATGGGAAATGAATAGATATCATCCCAAGCAAATAATCGGCAATAAGCCTAAAATGTTTCAAGGAGAAAAAACCTGCAGAAACTCATTGAAGATTATTTCAAACGCTGTACGTGAAAAGAAACCTTTTGAAACTACGGTTTTGAATTATAGGAAAGACGGTTCTACCTATAATTGTTGGATTAAGGGGCAGCCTATTTTAAATAAGTCCGGTGAAGTGATTAATTTTATCGCCTTTGAAAGGGAGGTCGCGTAGAAAAATTTAATTCTTTAAAATAATAAGGCCCGCTTATAAGCGGGCCTTATTATTTACCAAAGAAAAATTTAAAAATTACAACTCTCAATTTCCGTAACACGTAGTGTGTTCACCATACCCTTTTCTTTAATAGGCATAGCCGCTAGGCTAATGAGCATATCCCCTACCTCTAAAAACCCTTTTTTACAGGCAATGGAATTTACATCCTCTATGGTCTCATCGGTAGAAACAAATTTGTCATAATAAAAAGCCTTTACACCCCATAACAGGTTAAGTTGTGTTAATATTCTTTTATTGGAAGTAAATACGAGTATATGCGCACTTGGTCTCCAAGCCGAGATTTGAAAGGCGGTATACCCGCTATTCGTAAGGGTAGAAATAGCCTTGGCTTTAATTTCATTGGCCATAGTGGCGGCATGAAAACAAATGGATTTTGTAATATATCTTTTTGTTCTAACGTGAGGCGGATCATGAGGAACCCTTATTAAATCCGAGCTTTCCACGCTTTGCAGAATACTGGCCATTTTTTCGATTACTTGTACAGGATAGTTTCCCACGGAGGTTTCACCAGAAAGCATTACGGCATCTGCCCCGTCCATAACAGAATTGGCAACATCATTTACCTCTGCACGTGTTGGGGTAAGGCTAGTAATCATGGTTTCCATCATCTGGGTTGCGATAATTACCGGAATACGTGCCTTTTTTGCTCGTAGTACAAGTTGTTTCTGAATTAAGGGAACTTCTTGGGCAGGCACTTCCACGCCTAAATCACCCCTGGCCACCATTAAACCGTCACAATAGGCAACTATCTTATCAATATTTTCAACTGCTTCCGGTTTTTCAATCTTTGCAATTATAGGAATCTTGTGTTCCGAATGTTTTTTGATGATATCCTGAAGATCTATCAAATCTTGGCTAAATCTAACAAACGATAAAGCAATCCAGTCCACCTCTAGAGAAATGGCAAACTCAGCATCCTTTACATCTTTTGCTGTAAGCGCAGGCAAAGAAATGTTGGTGTTTGGTAAGTTTACGCCTTTTTTTGATTTTAAGGGACCACCTTGAATCACTTTTGCACGAACCTCGTCCTTACTATTTGTGTTCATTACTTCGAACATTAATTTACCATCATCCAGAAGTATGCGTTCTCCTGCTTTAACATCCCTTGGGAACTCCTTGTAATTCATGTAAACGCGTTCTGCGGTCCCTTCAAATGGTTTGCCCGTAACAAAAGTAATCTCGTCACCGGGACTTACTACAACTTCACCGGCCATCACTCCTACCCTAAGCTTTGGGCCCTGTAAATCGGCTAGGATTGAGGTATTAATTTGTAACTCCTCATTCAGTTCCCTAATCATTTTTACTCGTTCCGAAACATCCTTATAATCAGCATGGGAAAAATTAATTCTAAAGACATCCACTCCGGCCAAAATCATTCTCCGCAGAACATCTTTTTTACTTGTAGCGGGCCCAAGGGTTGCTACTACTTTAGTCTTCTTTTTAGCTGGCATCGTTAAAATATTAAATTGTTCTTAGATTTAAGTTTGTTGGTTTCTACTTGATATGCAGCCATAATCTTTGGCGCAGTAAGTATTTTTTTTATTATTTCTTCTTGACTAATATTGGAGTCATGTTCTATCCTCAAAAAGTAGTCCACCTCTTTAAGCTCCGGTATAAGTCTTGGCTTTATATACGTATGGTCATTTAGAAATAAATCGTTGTTGGCCAATACGGTTCTTTTTGAACTGCGGTTGGCGATTAATTTCCAAAATCTATCGTTGTAATTGTCCTCCCACTCGTATACCGAAAAGGAACTTCCTTCTGCTAAATCAAAATCTTCTTTAGTTCTCTTAAAATTAGCCTGAAGACTTTGATTTAAAAAATATATGATGGCATAGTCCTCCAAAGTACTGTGCAAAGCGATGAGTATAAAGGAGTCTTCATAAAAATCGCTCTCAATTTTGTAGACTGCTGCCATATAGACTTGACCAAGCGGTAAATATAGAACTATTAACGTATAATCCCTAAAATCGATAAAGGTTTAAAATGCCCAACAGTATTACTAAAACGTTAGAGTTTTGTTGTAAAATAGCAGAATTTAGCTCATTTTATCCTGAAGCGCAAAGAATGCTCTTTTTGATGCTCTTTCCTCTGCCTTTTTCTTAGAAGTTGCCCTAGCTTTAGCCACCACATTTCCGGCTATAGACAATTTTACGGCAAAATGTTTCAATGGATCCTTGCCCGTGTCTTCATAAACATTGTAATTGAAACTTTTTTTCTGTTTTTGACACCATTCAATGACCAAACTCTTATAACTAATAACCCTTCCTTCTAATTGCTCTATATCCACATATGGCTCAATTACCCTTTTGTTGATGAACTTTTCGCAATAGGGGTATCCTCTATCCAGGTAAATGGCCCCAACTAACGCCTCGAATACGTTACCGTGAATATTTTCCCCAAAGTTGGATTTTGGAATCCTACTTTCTACGAATTTGATTAGGCCCAGGTCCTTCCCCAATTCGTTCAAATGTTCCCTACTAACAACTTTAGACCTCATTTTTGTCAAATATCCTTCATCGCCATTTGGAACCTCACTATACAAATGCTTGGAGATAATGGTACCTAACATAGAATCCCCAAGAAATTCCAGTCGCTCATAGTTCATGGGGTTGCCCTTTTCGTCCCTTTTGTTCATGGAACGATGTAGAAATGCCTTTTTGTAATAGTCTATATTCTTTGGCTTAAAGCCCAGAATTCTTTTCATCCCCAAAAAAAAATCCCCATCCTTACTGGAATGGGAATTAAATAAATTATTGGGGAAAGTCATACTGACGTATTAGCTAATTTTCTTAAAGACTACACACGCGTTGTGGCCTCCAAAACCAAAAGTATTGCTCATAGCTACCTTAACATCCCTTTTTTGGGCCTTGTTCAAGGTAAGGTTTAAACTAGGGTCTATGTTTTCATCTACCGTAGTGTGGTTAATAGTAGGTGGCACAATACCATGTTCCATGGACAATATAGAAGCGATGGCCTCTATGGCCCCAGCCGCTCCCAACAAATGTCCTGTCATAGACTTAGTAGAATTGATATTTATGTTTTTGGCATGTTCTCCAAAGACTTCAGAAATTGCCTTCAATTCAGCAACATCACCCAAAGGTGTAGAGGTACCATGCGTATTAATAGCATCTACTTCATCAATGGTCAGACCCGCATCATTTAGGCAGTTTTCCATAACCCTTACTACACCTATGCCATCTGGATGGGGCGCTGTCATATGGTAAGCATCACTAGACATGCCGCCGCCTGCTACTTCGGCATAAATTTTTGCCCCACGGGCCTTAGCATGCTCATATTCCTCCAGAATCAAGGCACCGGCACCTTCACCGAGTACAAAACCATCCCTAGTAGCATCAAAGGGTCTTGAGGCTGTTTCAGGGCTTTCGTTTCTAGTAGAAAGTGCGTGCATGGCACCGAATCCACCCATACCTGCAATGGTAACGGCAGCTTCACTACCTCCGGTAACAATAACATCGCAATGACCCAAACGAATATAGTTGAGCGCGTCAATCATGGCGTTCGCAGAAGAGGCACAGGCAGATACCGTAGTATAATTAGGCCCCATAAAGCCATGCTTTATAGAAATATTACCTGGAGCAATATCCGCAATCATTTTTGGTATAAAGAATGGATTAAAACGTGGTGTCCCATCCCCTTGCGCAAAATTCATTACCTCATTTTGAAAAGTCTCCAAGCCACCAATACCGGCTCCCCAAATGACCCCTACTCGAAACTTGTCTAATTTATCCAGGTCTAACTTAGAATCTTTTATGGCCTCGTCAGAAGAAATTAAGGCGTACTGCGCAAACTTGTCTAGCTTCCGACCCTCTTTTCGGTCAAAATGGTCTTCTGTATTATAATCTTTTAGTTCGCAGGCGAATTTAACCTTGAATTTTTCTGTATCGTAGTATGTAATAGGTGCTGAGCCACTCTTACCATTTACCAGACCGTTCCAATACTCCTCAATATTGTTACCAATGGGTGTGAGTGCTCCCAATCCAGTAACTACAACTCGCTTTAATTGCATTGAACTTGTTTTTAGTTTAGATATAAACCAAATGTAAATTAAAAAAAATTATCCATGCGGAGTATTTACCACATGGATAATTTAGATTCTATTTAAGAAATCATAGATTACTTAGCTTCTTCTATATAGCTTATGGCTTGGCCAACGGTTGCGATATTCTCAGCTTGATCATCAGGGATTTGAATATCGAATTCCTTTTCGAATTCCATAATCAACTCAACGGTGTCCAATGAATCTGCCCCTAAATCGTTAGTAAAGCTAGCTTCTGTTACCACTTCGTTTTCATCAACTCCCAGTTTATCAACGATGATAGCTTTAACTCTTGATGCAATGTCTGACATAATAATATTGGTTTTAAAAATTTAAATTGATGGCAAAAATAAAAAACTTTGGTCTAATAACACTAATTGTCGTTAAAATGTGACGTAATTTATGAAAATTAAATACATCCCCGTGTTTTTTCAATCTTAAAATTAAGGCTTTGTGCTACAAGGTTTTATTTGTTCTTTTCTTGTTAAACCTTTGTCTATTCTTTAATTTCTATTTTCTTTTGCCTTGCTTTTGGTAGGTAAACGGCACTTCTAAACTTAAAATCTATATCTGTTGAACACGAAACGAATCGTTCTATTTGCATCCGGCTCAGGTTCTAATGTTGAGAACATTGTAAACTATTTTAATGATAAGAGTGCTATTACGATCACCGCTGTGTTCACAAACAAAAGGGATGCCAAAGTTATTGATAGGTGCAATCGTTTAAACATCAATGCCTTATATTTTAATAGACATGCCTTTTCAGGTAGTGATTGTGTATTGAACATTCTCCTTTCCATGCGCCCAGATCTGATTGTACTTGCTGGTTTTCTTTGGAAAATTCCTGAGCAAATGATTAAAGCCTTTCCCAATAAGATAATAAACATTCATCCAGCACTTCTACCTAAATACGGTGGGAAGGGCATGTATGGTATGAACGTTCATAACGCGGTAAAGAAAAATCAGGAATCCGAAACAGGAATTACCATTCATTATGTAAATTCCGATTATGATGAAGGTGCAATTATACATCAGGCTAAAACCACAATTCTGGCTGATGACCTTCCTGAGGAAATAGCAAAAAAAGTACACGAGCTAGAATATGAACACTTTCCAAAAGTTATTGAGCGTATTCTAATGAACAAATAATGGCCAAAAAAGAAAAATTTTACGTGGTTTGGAAAGGAAAGCGGCCTGGTATTTACAATACTTGGGAAGATTGTAAGTCCGCCATATCAGGATATAAGGGTGCCGAATACAAATCCTTTTCGTCCTTCCCTTTGGCAAAAAAAGCTTATAATGGAAACTATGAGGATTTTAAGGGAAAGAAAAAGGGCGAGTCAACGCTTTCTCCGGAACAACTCCTAAAAATAGGCCAGCCCAATTATCATTCTATAGCCGTGGATGCGGCTTCCAGTGGAAATCCGGGTGTCATGGAGTACCAGGGTGTTGATACCAAAACCAGTAAAAAGTTATTCAGACAAGGTCCCTTTCCGGAGGGCACCAATAACATCGGGGAGTTTTTAGCTATTGTACACGGGCTGGCATTTTTAAAGGAACGCAAAAGCGACCGGATTATTTATACCGATTCCCGCACGGCTATGAGTTGGGTGCGTAAAAAAAACTGCAATACCAAATTAAAGGAGACTGCCAAAAACAAGGCCCTTTTTGAATTAATCCGCCGTGCCGTAGACTGGTTAAAGAAAAACCAATACAATACCCCTATCGTAAAATGGGAGACCAAAGCTTGGGGAGAAATCCCCGCCGATTTTGGGAGGAAATAAATAATTATTTCTTATAAAAACTTCTTAATAACTATTGATTACTCAATAAAAATACACATCAAAAAGGTCTTCGAAAAACGTATCTTTGCAGCTTAATTTTTAACCTGAATATGGGTAAACTAGTAATTGTTGGGTCTACTAATATTGATTCTATTGAATCACCCTTTGGAAAAGTCGAGAGGATAGTTGGCGGTTCTGCCCCCTTTATAGCTTTAGCTGCCACACAATTTGATTTAGATGTTGCAATTGTTTCCGTTATTGGTGAAGATTTTCCCAAACAGTACCTTGATTTACTTGCAGCAAGGGATATAGATTTATCAGCCTTAGAAATTGTAAAGGGTGGAAAAACGTTTTTTTGGAAAGGTAAATATCACAATGATCTAAATTCTAGGGATACTTTGGCTACTGATCTAAATGTATTAGCTGATTTTAAGCCGGTCGTTCCAAACGCATATACAGATGCAGATGTTGTTATGTTAGGTAACCTGCATCCGAACATACAGTTGAGTGTAATTAATCAGATGACAAAACGACCAAAACTCATCATATTGGATACGATGAACTTTTGGATGGACAATACCCTGAACGAGCTATTGAACGTGATAAAACATATTGATGTTTTGACCATCAACGATGAGGAAGCTAGGCAATTAACGGGAGAGTATTCCTTGGTTAAAGCGGCCCATGAAATTTATGGAATGGGTCCCAAATACGTAGTTATAAAAAAGGGAGAACATGGTGCTTTATTGTTCCATAAGCAGCAAGTGTTCTTCGCACCCGCATTACCTTTGGAAGAGGTGTTTGACCCGACCGGGGCAGGAGACACTTTTGCTGGTGGATTTGCCGGCTTTATGGCAGCAACCGACGATACTTCTTTTGAAAACATGAAAAAAGCAGTCATTCACGGTTCCAACCTAGCATCATTTTGTGTGGAGAAATTTGGAACGGAGCGGATGGTGAATTTGAAACGCGAAGAGGTTAACAAAAGACTACATCAATTTAAAACATTAACACAATTTGAAATTGAATTACAATAAACCCACGCCCCTATTAGGGGTTTTTTTAATACCAAGTTATAATGAGTGATGCTATTAAACACGAGTGTGGCATCTCGGTAATCCGGTTGCTCAAACCTCTTGAATACTACAAGGATAAATATGGGTCGGCATTTTATGGCGTAAATAAAATGTACCTCATGATGGAAAAACAGCACAATCGTGGTCAAGATGGTGCAGGTTTCGCCAGTATAAAGTTAGATGTGGATGCGGGGCAGCGTTATATGAGCAGGGTAAGATCAATAGCGCAACAACCCATACAGGATATTTTTGCTCAAATCACTGACCGTATCAACAAAGAGCTTAAAGAGCATCCGGAGTATGAAAATGACGTAGCGTTACAAAAAAAGAACATCCCGTATATAGGAGAGTTACTTTTGGGCCATGTACGTTACGGTACTTTTGGTAAAAATAGTATTGAAAGTGTACATCCGTTTCTAAGACAGAACAATTGGATGCACCGTAATCTTATTGTTGCAGGTAATTTCAACATGACCAATGTACATGAACTTTTTGATAATCTGGTTCAACTGGGACAGCATCCAAAGGAAATGGCGGATACGGTAACGGTAATGGAAAAAATTGGTCATTTTTTAGATGATGCCGTTGCCAAGCTGTACAAACAGATTAAAAAAGAAGGGTATTCGAAAAAGGAGGCTACCGCAATTATTGCAGAGCGACTTAAGGTTTCTAAAATCCTAAAAAGGGCAGCTAAAAACTTCGATGGTGGTTATGCCATGGCTGGTCTAATTGGGCATGGTGATGCTTTTGTGTTACGTGATCCAGCAGGGATACGCCCGGCCTATTATTACAAGGATGATGAAGTAGTTGTAGTAGCCTCGGAACGGCCGGCCATACAAACGGTTTTTAACGTCGCCTATGAAGGTGTTAAGGAACTTGACCCGGGACATGCTATTATAATCAAAAAGAACGGATCTACAGACATTAAAGAAATTTTAGCCCCGACCGAACGTAAGGCCTGTTCTTTTGAACGTATTTATTTTTCAAGAGGGAGTGATAAAGAAATTTATCAAGAGCGTAAGGAATTGGGGAGATTGGTCTTTCCCCAAATCATAAGTGAAATTGACCACGATATTAAGAACACCGTTTTTTCCTATATCCCGAACACGGCTGAAACTTCATTCTTCGGAATGGTAAAAGAGGCGCAGAACTACCTCAACAAAAAGAAGGAGGAACAGATTCTTTCCATAGGTTCAAAGATTACTAGTGAACAGCTGCATGAAATTCTTGAGATACGACCAAGGATAGAAAAGGTCGCCATAAAAGATGCCAAGCTCCGAACCTTTATAACACAGGACGATAGTAGGGATGATCTGGTGGCACATGTTTATGATATATCCTACGGTTCCGTAGAAAAGGGCGATAATCTTGTAATTATTGATGATAGTATCGTTAGGGGTACTACACTTAAGAAAAGTATACTTCGTATTCTGGACAGGTTGTCTCCAAAGAAGATAATCGTAGTATCCTCCGCCCCACAAATACGTTATCCTGACTGTTACGGTATTGATATGGCCAAGTTAGAAGATTTCATTGCCTTTAAAGCCGCACTTGAGCTTCATAAAGACAATGATTCTATGCGTCTTGTAGATGATATCTATCACAAATGTGTGGAACAGGTACAATCAAAGGATAAGGATGTAGTGAACTACGTGAAAGAATTTTATGCTCCTTTTACGGCAGATCAAATATCAAAGAAAATTGGTGAGCTACTTAGTCCGGATGATATTAGGGCAGAGGTACGTATTATTTATCAGAGCATTTCTAGTTTGCATCAGGCGTGTCCTAAAAACTTGGGGGACTGGTATTTTACGGGGAACTATCCCACTCCCGGAGGAAATAGGGTCGTGAACAGAGCTTTCATAAACTTTTACGAGGGAAAAAACCAAAGAGCTTATTGACCAATAAATCGTTGAAATGACTAATTATATGCGTTTCATCGATAAAATATACCGTTTAACGATAGAATAGCCTATTTCGATACTACCAGTCTATTTTAGGCTCGCCATAGCATAAGTAGGTTAAGTTCATGGTAAGATTTGGGGCAAAAAAGGTGGAGAACTCTCCACCTTTTTTATTTAATAAACTTTTCAGTACCTAAGAAATCTTCCAATTCCTGATTTCTGTCCAATGTCATTAAACCTTTTTATAGGAAGTTTAACCAATAGCTTTTTTTTGTGAAAGGCATCATATACTTTTGAAGGACCATAGCATAAGTAGGTTAAGTTCATGGTAAGATTTGGGGAAAAAGGCGGAGCATTGCTCCGCCTTTTTATTTTGTTAGATTTCGATTTGTATTCTTTATTCTATCCATCGTGTAAGACAATAATACATAAGCGGTAGTTTAACTAAAGATTAAGGCTTTCATCCAATACCTTATGATCTGCAAAAGCCCATCCCTTATCTTTGAAGAACCATAGCATAAGTAGGTTAAGTTCATGGTAAGATTTGGGGAAAAAAGGTGGAGCAATGCTCCGCCTTTTTTATTACCGTTAATCGAGTAGCCCTTTTGTTCAATTACCCTGCCAATCGTTGCTATTAAAAAATTTCCCGAATAAAAGAATTTAAAATTTCTTAAAATTTCTTTTTTTATTTCCCACAATACCAGTAATTTAGTACTGCCATAGCATAAGTAGGTTAAGTTTATGGTAAGATTTGGGACGAAAAGGGTGGAGACTTCTCCGCCCTTTTCTATTTCCAAAAACATAAAAAACCACCAAAGAATTTCTTCCTAAGTGGTTGTTAGTTATCTAATTAACAAGATTTTTCTGTAGTACTTTATCTGTTTTCCGCGTAAAGTTTTTCAACTTTATCCCAATTGATAATGTTGAAAAAAGCATTTATATAATCCGGTCTTCTATTTTGGTAATTTAGGTAGTAAGCGTGTTCCCAAACATCTAATCCAAGAATAGGGTGACCACCGCATCCTACACCTGGCATAAGTGAATTATCCTGATTTGGAGTAGAACAAATTTCTACTTTTCCTCCTTTATGTACACAGAGCCACGCCCAACCAGAACCAAAACGTGTTCCTGCAGCAGTACTGAACTTTTCCTTAAAGCTCTCATATGATCCAAAAGCATCGTTAATTGCTTTAGCTAATTCCCCACTTGGGGTGCCGCCTCCTTTTGGAGATAAAATACTCCAGAATAAGGAGTGATTATAAAAGCCGCCACCATTATTTCTTACTGCACTATTATCCATATCCAACCCGGATAAAATCGCTTCAATAGATTTTCCTTCTAAATCCGTACCGGCAATAGCGTCATTTAATTTTGTGGTATACCCGTTATGATGTTTCGTATGATGTATTTCCATTGTCCTTGCATCAATATGAGGCTCTAAAGCATCATATGCGTAAGGCAATTTTGGTAATTCAAAAGCCATGTTTATTTGTTTTTAGTGTTAATATTAATCTCAACCAAAGTTAATCTTTTTAACAATTATATTCCCCTAATTATTTGTTAAGAACTGTCTTAGAATCCTTATTTTGCAAGTAAAAATACGTGCAAGAGAGCTCCTTTAAAATATTCAACGCTTCCGCGGGTTCCGGAAAGACCTATGCCCTCTCAAAAGCTTATCTTAAACTTGTTCTTGCCGCTCCAAACAGTTTCAAACGAATTTTGGCCATTACGTTTACCAATAAGGCCGTAAACGAGATGAAACACCGCATTCTGAGCAGTCTTTATGAATTTTCCATTATCGATTTAACTAAAAAGAGCCCTTCCTTATTTGAGGAACTGTCTACAGAATTAAAATTGACGCCCGAATCCCTGAAAAAAACCAGTAGGTTAAGACTTAAGGAAATTCTGCACAACTATGCATTTTTTGATATTTCCACTATAGATAAGTTTACGCACAGACTCATAAGGACATTTGCGAGAGATCTTAAAATACCTCAGAATTTTGAGGTGGTCCTGGATACTGATTTGCTTTTAAACGAAGCCGTTTCAAGAGTTGTTGGAAAAGCGGGCGAAGATTCTGAGCTTACTAAAATATTAATGGCCTTTACCCTAGAAAAAATAGATGATAACAAGAGTTGGGACATTACATATGATTTGTTAAAAATGGGGAAATTGCTTTTTGACGAAAACAATGATTCCCATCTCAAACTACTAGAAAATAAGGAAACAAGCGTTTTCCTGGAGCTTCAAAAAGAACTTTTCAATAAGATTACAACAGCACAAAGAAAGGCGGCACAAATTGCTGATGAAACTTTGGCTTTTATTGAAAATACTGGGCTGGATGTAAAAGACTTCCCAAGGGAGACGTTGCCAAATCACTTTAAAAAAGTAAGGGAAGGCAATTTGAATCCAAGTCGACTTTACGCCAATAAGCTGGAAGAAAATTTAATGGTTGGTAAAATCTTAAAAGCGAACGTTCAGCTTCCTTCTACAAGCATTCCTTCTGAACTTTTACAGCGATATCTGGATATAAAGGAACTCGTTTATGAAAGAAGTCTATTATTGAACGCCTATAGGAATATAGTGCCCCTTACTTTGTTGAACAGTATTCATAAAGAGATCAAGCTCATACAAGAAGAAAAGGACCAGCTTTCCATATCAGAATTTAATTCTATCATTTCAAGGGAAATTAAAAATCAACCGGCACCTTTCATCTATGAACGCCTAGGAGAAAAATACCGGCATTATTTTATTGATGAATTTCAGGATACCTCCGAGATGCAATGGAATAATCTAATACCATTAATAAGTAATGCATTGGAAGGACTGGATTCCAGCGGACAAACAGGCTCGCTCTTTTTGGTTGGTGACGCCAAACAGGCCATTTACAGATGGCGAGGCGGAAAAGCAGAACAATTCTTGGATTTAACGAACAAAAGGAGCAACCCGTTTTCCGTACTGGGAGACACTTACCTACTTCCTACAAACTATCGTAGTAAGGAAGAAATTATAAACTTTAATAATTTATTTTTTCAAAGTATCAGCCCTTTTCTAGAGAACCCTGTCTATCGCGAATTTTTCAAAGAAGGGAACCAACAGAGAACCAATCATAAAAAAGAAGGTTATGTAAACCTATCATTTTTAGAAGAGGAAACCGATGAAAACTATGCTGAACGAACTTTGTCCGTCATCAAGGAAAACCTGGGTAATGGTTTCACCTACGGAGACATCTGTGTACTTGTCCGCAAGAAAAAGCACGGAGTTTTACTGTCTAATTTTCTGCTGAATGCCGATGTTCCTGTAATATCCCCGGACGCCTTGTTATTGTCCAATAACAACAAGGTGCGTTTTTTAGTAAATCTCATGCGGTTTAAGCTACAGCCGCATGAGCCTGCCATTGCTTTTGAGGTACTTGCTTTTTTATCGGAAGAACGTAGCAATAGGCATTCCTTTATTCAAGAAAATCTTGCCAATGCACAATCCTTTTTACGACAAGAGTTCAATTTTGATATGGACAAGTTCGTTCAGGAATCCATTTACGACGGCATTGAATATGCGCTTAAAAAGTTTGATTTAATACCTGTCTCGGACGCCCATGTGACTACTTTCGTAGACATCGTCTTTGAGATTGAACAGAAAGAAGGTCCGGACCTGCGATATTTCTTGGATTATTGGGAGAAAAAGGAAACGACTTTTAGCATTAGTGCCCCAGAAGATGTAAACGCAATACAGGTGATGACCATTCATAAAGCCAAGGGGCTCGAGTTTCCTGTGGTAATCTTTCCCTACGCCAATACCTATATTTTTGAAGAAATCGATCCAAAACTCTGGATTCCGGTAGAACAGAAAGAATTTTTAGGTTTTGAAGAATTGCTCATTGATAAAAAGCAGGAGGTAAAAAATTACGGAAAGCGTGAAGCTTCCATATTTCAGGAGGAAGAGCAACAGTTAATGTTAGATGCCTTTAACCTGTTGTACGTAGCCTTGACCAGAGCTGTGGCGGCCTTGTATATAATAAGCACTAAAGATCTAGAGAAAAACGGGGACCATAAAACAAAATACTTCTCTGGCTTATTCATCCATTTTCTAAGTGCCATGAAACTTTGGAGCCCTGAAAAACTGGAATATTCGTTCGGCAAGCCAACTACGAACGACATGGATACCATATTACCTGCAAATTCAGATATTCCATATATCTATTCCCATAGAGACCGTTCAAGTTTTAGCATTGTAACAAAAGCAGGGATGCTCTGGGACAGTGGTCGCGATATCGCGGTAAAACAGGGCAACTTGATACATTATATATTAGGAAATATTAAAACCTATGCTGATTTGGATAAGGCTATGGCAAAAACCTTACAAAAAGGACTGGTAAACGAGCTTGAAGCCAAGAAATTACGACCTAAGATTTTCGCTGTCCTCAACCATCCACATTTAATACCCTATTTCGATACGGGGAATACCATCTTTAATGAAAGAGATATCTTGATGCCAGATGGTACGATTGAAAGACCCGATAGGGTAATATTAAAGGATAAGGAAGTTACCATCATTGATTATAAAACAGGCGGTAAGGATTCCCGATACGAAAGGCAAATAGAGGAATATGCAAATGCATATCTTCGCATGGGTTATGGAGTAGCGAATAAAATCATTGTGTATATTAACGAAAACATTGTAACAGAATTTATTTAAGATGTACGGAAAAATTAAAGAGCATTTACAAGAAGAATTGCAGAGTATTAAGGAAGACGGGCTATTTAAAGAAGAGCGCATTATAGTTACTCCACAGAACCCAGTTATCAAAATAGCTACTGGAGAAGAGGTTATTAACTTGTGCGCAAATAATTACCTAGGCCTTTCATCACATCCTGAAGTTGTGCAGGCAGCCAAGGACACTATGGACACCCACGGTTTTGGGATGTCTTCGGTTCGTTTTATCTGCGGCACTCAAGACATCCATAAAAAGCTCGAGCAAAAGATAGCCGATTTCTATGGTACAGAGGATACCATATTATACGCCGCATGCTTTGATGCCAACGGTGGGGTTTTTGAACCCTTGCTATCGGCAGAGGACGCTATCATATCCGATTCCTTAAACCATGCCTCCATTATTGATGGGGTCAGACTGTGTAAAGCGAAGCGATATCGATATGCCAATAGTGATATGGAAGATCTTGAAAAACAGTTACAACAAGCGAATAAAGACGGTTCAAGGTTTAAACTTGTGGTAACCGACGGTGTCTTCTCCATGGATGGCTTGGTTGCGCCTTTGGATAAAATCTGTGATCTGGCTGAAAAATATGATGCCATGGTAATGATAGACGAGTGCCATGCTACAGGATTCATTGGAGCCAAAGGTATTGGCACCCTGGAAGAAAAGGGTGTAATGGGCCGAGTAGATATCATCACCGGTACTTTAGGAAAAGCGCTTGGCGGTGCCATGGGCGGATACACCACTGGAAAAAAAGAAATTATAGCGATGCTTAGGCAACGCTCCAGACCCTATCTATTTTCAAACTCCTTGGCACCGGCAATTGTAGGAGCCTCCATAAAGGTGTTCGAACTACTAGAAAAGGATACTTCCTTAAGGGACAGACTTGAAGAGAACACAGCTTATTTCAAAAAGGGTATGATTAGCTCCGGTTTTGATATCATAGATGGAGATTCGGCTATTGTACCCGTCATGTTGTATGACGCCAAGCTTTCGCAGGAAATGGCGAATAAATTGCTGGAAAAAGGAATCTATGTCATCGGTTTCTTTTATCCGGTAGTCCCAAAAGACAAAGCTAGAATTCGCGTACAGCTATCCGCTGCCCATACTAAAGAACATTTAGATGCGGCAATTAGGGCTTTTACTGAGGTAGGGAAAGAATTGGAAATCGTTTAAACGTCATTTTTAATCTATCAAATGCGTTAAAAAAAATAGGAAATTGATTTTGTTAATAATATTTAACAACTTACATTTGCAGCTAATAAACACTTAAACTTAAAATTTTGAACATGAAACATCTTAGCAAATTATTGGTTGTTGCCCTACTTGTTGTAGGATTTAACAGCATACAAGCGCAAGACGAGAATAATCCTTGGCAAGTACAGTTTGGGGTTAACGCCATTGACGTATATCCAACTGGGGATGTCAGCTCTTTTGGCAATGAATTCTTTAATGTGAACGATCACTGGAATATCCTACCTTCTATTTCTTATATAGGAGTTTCTAAGGCTGTTGGTGATGGATTTTCTGTTGGAGCCAGAGGGTCTCTAAACAAAATCAGCAAACTGGGTGACGTTAGCGTTGATGATCTTTCTCATTATGCTATAGATGGTACAATAAAATATGACTTCATCAGAAGAACTACCGTTATTGATCCTTTCATCGAAATCGGTGGTGGTTATACTTGGGTTGATGAAATAGGTGCTGGTACTGTAAACGGAGGTGTTGGACTTAACATTTGGTTCTCAGAGAACTTAGGTCTTACTCTACAGTCTTCATATAAGCACGCTTTCGAAGATTACGGTGTTAAGCATTTTCAGCACTTAGCCGGTATCTCTGTTAAATTCGGAGGAACTGATACTGATGGTGATGGAATATATGACAAAGATGATGCTTGTCCAGAAGTTGCTGGCTTAGAAGCATTCAACGGATGTCCAGATTCTGATGGTGATGGCATCGAGGACAGCAAAGATGATTGTCCTAACGAAGCTGGTTCTAAAGAAATGAACGGATGTCCTGATGCTGACGGTGACGGTGTCGCTGATAAAGATGATGCTTGTCCTAACGAAGCAGGTCTTGCGGCTCTTGCTGGTTGCCCTGATGCTGATGGTGACGGTGTTGCAGATAAAGATGATGAATGTCCTAACGAAGCAGGTCCTGCTGAAAACAAAGGTTGCCCATGGCCAGATGCTGATGGTGACGGTGTACTTGACAAAGACGATCAATGTCCAGATGTTGCAGGTACTGTAGCCAACCAAGGTTGCCCAGAAGTAACTGAAGAAGTTCAAAAACAATTGAACGACTATGCAAGAACAATTTTGTTCGATACAGGTAAAGCTTCTATTAAAGCTGAGTCAACTTCTGTAATGGTTGATATCATTACAATATTAAAAGAGTACCCAACTGCTAAATTTACAGTAGAAGGTCATACTGATAGTGTTGGTAGCGATAAGCTTAATCAAGGTCTTTCTGAAAAGAGAGCACTTTCAGTAAAAGAATTCTTAGTAGAGAAAGGTATAGATGAATTCAGATTATCTGCAATAGGATATGGTGAATCTAAACCAATCGCAACTAATAACACTAGAGCTGGTAGAGCTCAAAACAGAAGGGTAGAAATTAACTTAGTAAAATAAGTTGAATTAAAAACCTAAGTGTTTTAATAAATAAAAGCTCCGCATAATGCGGAGCTTTTTTATTTTTACCTAGTATGCAGCAAAGCTTTATAGAAGAGGTTGTCGATGACGTATGGAATATCTATGCAGGGATTGAAAATCTCATCTTTGTTCTTCCCAGCAAGAGAGCGGGTACGTTCCTAAAAACGGCTATTTCCAAAAAGGCTCGTAGAACTATACAAGCTCCTGACATTTATAGTATAGAAGAGTTCATTGAAGTTGTGGCAGGTACTTCGTACGCAAATAATACACAGCAGCTGTTTGAACTATATAAGGCCTATTTAGAAACAGGAGAGTATGAAAAAGAATCGTTCGATTCCTTTTTAAATTGGGCGCCAACTATACTCCAAGATTTCAATGAGATAGACAGATATTTAATAGATGCAAAAAAATTGTTCTCTGGCCTTACCGCGGTACAGGAAGTGAACCATTGGTCGCTAAGCACGGAAAAGACCGAATTGATTGAAAATTATTTGCATTTCTGGAGACACTTAGAACCGATTTACCAAAAATTCACAGATAATCTTCTACTCCTGGGAATAGGGCATCAAGGGTTGGTCTACAGAAAAGCATTTGAAAATATAGAAGGATATCTAAAAGACGTAAATAAAACCCATATTTTCTTAGGCTTCAATGCATTAAACAACTCAGAAAGTAATATCATTCAAAAAATGCTTGCTGGCAAAGCGCATATTTATTGGGATATTGACCACTATTTTTTAAACGATAAGTTACATGATGCTGGTTTATTTATCCGTCAACATCATAGAACATGGGATTTTTATAAAAACAATGAACTTAAAGGATTAAGTGCCTACTATCTAACAAAAAAACAGATTGAAATTATTGGTGTCCCAAAAAATATATCCCAAGCAAAGTATGTAGGTAATTTACTCTCCCAACTAGAAATTGAGAATCCAAGTGCACTAAAGACCTCGGCGGTAATTTTAGGGGATGAAAATCTTTTGAATCCAATTTTAAATTCAATCCCATCCTCCATTTCCGCAGTGAATATTACCATGGGGCAAAATTTAGAGAATACCCAATTGGCCAGTTTTTTCAAAGGTCTATTAGAACTTCATGAACTTGTAACTGAAAAAGGATGGTTCTATAAAGACTTTTTAAGTTTTCTATGCCACTCCTATACCGATTTGTTGTTAAAATCCTCTGGTATTGATGTTGACAAACTACAATCAACTATAAAGTCAAGAAATTGGCTTTACGTTAATGCTGCAACATTGGAGGCTTTTGACGCACGTGAAGCTATCATTTCCAATTTACTTTTCAGTAGGTATGATTCCGATACCAACAATTTTGTAGAAAGGTGTGCAAAATTGACCCTTGAGCTTAAAGAAATCTTTTCCATTGAAAAAAATCATATGGTGCTTGAGCAATTGTATAGATTTTATAACCTCTTTAATCAAATCAAGTCCATAATATCCACCTATTCCTATGTAAAGAATCCAAGGGCCCTAAAAATTCTGTTTAGACAACTTATGGCTTCGGAAACGCTGGATTTTCAAGGAGATCCTCTAGAGGGCTTACAGATAATGGGAATGCTGGAAAGCAGAAACCTGGATTTTGAGACGGTCATTCTAACTTCGGTGAACGAGGGCATACTACCTTCGGGAAAATCCAATAATTCCTTTATTCCATTTGAGTTAAAAATTGAGCATGGACTTCCCACATACAAAGAAAAAGATGCGGTATATACCTATCATTTCTACAGGTTGCTACAAAGGGCAAAACAAATCTATATTCTATATAATACCGAGCCGGATGTCTTGGAAGGTGGAGAGCGAAGTAGGTTGATAACACAACTATTAACCGACGAGAATAGAAATGACATCAGGGAAAGAGTAGCTGCCCCTTTATTGCATCCAACCACCGTTCAGCAGGAAAAAATTATTAAGACCGATACTCTACTGACAAGTATTGCAGGTTACGCTCAAAAGGGATTCTCCCCAAGCTCCTTGAGCAATTATATAAGGAATCCCCTTGACTTTTATAAAAGAAGCATTTTGGATATTAAGGACATAGTGGCAGTTGAGGAAACCATTGCCGCCAATACCTTTGGAACCATTGTGCATGACACATTAGAGGAGCTCTATACGCCGTTTATCGGCCAGGAATTATCGAGACCCCTTCTCGAAAATGCTAAGACCAAAATACAGTCTATCGTTAAGTCAAATTTTAGAAAGACCTATTTGGATGGTAATATTGGTACCGGAAAGAATTACCTGTCCTATCATGTAATCATTAAATATATACAGGATTTTATCGATTTAGAAATCAGCGAATTACAAAATCACACCATTAAAATCTTGGCATTAGAAAAGAAATTGACCTTAGACCTTAATATCACTGATATCCATTCCCCCATTCTACTTAAAGGAAAGCTGGACCGAATAGACGAATTTGACGGTGTTACAAGAATTATAGATTATAAGACCGGGAAAGTTGAGAAGCGCAATGTGGAAATTAAAGATTGGGATTGTCTAATAGAAGAAGAACAATGCGGCAAAGCCTTCCAATTGTTATGCTATTCCTACATGTATTCAAAAACACATCCAAATCAGGACCTACTTGCCGGTATCATTTCTATAAAAAATTTGAGGGAGGGTTTACTCATGTTTGCAAAAAAAGAACCTGTTGAGAGTCAGAAAACATTCATAATTGGCAATGATATGCTCTTCATGTTTGAAAATCTGCTGTATAAACTGATTAGTGAAATTTTCAACCCAGAAATTCCCTTTCTAGAGAAACAGGTATAATGCTATTTTTTATCGGGTCTGGAGGGTCTAACTTCAATCTTACTGGGCAAAGTTCTTGGATTCATTTTCAATAAATCTAGCACAAGCTCTCCTATATCTTCAGGTTGAATTTTCCACGCATCACCTTCGCCCGGCTCATTATTGTTGAAATGCGTCGCCACGGAACCTGGCATAATGGTTGAAACCTTGATATCATATTTCCTCAAATCAAGCATAGCCGCCTGTGTGAAACCGACCACCCCAAATTTTGAAGCATTGTACCCTGCGCCAGTAGCAAAAAAGTTGGTTCCTGCTAAACTTGCTAAAGTAATGTAGTAACCCTTGGATTTTTTTAGCGCCTCTACCGATGCTTTCAGGGTATGAAATACTCCGTTAAGGTTGGTGTTGATCATACTGTGCCAGTCCTTGTCAGTCATTTCATCGATTGCAGCAAAATGCCCTACACCTGCATTGGCCAATACCACATCTAATTGACCCCACTTATCCAAAATTTCAGCAATAGCCTTCTTCTCGTCCTCCATTTTAGAAACGTCGGATACAATCCCCAAAACGGAATCATCATTAAAATCCTTTAATGCTTGACCCACGCTTTCTTGTGACCTTCCGCTGATCGCCACTCTCATTCCATGCTTCAATAGTGCTTTTGCCACTCCAAAACCAATTCCTTTTGTCCCACCAGTTATGTAAGCTACTTTATTGTTTAAATCCTTCATAGTTTATTTATTATCCTTCCAAGTTACAATTTATAGGAATTTAATGTAGCTGATAAAGAACAACATTTAACGGTTTTGATTTGTTATATTTAGCGCTTACTAAATTTTTGAAATGAACAGAATAATACTTTGGTCCATTACCGTAGCACTAGCTGGGTTCTTATTCGGGTTTGATACTGTTGTTATATCTGGGGCGGATAAACAATTACAGTTGTTGTGGAATAGTTCCGACGCTTTCCATGGTTGGGTAGTGATTTCCGGTGCATTGTGGGGTACCGTTCTTGGCGCTTTATTTGCCGGATATCCTACGGACAAATTTGGCAGAAAAAATACACTTATTTGGATTGGAATTCTTTTTAGTGTCTCAGCGTTTGGATCGGCCTTTTCCAATGATCCCATCACTTTTGCGATATTTAGGTTTTTAGGTGGCATAGGCGTCGGTGTTTCCACAATTGCGGCACCTGCTTATATTTCGGAGATTTCGCCAGCAGACAAAAGAGGTAAATTAGTAGGTTTTTATCAGTTCAGCTTAGTTTTTGGTATTCTCATTGCCTTTCTTTCCAATTACATGCTTAGTGGACTAGGAGATAATTCTTGGCGATGGATGGTTGGCGTAGAGGGTATTCCTGCAATTATTTATACGTTGTTCGTATTGACCGTACCTAAAAGCCCAAGATGGTTGATTACACAGAATAGAATTGAAGAGGCAAAGAAAGTACTCTTACTCATTGATCCTTCCCAAGATGTTAATGAAACCATCGAACTCATTCAAAATGACAATAAAAATACAGTTACGGGAGAATCTATTTTCATGAAAAAATATCGCTTTCCGTTGATACTGGCATTTCTTATTGCCTTCTTTAATCAGGTATCAGGTATTAACGCTTTTCTATACTACGCACCCCGTATTTTCGAGGAAGCCGGTCTTGGCCAAAGCACTGCCCTCTTAAGTAGTGTTGGTATTGGAGTAACCAACATGCTGTTTACACTGCTTGGAATTAATTTGATAGATCGTTTAGGTCGCAAACAGCTCATGTATATTGGTTCTATCGGTTATATCGTATCTCTTTCTTTGGTAGCCTGCGCTTTCTTCCTAGAATGGGAGGGTATAGCTGTACCTATTTTTCTGTTCTTATTCATAGCTGCACATGCCGTTGGCCAAGGGTCTGTAATTTGGGTTTTTATTTCTGAAATATTTCCCAATCATTTGAGGGGTAGTGGGCAGTCCTTTGGTTGTTCCGTACATTGGATTTTGGCAGCTGCCATACCTGCTGCAGTACCATTTCTATTCTCAACTATCGGTGCAGGAACTGTTTTTATGTTCTTTGCCTTCATGATGGTATTGCAGCTGTTATGGGTTCATTTTATTATGCCGGAGACCAAAGGAGTTTCTTTAGAAGAGTTAAGCAAGAAACTAACTAAAAGTTAATGCAAAACAAAAGCCATACTTTAAAAGTATGGCTTTTTGCCTGCTTGTGGAGAATACCGGAGTCGAACCGGTGACCTCTTGCCTGCCAGGCAAGCGCTCTAGCCAGCTGAGCTAATCCCCCTTTTTGAGCGCATCAAAGGAAATACTTTTTAATAACCTATCAAAGCGCATTTTAATCTTTCTTGGCACTTAGTATCAATACGGGAATCGGTGCTGAAAATTCTGACTTTAAAATTGTACTTTTTTCCCAAAGCTTTTTGAAAAACCCCCTTTTTCGCCTGAAAACGCATAATAAATCTGGGTGTTGTGATTGAAAGTGTTCCAAAACCCCCAAGTATGTCGTAGCATTCTCCGTAATGGTCAATTGGCAACTTATATCCATCATGGCCGTATTCACCTTTAAATCTTCATCTGAATAGCCTGGCGTCTTTACCAATAACAAATTCACTTTTGCCCTATGTTTATTGACGATTGTGACCAGAGGATCTAAAATTCTTTTGCGTTTAAGAATACCAGATTTAAAGGCCACCAGTACCGTCTTAAAACTTTGGTATTTTGTGCCTTTTGGAACTACTAGGGTAGGAATATCGGTCTGTTTTATAATTCTTCCCGAAGTATATCCTAAATACAGCTCTTCTTGTATGTCATGACTACGCGGAGCTAATATAATTAAATCGATTCCCACCTCCTTGTCAATATCGTTCAGCCCATCTACCAGTTCCCCGTTATAGGTTACTGTTTTGATATCTACTTTTTTGGAATCTACTTTACTAATAACTCCCTTCAAGCGTTCTTTTCCGCTTTCGGCGATTTTCTCCGAGACATTGGCCAATGTACCCGTCTTGGATGAAGCACTAAATACCTCCATGACATAAATATGGGCTGCAAAGTCATTGGCAAAATCCACTGCATATTGCAGCGTTTCATGGGCATCTGCAGAAGTACCGATAGGAACAAGAATATTAGTCATAATAGAATTGTTGATTATTACTCTAAATTTACAATTAAAATAAATCCTTTTTATGATTCAACATGCAAAGATATCTGAAATTCCCGATATTCTTGACATAACGGATTCATGCAGGCGGCATATGGATTCCCAAGGCATCTATCAATGGACAGACGAATATCCTTCTAAAAAGCAATTTGAAATTGATATGGAGAGAAAGGAGCTTTACACCTTAAAAGAAGGTGATAAGTTAATAGGATGTATCGTGTTATCAACCTTAATGGATAAAGAATACGAAGAAGTAGAATGGTTAACGCCAAACAATAATAACATTTATGTTCACCGTCTCGCAATTAATCCTTCTTATCAAGGAAATGGATATGCACAGCAGTTGATGGCGTATGCGGAAGCCTATGCCCGGACCAACGACTATTCATCCGTTCGCTTGGATACTTTTAGCCAAAACAAACGAAACCAAAGATTTTATGAGCAAAGAGGATATCAAAAATTAAAGGATATATATTTTCCTCAACAAAGTGACCATCCTTTCCATTGCTATGAACTAGTGTTTTAACTTGCGTTCTTTGAATACCACCATCAACTTTAAAAATATAAATAGGCTAGCCATTCCTGCCACCGTTGCAGGTATTGCTGAACCGCTTTTGTCCATTACCGATACCGCTATCGTTGGGAACATTCCTGTAGATGGATTGGAATCACTTGCAGCAGCAGGTATAGTAGGGTCGTTTCTTTCCATGCTCATCTGGATTCTAGGGCAAACCCGCAGCGCCATTTCCGCAATAATTTCGCAGTATCTTGGTGCGGGAAGGTTGGAGGAAGTAAAAACACTACCTGCGCAGGCCATATTCCTAAATATCGGATTAAGTATTCTAATCCTCTTGTCCACCGTTTTTATAGTAGAGGAGATTTTTCAACTATTGAACGCCTCGGGAAAAATATTAAAATATTGTGTGAGTTACTACTCCATAAGAGTTTGGGGCTTTCCCCTTACCCTTTTTGCCTTTGCCGTTATGGGTATTTTCAGAGGACTTCAAAATACGTATTGGCCCATGGTCATCGCCATTGTCGGGGCTGTTTTAAACGTTATTCTGGATTTTATTCTAGTTTACGGGATTGACGGATTGGTGAATCCATTATATCTGGATGGGGCCGCTTACGCCAGTGTAATTGCCCAAGCGGTAATGGCTATTATGGCGTTCATCCTATTAGTTACCAAAACGAACATCAGTCTTAAACTTAGATTCCCACTACATCCAGAATTGGGTCGGTTAATCGTCATGAGCCTCAACCTATTTGTTAGGGCCATTGCCCTGAATACGGCGTTGATACTTGCAGTTCGTGAAGCCACGGCACTTGGGGACAAATATATAGGCGCACATACCATCGCCATTAATATCTGGTTGTTCTCCGCATTTTTTATTGATGGATATGGAGCGGCAGGCAACATTATGGGTGGAAAACTTTTGGGAGCAAGAGATTATAATGGACTTTGGCGTTTGGCCAAAAAAATTGTCCAATACGGTCTAGGAGTAAGTTTGGTCCTCATGACAATCGGTTTTGTATTCTATTATCCCATGGGAAGTTTGTTTTCCAAAGAGACCCAGGTACTGAGTACCTTTTACAGTATCTTTTTTATTATTATTCTTGGACTTCCCATTAATACCATTGCATTTGTTTTGGATGGCCTTTTTAAAGGACTGGGAGAAATGAAATACCTTCGGAATACTTTATTAGTGGCAACTTTCCTAGGTTTTGTGCCAACGTTGTTTTTAGGAATATATTTAGATTGGGGCCTAATGGGAATATGGATTGCCTTTACTGTATGGATGGCAATAAGAGGAGGAGCCTTAGTTTTGGAGTTTAGAAGAAAGTTTCGGCCACTACTACAAAACCATTAATTTTGGATAAAATTATTAAGATATGGGGACGGATAGAGAAAATGGAAGTCTGTACATAAAAATTGACGGAAATGTCGCCATTGTAGAATTTGGACATCCCGCAAGTAATTCCTTTACGGCGGAACTTTTGGATAGACTTACGAAAGAGCTTAATCAATTGTCTACAAACGATTCAATTTCCGTTGTAGTTTTAAAATCGGAAGGCGATAGGGCTTTTTGTGCAGGCGCCTCCTTTGATGAGCTCATGGCAGTTTCGAATTTGGAAGAAGGTAAAATTTTCTTTAGTGGTTTTGCCAACGTGATCAACGCCATGCGCAAATGTAAAAAAGTCATCGTCGGACGTGTACAAGGAAAAACCGTAGGTGGGGGCGTAGGCCTGGCTTCGGCCTGTGATTATGTTTTTGCTACGGAAGCTGCCGCCATACGGCTATCAGAATTATCCATTGGTATAGCGCCTTTAGTAATTGAACCCGCCGTAGAGCGCAAGATAGGGACTGCTGCGCTTTCTGAATTGAGCCTGGCTCCTCTTGAATGGAAGAATGCTTACTGGGCTGAAGAAAAAGGATTGTTTTCTAAGGTTTTTGATGATTTGAAGGCGTTGGATAAAGACCTTGATTTTTTCGTTCAGAAATTATCGTCGTACAATCCTGATGCCCTATTGGAATGGAAGCGTGTCCTTTGGAAAAGCACCGATCATTGGGATACCTTGTTGAAAGATAGGGCGGCCATTACGGGACAATTGGTCCTGTCCGAATTTACCAGGGAAGCACTTTCCAAGTTTAAAAAGTAATTTGAGACATTGGCCAACTCCAAAGTTAACTCAAAGGAGCTTTAATTTATATATGGATGCAAGCCTTGGTACATATTAATCTCGGTTATCGAGTAAAGCAATAACCACTGCCATCCATCGTTTTATATTAAAATTTAAACGGAATGGAATTTTTTAATTTTCTAAATGGCGACCTTATATTTCCCATTCTTGCCCTGTTCGTAGTTGTTATTTATTTTGTTAATCGAGTACGTACTCGGCGAAGGTTTAAACGCTAAGTACAAAGTTTCAATAATAAAGGGACTGTTTCCTGAAAATTTGGGGATGAAAGTAGCTTCAAGTCTCTCTTCATCTATCTTTAGAATTCCTACCTTTGCCACCTAACCAAGGTAGTAATGTCAACGATTAGAATCACCAAGCAATTTAATTTTGAAACCGGCCACGCCCTCTACGGTTATGATGGTAAATGTCGGAATGTTCATGGGCATAGTTATAAACTATCTGTTACCGTCATTGGACAACCCATTACGGATACCGGGCACGTAAAACTGGGAATGGTCATTGATTTTAGTGATTTGAAAAAAATAGTGAAAGAAGAGATTGTTGATAAATTTGACCACGCTACCGTCTTCAATAAAAATACGCCGCACGTAGAACTCGCCAAGGAATTAACGGATAGGGGGCACAATGTGATATTAGCCGATTATCAACCCACTAGCGAAAATATGGTGGTTGATTTCGCCGCTAAAATTAAAGCTCGACTTCCAAAAAACATCAAATTATACGCTTTAAAATTACAGGAAACGGAAACCTCGTTTGCAGAATGGTTTGCAACGGACAACCAATAAGGTCGCATCTTCCTAAGGAATAACTTATTATCTGCTCATATAAGAATGGTATACTATTAATTAAAAAAGCCAAACAGTAATACTGTTTGGCTTTTTTAAGTGAATGGAATGTTTAATATTTAAGCAACATTTTCTTTAGGCGAACTTTTCCAAAATCTTAGATGTTTCTAGGTCATTCTGAATTTCATCACGCTGTTCCCTAATAACTTCCTTCACACGTTGTGGCACCATGCTTTCTCCTAGGATTTCATTGTATTCGGACAGTGCGGACTTATCACCTCTAGCGGCCTCTTCTAACATGGATTCGTCGTTATCTCCGGAAAAGAAGGCTTTGATATCCATCCAAGTCCTATGGGCTGAACCTGTGGTAGAACCGTCAATTTCTTGATCTCCCGTTTGCAACGCTGGGGTAGCGTTATGCAATGTCTTTAAGAATAGCTTTCTTTTTTCTGCACGCTGTTCAAAATAGCTTTTGACGCCCAAATCCTTGGTGTTTTCAGCTGCTTTTTCAAAACCTTTTACGGCATCTTCGTTTTTCTCTATTATTTCTTTAATCTTGTTCTCTATGTTTTTTATATCGTTGTTCATTTATATATATTTTGCGGTAACTTCTAGCCTACCGTGTGACCACCGAAAATATAACAATATATACAGGCTTTTCTTTGCTGTTATTCCAATAAAATTGACCCAGATGCAAAAGCAAAATCCTATTGCGTTATATTTGTGCTGAGCATGAACACCATAGCGCTATCAAAGGGGAAGAAAGTCTATTTTGCAAGTGATAACCATTTGGGTGCTCCCGATATGCAGCAAAGTCTACCACGGGAAAAAAAGTTCGTTGCTTGGCTTGATGAAATTAGGTTAGACGCCGGGGCGATTTTCCTACTTGGGGATTTATTTGATTTTTGGTTCGAGTACAAAACCGTAGTCCCAAAAGGCTTTACCAGAACTTTTGGAAAGCTTGCCGAAATCGCCGATGCGGGTATTCCTATCTATTATTTCGTGGGAAACCATGATCTATGGATGAACGGCTATTTTGAGGAAGAGCTCAATATACCCGTCTTTCACACTCCACAAGAATATCTTATTAACGGTACCTCATTTTTTATTGGTCATGGTGATGGTCTTGGCCCTCACGACAAGGGGTATAAGCGCATGAAAAAGCTATTTACCAATCCTGTGGCCAAATGGTTCTTTAGATGGTTGCATCCGGATTGGGGCGTGAAATTGGCCCAATATTTTTCGGTTAAGAATAAATTAATCTCAGGCGACGAGGACGCTAAGTTTCTTGGAGACGAGAAGGAATGGCTAGTGCAATATGCCAAACGTAAGCTGGAAACGAAGCATTACGACCATTTTATCTTTGGTCACCGCCATCTTCCGTTGGAAATTAATTTGAACGCAAAATCCAGATACACCAACTTGGGGGATTGGATCAACTATTATACCTATGCAGTTTTTGATGGGGAGCGGCTAAGCTTAGTGAAATATCCCAAGGAATAACTGATTCAATTACTCCAAATAATTCTAGTCAATAGGCGGTAGTTCATCGCACAAACATATTGTAATCTTTTTCCTACAACATATTTTGATACATTCACAACAATAATTTAGAGATTTTCCAAACTCCTAATATATTTACAGTGTTATTAAGTTTTAGTGTTGACCCCAAATCTTCACGTTACCTACAAGAATAATTCTTAATGACCCAAATCTTAAAGTTACCTACTTTACAAAATTGCCCTTCTTCCCAGAAGGGTTTTTTTGTTTCAGTTAGTTGCTCGCCTCATGTTCGTCGATATCTTTCTGTAAATCCAACTTTCTAAACGATGGGGATACGAAAGCAGTTATCCCTACTGTCAATAAGGTCATAGTACCTCCAAATACCACCGCGGTAACGGTACCCATTAGTTTTGCGGTTACTCCACTTTCAAATGCCCCCAGTTCATTGGAAGACCCAACGAACATAGAATTTACAGAGGCCACCCTTCCTCTCATGTTATCCGGCGTTTTTAATTGCAGAATGGTCTGTCGGATAATCATGGAAACCCCATCCACAGCACCACTTAAAAACAAGGCAATAACCGATAACCAGAAGTACGTAGACAAGCCAAATGCAATAATACAAACCCCAAAAGCCGCTACGGCCCAAAGTAATTTCTTACCTGCATTTTTGTGCAACGGAAACCTTGTGGAACCTAACATCATAATAGAAGCTCCTACCGCTGGTGCCGCCCTTAAAACACCAAAACCTTCAGAACCTACATGAAGAATATCCTGCGCAAAGATGGGCAGTAAAGCTACTGCACCTCCAAAAAGTACCGCAATCATATCCAAGGTCAACGCCCCAAAAACCGCTTTGGTTCTAAACACGAACTGTAGACCCGCCCTTAAACTCTCAAAAACAGGTTCTCCAATTTTTGGATTGAGGATAGGTTTTTTAGGAATTCTGGATAATAGCAACAGAGCCAGCACGGAAAACCCGAAAATAACGCACATAGACCAATGCACACCTATAATACTAATGGAAAAGCCTGCTAAGGCTGGCCCCAAGACCGAGGCTAATTGCCAAGTAGAACTGCTCCAGGTAGCCGCATTAGGATATATTCTTTTGGGCACGATAAGGGCGATTAAGGAAAAAATGGTCGGGCCTAAAAATGCCCGGACCAGGCCGCCAATAAATACTAGAAAATAAATACTATATAATATCGTCTTGGTTTCATATTTAGTTTCCATACTCGGCAGACTCAATAAAAACAACCCGAAACTGACCACGGAGAAACCAAGGATGCATTTTACCAAAAGATTTCGTTTTTCCTTTTGGTCAACCACATGGCCCGCAAATAAAGCCATGCCTACGGCGGGAATCACCTCCATTAGCCCTATAATTCCTAAAGAAAGTGGGTCCTTCGTCATAGAATAGACTTGCCACTCAATGACTATGAATTGCATGGACCAAGCAAAAACCATAGCAAAACGCACCCCTAAAAAAATATTGAACTCCTTAAATCGTAAAGCGGCGTACGGATCTAATTCCTTGCTCATATTCTAAATGGTAATTTCTATCCTGTTTCCCTCCGGATCCAATACAACACTTTCATAATAACCATCACCCGTGGTCCGGGGTTCCCCGACTACCGAATGCCCGTCCTTCCTAAATTGTTCTGTCAAGGCATTTACCTTTTCCCTCGACCCTACGGAAACTGCAAAGTGATTGATTCCCAAATACTCCTGGGCTCCGTTAGGAATGGAAGGCAGCCCTGGTTTTTGCATCAATTCCAATCGAGGGCCTCCCTTAAATGTTAAAAAATAAGAAGTGAAATTCTTTGTTGCATTGTGGTACTTTTCTCCCGCCGTCGCCTCAAAATAACGTTCATAAAAACTGCGCATTAGTTCCAAATCAGCTACCCAAATGGCCAAGTGTTCTATACTCATTTGATATCCCTTAGTTTCAGCTGAAGGCTTACATTTCCCTGCCATTCATTTTCATCAATGGAAAATGCCGCACTGAAGGGTTTTCTGCTCGTTACCAAATTTAATTTATGCCCTAGATCAAAACCAATACCCCCTATTTTATGACTATCATTTTGCGTAACAGCTAGTTTCAAATGGGCTTCTTCTTGTCCAACACATTTAGCATAGCCCGTATCTACTAAATTTTCGGCCATAAAGACAGGACTCATGTTGCCTGGTCCAAAAGGGGCAAATTGATTAATGATGCGCAATAATTTTGGCGTAATATCTTTCAATTCGATGACCGCATCTATCGTAATCTCCGGAACCAATAATTGAGGGTCTATGGTTTGCTTTACAACCTTCTCAAATTGGTGCTTGAAATTTTGGTATTGATTCGCTTCCAAGGTTAAACCCGCAGCATATTTATGGCCTCCAAATTGTTCTATATAATCCGCACAACCTTCCAGTGCATTGTAGACATCGAAGCCTTTTACTGAACGTGCAGATGCTGCCAACTTATCTCCACTTTTCGTAAATACTAAAGTGGGGCGATAATAAGTTTCCGTCAGCCGTGACGCCACAATACCTATTACCCCCTTATGCCAGGAATCCTTAAAAACTACGGAAGTGAAACCTGATTCTTCGTCATTCGTTTGGATTTGAACCAACGCTTCTTGGGTGATTTCTTGATCTAGACCTCTCCTATCGGTATTGAACTTTTCTATCTCCGCGGCAAATTTTGATGCCTTATTAATATCCATTTCTACCAATAAGTTTACCGCATGCTGACCGTGTTTCATCCTACCTGCCGCGTTGATTCGTGGGGCAATTATAAAAACGACATCGGTAATGGTCAGTTCTGTTTTGTTGATTTGATTGATTATCGCCTTAAAACCTATTCGCGGTTGTTGGTTAATCACCTGTAGCCCATAAAATGCAAGTATTCTGTTTTCCCCAGTGATAGGTACAATATCCGCTCCAATGGCCGTAGCCACTAAATCAAGGTATTGTGTTAAGTCGTAAATGGTCTCTCCTCTACGAGACCCTAAAGCCTGAATAAGTTTAAAACCAACCCCACATCCACACAATTCGTCATAGGGATAATTACAATCGTCCCTTTTTGGATCCAGTATGGCAACAGCATGCGGTAAGTTACCACCAGGTCTATGGTGGTCACAAATTATAAAATCGATGCCTTTTTCCTTGGCGTATGCCACCTTATCTATCGCCTTTACCCCACAATCCAACGCAATAATCAATGAAAATCCGTTATCCTCCGCGAAATCAATTCCTTTAAAGGACACCCCGTAACCCTCATCATATCGGTCTGGAATGTACGTGGCCACATTGGGATAGTAGCTTAATAGGTACGAGGAGACCAAAGCTACGGCGGTAGTCCCGTCAACATCATAATCACCAAAGACCAGGATATTTTCATTATTGGATATCGCGGCCTCGATCCTTTCCACGGCAATGCTCATATCCTTCATTAGGAACGGATCGTGCAAATCTTCCAATTGTGGTCTAAAAAAATGCTTGGCTTCTTCGTAAGTGCTTATCCCTCTTTGAAGTAATAATTGCGCTACCAATTCATCCACACCCAGCTCCTTGGCCAGTTGGTTAATTAGTTTTGGTTCAGGTTTCGGCTTGATGGTCCAGCGCATAGTCTTAGGGTACAAATTCAAAGGACAAGATTAAATTCAATTTATTTTAAATTGGCGCTTGCTCTTGAACTTTATTTCGAATGAAAAATCGTTTTTATCTCCAACTCCGCAAAACGCCTGAACATTTCCATGACCCCGCAATATTTCTCTACGGACAAGTCCACCGCGCGTTGCAGTTTGGCTTCTATTAAATTACTTCCATAAAAATGGTATTCAATAACCACCTTGTCGTAGTATTTAGGATGCTCGTCCGTTAGATTGGCAATAGTTTCTATATGAAATTCATCCACATCTAGCTTCATCTTCTTTATGAGGCCTGCAATATCCAACCCGGAACAACCGGCTAAAGAAGAGAGCATGAGTGCTTTAGGGCGTAATCCGCTACTATCCCCACCATCTTCTTTAGCAACATCTATTTTAAAGGTATACCCAGAAGTGTTAGTGCTCTCAAAAGCCATGTTTCCTAACCATTTGGTGCTGATATGATTTGTTGTGCCCATAATTTTTTGTTTCTTGTAGGCTACAAAAATACTATAAAAACAACGCAAAAAAAGCTACTTATGGCATTGGTACAACCACTTGATCCCAACCACGATATTGAAACTAAAAAATTAGCCGAATTCTTCAATGAGACCTTAGGTTTCTGTCCAAATTCGGTACTGACTATGCAACACAGGCCGGCCATATCAAAAGCCTTTATAAACCTCAATAAAGCCGTGATGGCCAATGAAGGGCGGGTAACATCGGCCTTAAAGCGAATGATTGCCTGGGTTAGTAGTAACGCTGCCGGATGCCGTTATTGCCAAGCGCATGCCATACGTGCGGCGGAACGTTATGGCGCGGAACAGGAACAATTGGATAATATCTGGGAGTACCGAACCCATCCTGCTTTCTCCGAGGCTGAGCGTGCGGCCTTAGACTTTTCCTTACTAGCATCGCAAGTGCCCAATGCCGTTGATTCCGAAATTAAAGAGCGACTCTACCTGTATTGGAACGAGGGCGAAATTGTGGAAATGTTGGGCGTGATTTCTCTTTTTGGCTACCTCAACCGTTGGAACGATTCACAAGGAACGGATATTGAAGATGGTGCCGTTGAAAGTGCCAATCAATATTTGGGCAAACACGGTTGGGAGAAAGGAAAGCATGATGGGAGTCGTTATTAAAGTTTTACAAATGAGAAGCTTATGTATGATAATTTTACTGTTTTCTTCTTGTAAAACTTTAAAGTATGATGAAGATATGATACCTTACTCTTTTATTCCTGAAAATGGGGCGTCAACTCTAACTAAAGGTGATTTTCAAAAAATTAGATTTTTAGAAAACGATGTAATTTATGTTATGCCTGCATATTTTAGAGAAAGTAGGGGAACATTTGAAGGTTACAGAATATTATTAGTGTCACTTCTTATTAACAATAAATATGGGTTCAAAGATTTTGGAACTGTAAGTTCAAGCGAATTTGGCCCTTTGAGGCTTTCCGATAAAAGTAAAACACGTTCATTTTTAAAAGGATATTCCAAATTTGATTTCTATAAATCGCTAGAGGCGATAGCAATAAAAGAGAGGTATGATAGGATTCAAAAAGACACCATAGAAATAGCATTAGGTAATTTGGTTTTTAAGTTTGCTCCTGAAAAATCAAATTGATTTATAAAAGGCAACCTTACAGAAAACAGCTAAGGAAAATGACAAAGGTGATTAAGGTTCCTACTGAAATTAGCAGACACCTTCTTTTATTGCAGGTGTTTGATATCGCGTGAGTACAAGTTTTCCAAAACCTTTTAAGGACTAATAACCCCAGCTACCCTTTCTCTCAACTCCCCAAGAACCTCCTCCTCAAACCAAGGATTTTTTATTGTCCAAAAACGGTTGACGGGTGAAGGATGTGGTAACGGGAAATATTTAGGCAAGAAATCCTTATAATTTGCTACGTTCTCCGTTAAGTTTCTTTTGGAAGCATCCTTTAAATAGTTGTCCTGTGCGTATTTTCCAATCAGCAGTATTAATTCAACATTTTTAAACTGTTTCCAAACCAAATCGTGCCACAGCGGCGCACATTCTTTCCGTGGGGGCATATCACCAGTGGCCGCTTTTCCCGGATAACAGAATCCCATAGGCAATACGGCAAAATTATCCGGATGGTAAAACTGTTCTTCGGTTACTCCCAACCATTCCCTAAGTTTTCTTCCACTAGGGTCATCCCAAGCCCTATTTTGTTCATGTGCTTTTTTTCCAGGGGCTTGACTTACCAAAATGATTTTGGACGTATTCGTTACGCTAATGATAGGCCTAGGTCCCAGGGGTAAGTGTTCCTTGCAGACTTCACAGGCCCTGATTTCTGAAAGAAGTTTTTGCATAATTAACCTGTTCCTTGAACTACAAAATTACGCAACAGCCAAATAGTAAGCATCCCCCAAAATGTACCTGTTGCCATACTTAAAATAGCCAGTACAATGGCATGTGGCATCCATTTGATGTTATAGGCCGCCGTGACTGCTGGTGCCGTGGCGATACCGCCAACATTGGCCATACTTGCAATGGGCACCCAAGCCATGTTCACATTGAGCATTTTCGCAATCAACAGCATAAAAATAAAGTGACCCACAAGCCAAATGATTAGAAACCCGAGAAAAGGAATATTGAATCCTAAAGTGGCTATCTGCAGCTTTAGTCCTAATACAGCCATGACCACAATAATCAGAATGCTTCCCGCTTTCAAAGCAAATTTGAAATTCCATCGAGGAATGAAATTGCTAAGGGCCAAGCCTATAAAGGAGAGCAAAACCACTTTAACCACAAAACTGTCTATAAAAAAATTACTCAATACTACGATGGAGAGAAGAACAAATGCACTTAGCCATGGATTTAATTTTATCCCTTTTTCTACACGGATATCTTCTGGAATGGCTATATCGGATATCTTGAACCATGAGTTTAGTTTGTCGCTTTTTTTAATACTTTGAAACATGAGTATGGTCCAGATGTTCACCAGAATATTGTCCATGACCAGCACCGTAAGAAATATATTTTCGGGGCAGGCTACCAGCTCTTTTAAGACCAGCTGACTGGTACTGCCTCCAATCCAACTCCCCACAATGGGAGGGATTCCCATCCAATAACTATCGGCAACCATGGTCTTTGATATAAGCTCGGCATCGGAAAAAAATAACATCAGTAGTACAGGAAAGACGGCAATGAACAAAGACCCAGCGGCAAAGACCAAGATAGGTTTGAACCCAATGGCCTTCAACTGGCTTAAGGACAAACTGCTCATTACGGCAATAATAGCCAAGGGAATAAAATAATCCCTACTAAAATTGTGAATGTATGCCTGTGAATAATCGACGTTTAAAACAAAGGAAATTATTGCGGGAATGATGTAGGCCAATAAAATTGCGGGCACCCAATCAAATAAGGATTTGATATGCTTATTTTCCCATCGGTCCAAGTAGTAAACAGCAATGACTGTAAAAGAAGCGATTATCCAAGGTGCTAACATGGGGCCAATGTAAGAAACTATTTCTTGCCCCCAACAACGATGACAATTTCCCCTTTGGGAGGCTTTTCCGTGTAGTGTTTCAATACTTCTTCTGCTGTTCCCCTAAACGTTTCTTCGTACAATTTTGTAAGCTCCCGCGACACGGAAATCGCTCTGTCCGCTCCAAAGTATTCCACAAATTGCGCTAAGGTTTTTAATAGCTTGTGGGGAGATTCGTAAAAAATTAGCGTCCGTTCCTCTTCCGCTAAGAACTTCAATCTCGTTTGTCTTCCTTTTTTTACCGGGAGAAATCCTTCAAAAACAAATTTGTCGTTCGGAAGGCCACTATTCACAAGCGCGGGAACAAAAGCCGTTGCTCCGGGCAAGCATTCAACTTCAATATTATTTTCTAAACAAGCACGTGTTACCAAAAAACCCGGGTCAGAAATTGCCGGTGTTCCGGCATCGGATATAAGCGCAATAGTATCGCCATTCTTCAACCTACGAACAATCCCATCTACCGTTTTGTGCTCATTGTGCATGTGATGGCTTTGCATAGCCGTTGTTATATCATAATGCTGCAATAGCTTACCACTCGTGCGTGTGTCTTCCGCCAGAATCAAATCCACTTCCTTTAAGATTCGAATTGCCCTAAGGGTCATATCCTCAAGGTTGCCTATTGGCGTCGGAACTAAATATAATTTCCCCATGGGTTAAAGTTAAGGCCTTACTTCTTTTCCTCAATAATGAAGCAATAAAAAACCCAACATTACTGTCGGGTTTTAGATTTTAATCCTGTTTTTTTATTTCGAAAACCTACGCTCTATCAATTCCATAAAACGCATTTCATATTCCTCTTTTCCTTCCCAATTATTATAGTCCGGCTTTACCATGTTCTTAATAAAAGCGATGGAACGCTCCTCGGTATCTATCGTATTGAGTTGGGATAACACACGATTGTAATCTGAGGTGCTGTTGTTGAACAAATGTTTCACGAATGCTAGGCGATTGTTCAAATCCACCTTTAAATCCTTGTTCCCAAAACGGTCATTGAGCGATTTGGGGACTTCCACTTCGGCACCGCTCTTACCCTTTCTGGGCATGAAAATTTCTTTATCGTTCTTCATTAAATCCGGCTTTCCCATAAACTCTGTAAGTACCTCCTCTAGATTATCCGAATTCGGCATCTCGGAGACCATATCTTTGATGGTGTCCATCCCAGGCGTCATAATATCCTCTTCGTGCGGGTTACTCTCCGGTACGGATGAGTTTGCGCTCAACACGGCATTAGCCATCTTCTCGAACTTCTCCGCAATTACATTTTTGGAGACATCTACTTGAATATCGTTCAATTCCTCCTCAATAAACTTGAGTACCGCAATTTTTTCATACAGACCTTTGGCGGCCTCGTAAAGTTCCGGTATCTCATTCATGTTTCTTGAAGTGATGATATCCGTGGACATTTTCACCAATTCAGCTTTCAACTTTCTTTTCATCTCTACGTGATATTTTTATTGTTTTTACCGGCCCAACTTCAATTAATTCCATGAGTTGCCCTTGTCGTATTGCGATTAAGTGTTGACAGAATTAATCTCGACTCCCTTGTTATCCTACAAATTAGTCTAATCCTCCCAATTACAGCGCCTTTTTTTAATAACTTTAGCATTCTATAAACTACAACGAAAAAACCTCTTATTTTCGTCTAAAATTACAAAATGTTTCTCGAAAATACCGTTAATCACAAGGAACAATTCGGTTGGATAGAAGTCATCGCCGGTTCCATGTTTTCTGGGAAAACCGAGGAACTGATACGGCGTTTAAAGCGTGCTCAATTCGCAAAATTAAAAGTAGAGATATTCAAACCTATGGTAGATACCCGTTATGATGATGACCTGGTGGTATCGCATGACGCCAATGAGATACGTTCTACCCCTGTTCCTGCAGCTGCTAACATTCGGATTCTTGCGGATACCTGTGACGTTATAGGAATAGACGAGGCACAGTTCTTTGATGATGAAATAGTAACGGTTTGTAACGATTTGGCGAACAAAGGGGTTCGGGTAATCGTTGCGGGCTTGGATATGGATTTTAAGGGAAATCCCTTTGGACCCATGCCCGCCCTTATGGCCACGGCTGAGTATGTGACCAAAGTCCACGCTATCTGCACGCGTACGGGAAATCTGGCCAATTACAGTTTTAGAAAATCTAATAACGACAAATTGGTAATGCTAGGCGAGACCAACGAGTACGAGCCGCTGAGTCGCGGTGCTTTTTATAAAGCGATGCTGAAGGAAAAAGTAAAGGATATGCATGTAGATTCAGAGGAGGTTGCGCCGAATAAAAAAGATTCCAATGGCCATAGCTAGGGAAACCGTTCTCGAAATCGATTTAAGGGCATTGGAACATAATTATCATTACCTACGTTCTAAACTAAAATCGGAGACCAAGTTTTTAGCTGTAGTAAAGGCTTTTGCCTACGGGTCCGATGCGGAGAAGATCGCCCAAAAAATGCAAGGACTTGGCGTAGACTATTTTGGTGTGGCCTATGCAAAGGAAGGGGTTGCGCTCCGAAACGCAGGCATCACAAAACCTATTTTGGTTTTACATCCACAGCCCGTTAATTTTGATACCCTAATCGAAAGGTGTCTAGAACCTAGCATCTATTCTCCCAATATTCTGAAACAGTTCCTGAATATTGCTAAAAAGCATAATCAAAAAGACTATCCGATTCATCTAAAGTTCAATACTGGATTGAACCGATTGGGTTTTTGGGAAAATGATGTCGATTTTATAATTGCGAAATTGAAAGAGAGTAACGCAGTTAAAGTCGCCTCGGTCTTCTCCCACTTAGCGGCATCCGAGGATTTGAGCGAAGAGGAATTCACGAGAAAACAAATAAATACTTTCCAAAAAATCGTTACAGAGGTGGACAAGAAGTTGGGTTATAGCCCCTTTAAACATTTGCTAAATACCTCTGGAATAATCAACTATGCTCAAGGGCAGTACGATATGGTAAGAAGCGGTATCGGGTTATACGGATATGGGAACGATACCATAATAGATTCACAATTAAAGCCTATTGCCACCCTGAAGACCATCATTTCACAGATTCACAAAATCGAGCCTGGAGAAAGCGTGGGTTATAATAGGGCCTATAGCTCCACAGATTATAGGACTACGGCAACACTTCCCATTGGTCATGCGGACGGCATTGGAAGACAGTATGGAAACGGGAAAGCATATTTTTTGGTCCATGGTAAAAAAGCGCCTATTATAGGTAATGTTTGTATGGATATGACCATGATCGACATTACGGGTATTGATTGTAAAGAGGGTGATGAAGTACTGGTCTTTGGCCCCGAACTATCTGCGCATCAATTTGCGGGATCGGCCAACACCATATCTTATGAGCTTTTAACCGGAATTTCGCAAAGGGTGAGACGAGAGCTAGTCGATTAAAAAATAGCAATTAACACTTTGTTAAGAAACTGTTTTTTTATTACATTGCTGTTGCTTTATATAAACCACTAAAAACACTAAATCATGTTAAAAGAATTTAAGGATTTCATCATGACGGGGAACGTCATTGATCTGGCAGTCGCCGTAATTTTGGCCGGCGCGGTAGGATTGGTCGTCAACGGATTTGTCACCGATATAATGATGCCGATTGTAGGTCATTTTGCCGGAGGAGTAGACTTTGCCGATATGAAAGTAGTCCTTTCGGAAGCGGTCATAGCAACAGACGGTACCGTAACGAAGCCAGAAAATGCCATCATGTACGGTAAATGGGTCAATGCAATCATCAATTTAATTATTGTAGGTGCCGTACTCTTTGCCATTGTAAAAGCCTATAATAAAACTAAAAAACCTGTTGAAGAAGCTCCGGCAGCACCAGCAGGACCAACGCAAGAGGAATTGTTGATGCAGATCAGGGATTTGCTGAAGAAATAATACAAATAATTTTTCCTGATGTAAGCATCGGGAAGCCGCTGCACTACGCAGTATAATTTAAACTTTAACCGTCATTCTCTTTTTCGCATAAAAGAATGACGGTTCTTTTTTGGTGAGATGGTAAATCACTTAGGCTTAGGTGATTAAATCAATCCTGGACTTCGGTTCAAGGGTCTCTTTAAATATGTTATATTTAAGTACACAGCTAAAAGAAATAAATTCAAAAGCTCTTTTAAATTTTTCTGTAAAATGAAGAATGGGAATTAAAATGTTAGCGTTCATATTTAAGCAAATACCCTACAGTTTTAATTTTAAGAAGCAACTCTTAATAGGTGTCTTTTTAGGAGGAATCGTGATGTTCATAATGATTTCCCTTCAACCTTTCGGCACGTATGGATTTGAATCCGACTATAAGTATTTAATATTTTCTGGATTTGGTTTATTAATCAAGATCGCATATTTGTTTTGTGCAAGAATGGAAAATCTATGGTATACGTACAGAAACAAAAGATGGGAGGTTCGCTATGAAATTCTTTCTTTTATCGGCTTTATACTTGTTTCGAGTGTGCCGATACATTTCTACAACCAAGTCTTTCTAAATAATCTTTTTAGCTACAAATTCAATGGATATGAGCATCTAAAACACGGACTTTGGTTTTTCGGAAACTCGATTGTACCGATCATGGTAATCCTTCTTCCATTCTACCTGTATTTCAGAAATAAATTTGGTGTGTTGATTACCAAAAAATCTCTTCATGAGATTAAGTTCTTTGGAGTTAACAAAGGAGAGAAAATAACACTTCAAAAAGAAGAAATTCTATTCGTTAAGGCATCTGAGAATTATATCCGGATTTTTTATATCACAGACAATATCATCAAACAAGTAACATTTAGAAATACTTTAAAAGCCATAAAAAAACAAGCTCCCTTTTTATATAGGTCGCATCGTTCCTATTTAGTAAATGCTTCCAACATTAAATCGATAATGGGTAATTCGCAAAATGCTAAAATAGCGTTTCATTACGAAGATGTGAACGTACCTTTATCAAAATCATACTATAAAACCATCAAATCGGCCATGGATACTTAGCCCAAAAAATAGTACTTCGTCAAAAAAACCGGCAACTAATCAATAATAATATTCATTCGTCACTATTTCTTTCACCATTTTATCTTTCTGATTTTATTTGACAAATCGTTCAATAAATAATAAAGACAAGTCAAATGAAAAAAAGTCAAATCTTATGCTACAGTTTATTGGTATTACTAAGCATTACAGCAATATCTTGTGCATCACCGGAAGAAAAAAGTGTCCATCAAGAGATAGAAAAACGAACAAATGAAATTTTTAACAAACTGGCTGAAATTCGAAGGGATTTCTACCAAAACCCCGAGCTGTCCGGAAATGAGAAAAGAACTTCCAAGCTTATCAGGGAGTATTTGCTGAACCTAGGACTGGAAGTGAAAACAGGTGTAGGGGGATATGGTGTCATCGGGATATTAAAAGGAGGGAAAAAAGGTAAAAATATCGCTTGGAGGGCCGACATGGACGCTATACCGAATGATTTTCCTGATGAGACACCCTACAAATCCAAAATTAAAGGGGTACAGCATGGCTGCGGTCACGATGTTCATCTCGCCATTGGACTGGGAATAGCAGAAGTATTGTCCAAAAGCAAAGAAACTATCCATGGTACAATATATTTTATATTTCAACCTGAAGAAGAAACTTTTGTCGGTGCAAAAAATATCGTCAACAGCGACCTATATTCAGTAATGGATATAGATGAAATATATGCATTACACGTGACCGCTTTACCAGTTGGTCAAATCATGGTAAAACCTAACGAGCTATATGCTTATCAAAAAATAATACAGCTTAAATTCAACAGTGAATTGTCTAAAGAAGATGCGCAAGTACTGCACAATCGGATGAGAAATGAAACGTTACGAAGAAAAAGATAAAACGAATCCATGGCAAATTTTAAAGGCATTTGATACCATAGACGGACTAAGTAACCCGAATACTATTTTAAAAGATTATTTTTTTATAGATGAGTTTTTCAGCACCGAAGAAGATAGCGGTCAATTCAAAATAATAGCTTCTGCTTACGAAACCAATAAGTCAAATTTGCCTCAAATCTTACCTAAAATTGAGCAAATCATTCATGATTCAGAATTTAAAGATCAGTTCATTGCAACATCGTACATTCAAGAAAATCCAACAGTATTGAATGATGAAAGGCTAACGCATAAAGCAGAAAACATCCTCAACGAAATATATGGTACCGAAACTGTTGTAACGGGTTACGGTCAAGTTCCCTATTTTAATGACGACTTCATCTATTTTCAGCAAAAAACCCCGGGAGTGTATTTTCTACTTGGCGGTTCAAATCTCGAAAAAGGAATTGTCGCCATGAATCACGCGCCCAATTTTAATGTTGATGAAGAATGTATCAGAGTTGGGGTGAAATCTTTTTCATCATTGATCTTAGAAAGAACCCTTATCAAATAAAGAAAGGCAGCCCACTAAATGAACAAATTAAAAAATTGTTCCAAACAAAACATTTTGTTGTGTTTTTAATATGTTCTCAAAATCTTATTGTGAGGTACTCACTGTTGACCTACCTTTGTTCTTTAAATTAACATAAATGAAAGTAGCTGTAGTAGGTGCCACCGGAATGGTCGGTGAGGTCATGTTAAAAGTATTGGCAGAGCGTAATTTTCCAATTACGGAGCTCTTACTGGTAGCTTCCGAACGTTCCGTTGGCAAAACTCTTTCTTATAAGGGAAAAGAACATACCATTATTGGTCTGGCCGATGCCGTTGCCGCAAAACCACAAATTGCCATATTTTCTGCGGGTGGGGACACGTCCTTAGCATGGGCGCCCAAGTTTGCTGCAGCCGGAACTACGGTCGTTGATAATTCTTCCGCGTGGCGTATGGACCCGGACAAGAAACTGATTGTCCCGGAAATTAACGCGCATGAATTGAGCGCCACGGATAAAATCATCGCCAATCCCAACTGTTCTACGATACAATTGGTCATGGCTTTAGCGCCGCTCCACAAAAAGTATAAAATGAAAAGGGTAGTGATATCCACTTATCAGTCGGTTTCAGGTACCGGACTAAAAGCCGTAAAACAATTAGAAAATGAAATTGCAGGCATACAAGGGGAGATGGCCTATCCATATCCTATTAACAGAAATGCACTACCCCACTGCGATGTGTTTTTGGAAAATGGTTATACCAAGGAGGAAATGAAACTGGCGCGTGAGCCTCAGAAAATATTGGACGATAGAACATTTTCCGTTTCTGCAACAGCGGTTCGCATTCCTACGGCAGGAGGACATTCCGAGTCGGTGAATGTGGAATTTTTAAATGATTTTGAATTAAACGAGGTTAGGCAGCTATTGAACGATACGCCAGGCGTCACCGTACAGGACAATCCGGACACCAACACCTATCCTATGCCCATCTACGCCCACGATAAAGACGAGGTTTTTGTAGGACGTATCCGCAGGGATGAAACACAGCGCAATACTTTGAACATGTGGATCGTATCTGACAATCTTAGAAAAGGTGCCGCTACCAACGCGGTGCAAATCGCCGAGTATTTGGTGGCGAAAGATTTGGTCTGATGGTAACACCAAAAAAATGTTAAACCCTTCAAAACGTTACCGTTTTGAAGGGTTTTTTATGGTATTTTTGGCCCGACAAATTCCTAAGGAGATATGAAAAAAATAGCCCTATATCTGTTGGCCGTGACCGTCCTCGGCGCATGTAAAACAGAAACTAAAAGAGAACCCATCGCCGTGAACTATCCCACTACTACAAAAGTCGATTCCACAGACACCTATTTCGGAATAGAAGTTAAAGATCCTTACCGTTGGTTGGAGGACGATAGAAGTCCCCAAACCGAAGCATGGGTGAAAAAGCAGAACGAAACGACTTTCGACTACTTGGAGAAAATTCCATTTAGAAAGGATATTAAGAATCGCTTGGAAAAACTATGGAACTACGAGAAACTGAGCGCACCGTTTAAAGAAGGGGATTATACATATTACTACAAAAACGACGGGCTCCAAAATCAATATGTAGTGTATCGCAAAAAAGGGGAGGTTGAGGAAGAAGTATTCCTGAATCCCAACGAATTCTCGGAAGACGGCACTACATCTTTAGCGGGTTTAAGTTTCACCAAGGATGGCTCATTGGCCACTTACCTTATTTCCGAAGGCGGAAGCGATTGGCGGAAAGCAATTGTTATGAAAACCGCTACGAAAGAGATAGTGGAAGATACCTTGGTCGACATTAAATTCAGCGGCATTTCCTGGCGCGGGAACGATGGTTTTTACTATTCCAGCTATGATAAACCAAAAGGTAGTGAGCTTTCTGCCAAGACAGATCAGCACAAGGTATATTACCATAAGTTGGGTACCCCTCAAAATGAAGATGAACTGGTCTACGGTGGAAAGCCATTAGAAAAGCATCGTTATGTGGGTGCCAGTGTTACGGAGGATAATAAATACCTCATCATTTCCGCATCTACCTCCACTTCTGGAAATAAATTGTTCATACAAGACCTTGAAGATCCTAACGGACTTCTGATTCCCATTCTGGAGGATACGGATTCCGATACCTACGTCATAGAAAATGTAGGTTCTAAACTATATCTGGTTACAAACAGGGATGCACCAAACCAAAAAATAGTTACCGTAGATGCTGCTAATCCGACACCAGAAAATTGGACGGATTTCATCCCAGAAACCGAAAACGTTCTAAGCCCTAATACGGGAGGCGGTTACTTTTTTACAGAGTACATGGTGGATGCCATTTCCAAAGTCTTTCAATACGATTATGAGGGCAACCTGGTGCGTGAAGTTAAACTTCCTGGATTGGGCAGCGCCAGTGGGTTTGGAGGCAAAAAAGAAGATAAGGAATTCTATTTTTCTTTCACTAACTACAACACCCCAGGTTCTTCCTACAAATACAATGTAGAGACCGGGGAATACGAGCAATATTGGAAACCGGAGATAGATTTTAATCCCTCGGATTATGAATCCAAACAGGTATTCTATAACTCCAAGGACGGCACTAAGGTTCCTATGATCATAACCCATAAAAAAGGATTGGAGCTCAATGGCAAGAACCCCACTATTTTATATGGATATGGTGGATTTAACATTAGCCTCACCCCTTCCTTTAGTATTGTAAATGCCGTATGGATGGAACAAGGCGGCATATACGCGGTCCCGAACCTTAGGGGTGGAGGTGAATACGGTAAAAAATGGCATGACGCCGGCATAAAGACAAAAAAACAAAATGTCTTTGACGATTTTATAGCCGCAGCCGAATACCTCATCGATAACAAATACACTTCCAAGGAACATCTTGCCATAAGGGGCGGCTCCAATGGCGGGTTATTGGTAGGTGCCACCATGACCCAAAGACCGGATTTAATGCAGGTAGCGCTACCTGCGGTTGGTGTTCTTGATATGTTGCGCTATCACACTTTTACATCCGGAGCGGGATGGGCTTATGATTACGGAACATCTGAAGAGAGCGAGGAAATGTTCAATTACCTAAAAGGATATTCCCCTGTGCACAATGTCAAAGAAGGGACATCATATCCTGCTACTTTAGTCACGACAGGAGACCACGATGATCGCGTAGTTCCTGCGCACAGCTTTAAGTTTGCCGCGGAGCTCCAAGAAAAGCAATCAGGGGACAACCCAACCTTGATACGTATTGAAACCAATGCCGGCCACGGAGCTGGGACTCCCGTAAGCAAAACCATTGAACAGTATGCCGATATTTTTGCGTTCACGTATTATAACATGGGCTACAATGAATTACCCAATCAATCGGTGTTGAAAGAGTTTAAGGATTAATAAAAGGTTTACATCAATATTTTATTGAAAAATCCGTTCTTATGTAGGAACGGATTTTTCGCTATTACATCAATCAGATCACGCTATGCTCCGAATAGAAAATGTTTCTTATGCCTATGACAAACTCCCTGTTCTGGAGGATATCAACTTAAGGATACAGCGCAGAGAACATGTGGCCATCATTGGGGAAAGCGGTTGCGGAAAAAGTACCCTTCTCAAAATAATTTACGGGCTCCTAGATTTGGAGGAAGGAGCTATTTTTTGGGAAGACGAACCCGTACTTGGACCGGCTTATAATCTAGTACCGGGGATGTCTTACATGAAATACCTTTCGCAGGATTTTGATTTGATGCCCTTTACTACCGTTGCCGAAAACGTAAGTCAGTATTTGTCCGTTTTTTATCCGAAAGAATTGAAAGAGCGAACAGCCGAGTTATTGGAACTGATAGAACTTACGGATTTTGCCCATAAAAAAGTAAATACTTTAAGTGGCGGCCAACAGCAGCGCGTGGCATTGGCTAGGGTACTGGCCCAAAAACCTGAGATTTTGCTTTTGGACGAACCCTTTAGTCATATTGATAATTTCCTAAAAAATAGTCTTCGAAGAAATATCTTCAAATACTTGAAGGAGAACGGCATCACCTGTATCGTGGCCACTCATGATTATAACGATTTTCTCCCATTTGCGGACCGTGTTGTCGTGATCAGGAACACTAATATCATTGCCAAAGCTCGTCCACTTGAACTGTATAGGAATCCACGCGACTTGTATATTGCCTCCTTATTTGGAGAAGCAACCCTAATATCCATAGATGTGCTGAAATCCTACGCCAACACCAAGAGAAAAATCATTGTTTACGCACATGAATTTAAGGTTTCCGAAAGCTCTGGAATTCCTATTACCGTTAAAAACGTCTATCCCATGGGTAGTCATTATTTAATGAAGGGTGAAGGAGATGATGGTGACACTATTTTCTTCAATGCCAACACAGATCTTGATATAGGAAGAGAGGTGTTCCTAAATGTGTCTCTGGAAACCATCAATCAGCGACTACAACAAGTGGAATTGTTGTAAACCTTTCAACCTCCTTATTGATACCGTTAACATATTGCCCATTTTTAGACTTTTGAATAAATTTCTGCGGATACAGACTATTTTCAAAAATCAATCGTTAATGCGGTAAATCTTTAAATCCCATATTATGAAGAGAGTTCATTTTGTGCTAACCTTGGTAGTTTTTACCATGCTACTTATTCCCGCTTTCGTTTAATATGTCATCCTTAGCCGCATACTTTGCCTAAACCTAGGTAGTGCTTTAGAAATCATTTCCTGACCGTTTGATTACATTTGTCTAAAAGCACTCTTTTGGATAGTGAACGCATTTTAAAGGAACTCCAGTTTAAGGCCATTAGAAGTGGTGGGCCTGGGGGCCAACATGCCAATAAGGTTTCTTCCAAGGTTGAACTCACGTTTGATATAACAAATTCCACTGGTCTTTCCGAAGTGGAAAAGAGTCGATTAAAGCTCAAACTAAGTTCAAAACTCACCAAAGACGATACTTTGGTGCTGCAATGTGATGAAACGCGCAGTCAGCACAAGAACAAGGAACTGGTCATAAAAAGATTCTTCGATTTGACGAAGAAAGCTTTAATCGTCCAGAAAAGAAGAAAAAAGAGCAAACCCACGCGTTCATCCATAGAAAAAAGATTACGGAGCAAAAAAATAGCTTCTTTAAAAAAGAAGCACCGTGGCAAACCGGATATTTAACCTACAGTATTCTTCAGCGTTCCAATCCCATCAATAGAGATGAAAACCTCATCTCCAATTTCTAAGGTGAAATCACTAGGGGGTATGATTCCCGTTCCGGTCATTAACAGACTTCCGTGTGGGAAAGAGCATTCCCGGTAGAGATACCCTACGATATCCGTCAATTTTCGTTTCATTTGGTCAATACCGATACTTTTTTCAAATACCGATTTTCCCCCTCTTTGAATTGTCAGTTTAATTTGGGTATTACCAGGCAAAGGTTCGCCGGACAATAGAATGCAAGGTCCTATGGCAGCACAGCCATCGTAAGTCTTGGCTTGAGGCAGATATAACGGATTTTCGCCTTCAATACTTCTAGAGCTCATATCGTTACCAATAGTATACCCAATTATTTTACCCGAAGCCGTTATGACCAAGGTCAGTTCCGGTTCTGGCACGTTCCAATGGGAATCTTTACGTATTCTCACGGTTCCGCCATGGCCTACTGTACGATGCGCCGTCGCCTTGAAGAACAATTCGGGTCTTTCCGCCTCGTACACCTTGGCATAGAAGTCACTCCCGCCAGACGCTTTAGATTCTTCTTCCCTTCCTAATTTACTGTTATAATAGGTAACCCCACTTGCCCAGATTTCTTGACTTTCCACCGGAGGTCGCAAGCCTTGCTCGAGCAGGGATTTACTATTTTCTACTTCATTATCGGGAGTCAGTTTTGCCATGGTATTGGTAATGATGTCATCATCATTGATGAAATCGTCCCACGTTTCGTGAGTGAGCAGATAAAATTTTGATTCTTGTTCTACTAAAATGCCTTCTTTGGTATGGTAGACTTTCATTACTTCTGATTTTAAGCAAAAATGGAGTAAAAAATAAAGACGGCAATTGCCCCGGTAACCCCCAAAACGCCGCTTCCTAAACTAAATAATCGGTAACCCGTTTTAACGTTCATGCCGCTCATTTGGGTAACGACCCAAAAGAAACTATCGTTCGCATGGGAGACCACGGCCGATCCTGCCCCAATAACCACCACCACCAGAGCTTTCTGAATTTCCGAATCAAAACCCAAAGATGGCATCATGGGCATAATTATCGAGGCCGTAGTTACCAAGGCCACGGTTGAGGATCCTTGAGCCGTTTTTAAAGCCGCTGCAAGTACAAATGGCAGAAAGATGCCCATATTGTATTCCGTCAAAGTTTGTCCTAAAATATCGGCGATACCCGAGTTCTGTAAAATTTTTCCGAAAATTCCACCCGCCCCTGTAATCAAAATTATCGACGCTGCATCCTGAATCGCCTTTCCAACCCAACCGGAAGACGATAACATATCGTAGTTCAACTTTTTCGGCAAGAAAAGACAAAGAAAAATACCAATGAGTAAGGAGATGACCGGTTCGCCCACAAAATTGATGAATGCTACGAATCCATTGTCGAGCCCTGTTTTCGTCGGATTCAAAACCGATTTTAATACGATCAGAATAATGGGGACAAGTATCGGAATGGATGATTTAAGGGCACTGGGCCTATCTTTTATTTCCGCTTCGGTGGTCGATGCATTATCCACATCGGGCTCAATATACGTTTTGGAAGCATATTTGTTAGCGAAGAGAATACCTATGGTCAACGCAATGATGCTTATTGGAAAGCCAAAAGCGATGACCAATCCCAAATCCGCCCCCAGAATACCTGCGGCGGCGATTGGTCCTGGAGTCGGTGGAACCATGGTATGCGAAGCCATTAATCCCAATCCCAAAGCTATGGCAGGACCGGCTATGGAAATTTTAGCTTTTTTTGAAAGGCTTTTGTTCAAGGGGTGAAGCAACATGAAACCACTATCGGCGAATACCGGTATGGATACAATATAACCGATTACCCCCATTGCGGTGGGCACCCGTTTTCTTCCTATTATTTTCAATACTTTTTCCGCTATGGCATAAGCCCCACCGGTATTTTCCAGAAACGCACCAATAATAACGCCCAATACGATTATCAGCCCTATTTTACCTAAAGTACCCCCGAAACCCTCGTTTATGGACAGGATAATCTCACCATAAGGCATTCCTGCAAAAATCCCATAACAAATGGATATGATAAAAAGTGCCAGAAAAGCGTGAATCTTTAACTTGGTGGTCATCAAAATGATGGCCAGTACGGCAACTAGCAAATATAGTATCTCCATAATCTAGTGTAAATCCCTTTCTACCTTTGACCCCGAGCCTCCGACCAAAAAATCCAGGTCGGCTCCCTTATCCGCTTGTTCTACGTGGTCTATATACATTTTTACGTAACCTCTGTCTGCCAAGGGCTCAGGGGAAGTCCATTCCTTTTTTCTACGTTGCATCTCTTCCTCTGTTATTTCCAAGTTCAAACTGCGATTTTGAACATCCAAAGAAATGACATCCCCGTTTTTTACAATTGCCAAAGTCCCGCCTATGGTAGATTCTGGAGAAACATGCAGAATCACTGTGCCAGCCGCGGTACCGCTCATGCGCCCATCGGAAATACGAACAACATCTGTGATGCCTCTGGCCAAAAGTTTTTTGGGAAGGTCTACATTGCCCACTTCGGGCATACCAGGATATCCTTTGGGCCCCACCCCTTTTAAAACGATAATACTGTTCTCGTCAATATCCAAATCAGGCATATCGATGCGCGCATGGTAGTCTTCCATGCTTTCAAAAACAACCGCTTTGCCTTTATGCTGCATTAATTTTGGCGTAGCGGCAGATGGTTTGATAACAGCTCCGTTCTCACAGAGGTTCCCTTTTAGCACTGCAATGCCCGATTGCTCTTGAAAGGGTTTTGATAGGGTGGCAATAACGTCACGATTATAACATTCATCCTTCTCATAATTTGAAGTAATATCCTTTCCGTTTACCGTTACGGATTCTTGCAATAAGGGTTGCAGTTCTTTCATCACTATGGGTAACCCACCTGCGTAAAAGAAATCTTCCATTAAGTATTTGCCGGAAGGTTTTAGGTTGACCAATAGCGGAACCTTACTGCCAATACTATCAAAATCTTCTAACGCTAGTTTCACCCCTATTCTACCCCCAATCGCCGTCAAATGAATAATGAGATTGGTAGAGCCCCCTACAGCCGCGTTCGTTATGATAGCGTTCTCAAACGCTTTGCGCGTAAGGATTTTAGAAAGTTTCAAGTCTTCCTTTACCATTTCTACGATGCGTCTGCCGGATAGTTGCGCAAATAGTTTCTTTCTTGAATCTACCGCAGGAATCGAAGAAAATCCGGGTAGGGTCAGACCCAAAGCCTCGCACATGGTGGCCATGGTAGATGCTGTACCCATGGTATTGCAATGGCCTATACTTCGCGCCACGCAAACTTCGGCTTCCCTGATATCAGCAGCAGCATATCCTGCTACTTCTTGACGTTCCTTTATCATCCAGTTCATGGAGCCGGAACCTATTTTTTCTCCCCTAAAACGACCGGTGAGCATGGGGCCGCCTGGAACTACAATTGTAGGTAAATCTACACTGCAGGCGCCCATTATCGTGGACGGGGTCGTTTTGTCGCAACCCGTTAGTAATACGACACCATCTAAAGGGTTAGCCCTTATCGACTCTTCGGTATCCATACTGGCCAAATTTCGAAATAGCATGGTGGTCGGTTTCATGATGGTTTCGCCAAGGGACATTACCGGAAATTCCAAGGGAAATCCACCAGCTTCCAAAATACCCCTTTTCACAACCTCTGCAAAATCTCTTAGATGACCATTGCACGGGGTGAGTTCAGACCAAGTATTGCAAATACCAATTACCGGTTTTCCTTCGAAATAATCGTCCGGGTATCCCTGGTTGCGTAACCAAGACCGGTGTACAAAACCCATTTTATCATTTCCCCCAAACCACTCACTGCTCCGTAACTTTCTTTTTTTATCCATAATAGTTGGTTGGCTGTAGCTAGGTTGCCGGCTTTAAGATAGCTAAAAATGAATATAAATTATTAGTGAATTGCAAGTATAGAGGTCGTTGTCCCCTTAAATTCAATATTTTCTCCCACTGCTTTGCCGTTCAACAGCTGCCCGATTGGCGTAGCCCCGGAGATACAGAAAACGGATTGGCCTTGTGCCTTACATTGTCCTGCTGATATGGCGATGTAATATAGGAAGGCGTCGGTGACGACCAGATTTCCAATGCCAATAGTTTCAGGGTTTGGATTTTGAGGAACTTTGGTGAGCACTTGTTGCGTTCGTTCCTGTTCCGCTAATTGCCGACCCAATTTTTCGCGTTCCAATTGAATCATGGCCCTCCCCGTTTCGTGCTTGTCCCCCGCACTACTTTTGGTTTCAGAAGTCAAGGCCTCTTCCAATTCCTTTATTTGAAATTGTATCCTGTTTAACCTATCGACCACAAATTGATTACAGTGCTCAAAAGCCCTTGTTCTTAATTCCTCAAGATTTTCAATTTTCTTCAACATGGTAAAGATCGGCAAGTTTATATATAAGGAAGTTGACCATGCGGTCATCATTTTCGTTGTTTTCAGCCATTTCTTGAACAGCCGCTCTATTCTCAGCCTTAAAATAGTCCAAATCCCCTGTTCTATTTTCATTGAATATATTCCACGACTTCAAACCTTCCAGCATCGCTTTGTGCGCATTATACTTTCGGGCCATCTCTTCCTTCTGCTTTTTTAAAGATTTCTCCTTAATTCCGTTTTCTGAAACTACTTGCTTGTTGAGCAACCGGTATTCGGCCGTGATACGGGCATCGGCCTTTTCGGCCTCGGTTATGATTTTAAAATATGCCCTGGAGACCAAAGATTGATATTTTTCATCAAAGCCAGTATTGTTAGTATAGACCGATGGTTCATCCAATACTACTACATCATTCTCCGTACTAACATAAAGTCCATCCGCAGCAGGGCCTTCATTCTTAACCAAAAAAGATTCTTCCCATGCTTTAGATTTGATAAGCTCTTTCCAGACCTTACTATATTCCCGATCATATTTGGATTGTGTCGTTGCACAGGCAGAAGCCAATGCAATTAATAGGGTACAAATGGTAAGCTTACCCAGCTTTGAGAATTCATTTTTCATATAACGTCCAACTATGTTAGTAGCATAGCCCACTGGGTTCTAAACAATGGAATTAGGTAGTAGTTCAATGAAAATGATGACTCGCGAAATGGAGCCTTTAAAATATAGGGGAAGACAATATAAAAAGAAAAAGAAACTTAGAGATTAATATTTACAAGTATTTCTAACTTTAATTACTCTATTTCCGGGGTTCAATTTAGGCTACTATCGTACGTCCTCATTTTTTTGAGTCCGTTAACTTCCAGAGCCGAATAGATTGGCCAATTGTCTACCAACAGTAGTGCCTATGGCAACGCCCATTCCCCCGAGCCGAACACCACATGCCGTATTATCGGATAACCGCTTTATTATGGGTTTTTTATGCTTGCCAACGCCCATGATACCGCTCCAACCATAGTCGATTTCAAATGGTGTGTCGGGAAGGATGACGGTTTTCAGGAGTTCATGTAGTTTTTTCCGAACTAGCTCGGTTTCGCCGAATTGCGTGGTTTCCTCGGTTTTAAAATCCAGGTTCCTACCACCTCCAAAAAGAATTCGGTTTTCGATATTCCTAAAATAATAGTAGCCTTCTTGCAAATGAAAGGTCCCTTTTATCTGAAGGTTTTCGATTGGTTTGGTGATAATGACTTGCGCCCGTGCCGGTTTAATTTTCTCGTTCAACAATTTGTTGGCAAAGCCATTAGTAGCTATGAGTAGTTTATTGGTTCGAAACTCGAATTGATCGGTCTTAACTTCAACCCCATCCGATTTATCCTCATAGGATTCCACCGTTACCGAATTAAGAATGATGATGCCCGATGCCATAGCCAATTGCAATAAGGAATACATCATCTTTCCCGTGTCCAGTTGACCTTCAAACACATGGGAGATATAGTTTTGCTCAATCCCTTTAAAACCAAAATGGTTGGGGATTTTTCTAAAAACATTATCCTTAAAAACAGGTTGCAATAAAGCATTAGCCACCTCCAGATTCTCTAAACAATTTTGGTACAGCTCTTGGTCCTCCGCCAGAAAAAGCTCGTGCCCTCCGTGTAACTGAAAATCGATTGCTCTATCGCTCAATAACTTTCTCAAGGCTGCCATCCCATCCCAGCGTTGCTGCACCAATTCCACGACCTCCTCCTCGGTATGTGTCTTTAGATCGGACAGCACTTCGGAAATACTTCCAAAACAGGCAAAGCCTGCATTTTTCGTACTTGCTCCCTGCGGTAGAACGCCTTTTTCCAAAACCAAAATTTTAGCCTTTGGATACAAGGTCCGTAATTGCAAGGCACAATTGAGGCCTACAATTCCACTGCCAATAACCGTAAAATCGATATTGGAGAGCCAAGATTTGTATTCCCAGTAGCTAAGGTTCATAATAGAAGTTTATTTGAATTTTAATTGAAAAAGAAAAAGCCAGAGCCGTTGTCGCAGTGCATTGATTAATTGAACTTTTCTTTAATTGCAATTTCTACCCTATAAATTAGAGTAGTCGTAAGTACCAAGAGAATTACGATAGCTGCAAAAGCTTCTGTCAAGGACCCTGGTAAAAAAAAACCAATAAAACTGACTAATATGAAAATCGCACCCATGCGAATCATTTCTTTAGAGGAATATTCTTGTGCAAAATCACATCTTTCCTGATTTTTTTGAGACGCAGGAGTTCTATAACCATACCAATTATTGATTTTTTTAGGTGGAAAATTCTGAAAAAGCCAACCGCCTAGAGTAAAAATTATTCCACAAACAATGCAGACTATAAAAAATGGGCTTAAAACCAATGAATTCATGAAAAAGTCAGGTTGATAGTTCCAGTTTAATTTAATGCAAAACAACGTCTCGGCTATGATTTTAGCTTGGGAAATCCGCTAGGATTTTTCAAGATAGGAATCAGCTGGTTTAAAGTTACCGTTTTTCATGTTAGGAGAGAGTTAGAGCTGAATTATAGCCAAAGTCATGTTACGTATTATTTTTCCATAAGCCATTTAACTGCTTTTTCTTCAGGTTTGGTGGTATAAATATCCGGTTCTATAGGCCCACCATATATAGTTTTTGTCCTATCAACGAATATTGATGTTGTTAAAATAAGTTTGGCACCGTCACTCAAAGGATGAATTGAATTCCCAGTTGTCAGTCCATGTGTAAATTCTCCAAAAAACTGGGTTTTAGGAAATTCTTTAAACGCTATTGCTATTGCCTCGCCTGAACTAGCCGTCTTACGTCCGATTAATACCGCAATTTTGTCGTAATCAGTATTATTTAAAACATACGAATCTTCAATTTCAAGATGTTTGGTTTTACCTTCATAAACTGCATTATTAGAATATCTCCATTCGTAAAATTTATTTTCGGAATCTAAAAAGTAGCCAGAAATCCCATCCCCTAAAATTGGGGACAAACCTAAATACATCGGCCACATGTTCCCACCCGTATTTTCGGTCAAATCAATAATCCAGCTTTTAATCTCTTTCTTGTCCAGTTTTTTAATTTGTTTTTGGATTGATTCTGCAAAATTATTTGGCAAACTGTCACTGCCCATGAATGCAGGTATTTTCAAATATGCAATTTGTTTGTTTATGATTTTATATTCAACAATCGGCAAGTTTTCATGGGCTTGCCTCATTTTTGTTCTAAGTTGTTCGGTCAACAAAAAACTATGATTATCTCCTAGCTCCCTTAAAATTTTTTCAATTATTGGATAAGTTTCTTCAATTGATTCTTTTCCTTTCATTTCGGCAAGAGCTGATGTTCTTAACTCTTTCCAGTCGATTTCCTTCTTTTTTATTGAATTCTCCTCCATTATATCTATTGCTGTGTTTAGATAAGAAAGTGCCTTGCTCCCACATGAAAACAAAAGTAAGGTTGAAATTACGACCAGGGCTTTTTTCATATGCAACATTACAAATGAATATCATCATTAATACTATCCAACTTAAAGACTAAAATAATAAAACCCTTGGGCAACAAGAGCCTTCATTTTATTCTTTAGCTAATACAAAAGAAACCAATAAAAAAACTCCGATAGCGTTTATCGGAGTTTTGTTCTATTCTTCTGGTTTTGGATCCATCTTAAAAGTGTCCATAAACGCCGTAGTATAATTCCCGGCCAAATAATCCGGATGATCCATTAACTGCCTGTGGAACGGAATTGTGGTCTTTATTCCCTCTATGACGAACTCGTCCAACGCACGTTTCATCTTATTAATGGCCTCTTCCCTTGTCTGCGCCGTTGTTATAAGCTTAGCAATCATGGAATCGTAATTTGGTGGAATACTATAGCCACTGTACACATGAGTATCCATTCGTATTCCATGACCTCCAGGTGTATGAAGGGTAGTGATTTTCCCCGGGGAAGGCCTAAAATTATTATAAGGATCTTCCGCGTTAATCCTACATTCTATAGAGTGTAGTTTTGGCGTGTAGTTCTTCCCGGAAATGGGAACTCCTGCCGCCACCAATATTTGCTCTCGAATCAAATCGTAATCGATAACCTGTTCGGTGATGGGATGCTCTACCTGAATTCGGGTATTCATCTCCATAAAATAAAACTTTCGGTGCTTGTCCACCAAAAATTCTACGGTACCCGCTCCTTCGTACTTAATGTACTCGGCGGCTTTTACCGCAGCTTTCCCCATGGCATCACGGAGCTTGTCCGTCATAAAGGGTGAAGGTGTCTCCTCCGTCAATTTCTGGTGCCTGCGCTGTACGGAACAATCCCGTTCCGATAAATGACAGGCCTTTCCGTATTGGTCCCCTACTACTTGGATTTCAATATGTCGTGGTTCCTCGATTAATTTCTCCATATACATACCTCCGTTGCCAAAAGCGGCCGTTGCCTCTTGGACGGCACTTTCAAAAAGCTCCTCCATTTTCTCCTCTTTCCATACGGCGCGCATTCCTTTTCCTCCACCACCTGCAGTGGCTTTAATCATAACGGGATACCCCATTTTTGCGGCAATCTTCTTAGCATCGGCTACGTCTTTTAAAAGGCCTTCTGAACCTGGGACACAGGGTACGCCGGCAGCCTTCATTGTAGCTTTGGCGGTTGCCTTGTCGCCCATCTTGTCTATCTGGTCCCCGGAGGCTCCAATAAATTTTATCTCATGCTCGGCACAAATTCTGGAAAACCGTGCATTTTCCGAAAGAAAACCATAACCGGGATGTATGGCATCCGCATTGGTTATTTCCGCGGCAGCAATAATATTCGGGATTTTCAAGTAGGATTCACTACTGGCCGCCGGACCGATACAAACCGCCTCGTCCGCAAAACGAACATGAAGGCTCTCCTCGTCCGCTTTGGAATAAACGGCAACCGTTTTGATGCCCATTTCCTTACACGTACGAATGACGCGTAATGCTATTTCGCCCCTATTTGCTATTAATATTTTTTTGAACATAGTTTTTTAGTTTAAGAGTTTACGGTTTAGCAGTTTATAGGTTCAAATGCGCTGGATTCAAACGATAAACTTCAAACTTTAAACTTAAAATTATGACGGATCCACCAAGAAAAGTGGCTGGTCAAATTCTACCGGTGAAGAATCGTCCACCAATACCTTCACGATAGTACCGGAAACTTCCGATTCAATGTCATTGAACAATTTCATGGCTTCGATTACACAAAGTACGTCACCTGCGGAAATAGTGTCCCCAACTTCAACGAAGACTGGTTTGTCCGGAGATGGTTTTCTATAAAAAGTACCGATGATAGGTGATTTTATAGTAATGTACTTAGAGTCGTCCGAGGAATCCTCCTTTGGGACGGATCCTGCAGCAGCAGCAGCTTCTGTTTGAACGGGAACCGGCTGTTGTGCCACCGGTGCCTGTGCCATTGGAATGGACTGTACATAAGTGGTCTCATTGGTGCCAAGACTACCTGTACGGATGGTTATTTTAATTTCATCCGTTTCCAATTTTACTTCACTAGCTCCGGACTTCGCTACGAATTTAATCAGGCTTTGAATTTCTTTAATATCCATAGTTTCAAATATGTATTAAGTAATGGTTTAATTTGCATTATAGGCCCATTTCAGATAGATGGAACCCCAAGTAAATCCGCCTCCAAAAGCGGCGAAAATTAGATTATCCCCTTTTTTAAGTTGACTTTCATAATCGTTCAACAAAAGTGGTAGGGTAGCCGAAGTAGTATTACCATACCTCTGGATGTTCATCATTACCTTTCCTGCATCCAATCCCATACGCTTGGCGGTTGCGTCGATTATACGTTTATTGGCTTGATGCGGCACCAACCAGGCAACATCATCGTCAGTCAAATTGTTCTTCTTCATCATGAGCTCAGCTACATGCGCCATGTTGGATACAGCGAACTTAAAAACAGATTTACCGTCTTGAAAGATAAAATGTTTTTTGTTTGTAACCGATTCTATCGTAGCTGGCATTAGTGAACCTCCTCCCTCCATTCCAAGAAATTGTCTTCCACTTCCGTCCGCTCGTAAATATTCATCCTGTAGCCCCAAGCCTTCGGTATTCGGCTCGAACAGTACAGCTCCAGCCCCATCCCCAAAAATGATGCAAGTTGTTCTATCCGTATAATCAATAATGGAGGACATCTTGTCCGCTCCGATCAACAAAACCTTCTTATACCTTCCAGTTTCAATATATCCTGCGACGGTACTCATTCCAAAGAGGAAACTGGAACAAGCGGCCAATAGGTCATAGGCAAATGCATTTACCGCACCTATTTCAGAGGCCACAAAGGCCGCCGTGGATGCTACCATACTATCCGGAGTTGCCGTGGCAACCACCACTAGGTCTATTTCCTCAGGATTTAATTGGCGCTTTTCAATTAGTTGCGTTGCGGCTTTAATAGCCAAATAGGAACTACCTTCTCCTTCTTCTTTCTTTAATACCCTTCGTTCCTTAATTCCCGTCCTCGTTGTAATCCATTCATCATTAGTGTCCACCATTGCTTCAAGCATTTTATTGGTAAGGACGAATTGGGGAACATAGCCTCCTACAGCGGTAATAGCTGCCGTAATCTTGGTCATATATCAGTAGTTCTTTGAGTAAAAACCTTTAAAAACACATCAAAAGTCGTGAAAAATAGTGATTTCCACAGACTTTTTGTTGAAAAACGGTCTTATTTAGCAAATTTAGTTAGAAATATAATATTTTGCTCCGGAGCTTGATAGGGATACTATTAAAACCGAAATTTTGTCTTTGGACGAAAAAAAACTCCCTACTTCAATTGAAGTGGGAGTTATATTTTTAGTAGAGCGGAAACTAAGCTTCGACTTCTTCCGTTTTATCGACTAAAACCTGGCCTCTATAGTACAGTTTACCTTCATGCCAATGTGCTCTATGGTACAAATGCATTTCTCCTGTAGTGGAGTCTGTAGCCAAAGTTGGTGCAACTGCCTTATAATGTGTTCTTCTTTTGTCTCTCCTGGTTTTGGAAATTTTTCTTTTAGGATGTGCCATTTAAACCTTATTTATCCGTTAATAGTTTTTTTAATTCGTCCCATCGGGGATCGTTTCCTTCTTTATTATCCTTTTTTTCTTTTGGTTGTAGCTCTTCCAGCCTGTCCAGAACTTCCGACTTTAACGTCCCGTCTGCAATTCCTGGATGAACTCTTTTTAATGGAACCGCCAATACTAACATCTCATACACGAACTGTGCAATATTCAATTGATGCTCACCGTGAGGAAGTATCAGAATTTCATCGTCCTCGTCATTGTACGAATCCCCAAATTTAACGATTAACCTAGAACATGAAGTTATAGGCTGGTCGTAGGGCTCACTTGTTATATCGCAGTCCACGTTTACAGTTCCGGCAGCATCAAAATCCAACTCCATAATTGTAGGGGTTTTGTTTAATATTACCTTAACGGTAACGTCTACCGCATTAAACTCGTCATATCCAAAAGAATCAAAGAACGTATTATCTATGTTGTAACTAAACCCGTGTTTCCCTTGCTTTAATCCTGAGAAAGGAATATCAAACTCCTTTTGCTTCATCACGTAACACACTTTATTAAAATGATTGCCTTAAAAGGCGGGTGCAAAGATACTATTATTTTAATAAAACCCAATAGTTATCAACGATTTGTATGACGACTATTTCTCAGCACACACAACTTAGATTAGCGCCTTACTTTTTGTTTCTTCAAGGGGTTCTCGGTTAGGGTTTGAAATTCCGTCCTATTTTTAAAAATACTTAATGCGGTAAATACCGCTTCCTTAAACGAGCTGTGGTCCGCAACCCCTTTTCCCGCTATCTCGTAGGCGGTTCCATGATCCGGCGAAGTCCTCACCTTGCTTAGACCCGCAGTAAAATTTACCCCCCGTCCAAAAGATAAGGTTTTGAAGGGTATAAGACCTTGATCGTGATAGGCAGCTAGGACCGCATCGAATTTTTTATAGGTATCGGACCCAAAAAAACTATCGGCCGGGTAGGGCCCATAAACTAAATGGCCAAGATTTGCCATTTCCGCAATTACGGGTTTCAAAACCTCATCATCTTCTTTGCCGATAACACCATTATCTCCACTGTGTGGATTTATTCCTAACAACGCAATTTTAGGTCTGCGGATGCCAAAATCCATCATCAGGGATTTTTCAATACAATTGATCTTATCCCTTACCAATCTTGGAATAATGGCCGATGCTACATCTTTCACGGCTACATGGTCTGTTAGCAATCCAACTTTTAGGGTATCTGTAACCATGAACATGAGGCTCTCGCCGTCCAATTCCTGGGCTAGATAATCTGTATGTCCCGGAAAATTAAACTCCTCCGATTGGACGTTGTTTTTGTTTATGGGCGCCGTTACTAAGACATCGATAGCCCCATTTTTTAGCGCTTCGGTAGCCGCCGTCAAAGATTTAATCGCATAACGGCCGGACTCCTCTGTTGCTTCCCCAAATTGAATGTTCGGCACTTCTTTCCAGACATTAACAATGTTCACTTTGCCGTCAATCGCCTTGGAGGCCTCTTGGACACCATTAAAAGCAATGTTGACGTTCAACGCTTTCATTTGGTGCGAAATGGTCTTGTTGGAGGCAAAAATTACAGGCGTGCAAAAGTCCAGCATCCTACTATCCTCAAAAGTTTTTAACGCCACTTCACAACCTATGCCGTTTAAATCCCCTATGGAAATGCCCAACTTAATCTTACCTTTTTCCTCCATGATAATCTTTACCTTTGTAAACCAATTCAGTCCACAAAACTACTTAATAAAAACGATACATGTTTACCGGTATAATTGAAACCTTAGGAGAAGTCGTTGGTTTGGTTCACGATGCCAGCAATCTTCATATCACCATAAAATCCGACCTCTCAACCGAATTAAAAATTGACCAGAGTGTTGCACATAACGGCGTTTGCCTTACGGTAGTTTCTTTGGCCGACGATAACTATACCGTAACGGCCATTGCGGAAACATTAGAAAAAACGAACCTGAACCTGCTTGCGGTCGGGGACACCATAAATCTGGAGCGCGCCATGATTTTAGGGTCTCGTTTGGACGGACACATCGTACAGGGCCATGTGGACCAAACGGGCACTTGCATCCATATTGAGGAAAAAGACGGAAGTTGGTTCTTTTCTTTTAAATATGACGCCGATAAGGGGAATCCGACCATTGAGAAAGGCTCCATAACCATTGATGGCACCAGTCTTACTGTGGTGGATTCGGGAATAGACTCTTTTAGCGTGGCCATCATTCCTTATACCTATGAACATACGCGTTTCAACACCTATGAAGAGGGTACGGTTGTTAATTTGGAGTTTGATGTCATCGGAAAATATGTGGCGAAGCTTTTAGCTGCTAGGCAGTAGATAGTTATAAGGGTATCCTAACAGGTCTAATCCTCAAAAAAACCAATGGAGGAACCGATCCAGGTTTCTTCGGTATTGTGCGAAACATTGATTAATTCACCCTTACTCATGCGCCCAAGGTTAACGACCGGTTTTAACCGCTCGTTCTTCTCGTCCCAAATAAAAAGGATGCGTATTTCCGCTTTGGAGTTTTTAGCCGAATTGGTTTTAATGTTAGCCGCGTACTTCACTTTCTCTTGGAGAATATAATTTTGCTTATCTGAAATAGCGCCTATTTTCTCTTTGGTGGGATGTAAGTCAATTCCCAGTCCGGCAAAAGAGAACAAGGGTTTTAGAACATAGTTATCCAGGTTGATGTCCTCCGGGAAATCGTCCAGGTAAAAAGAATTTGGAATGTTCCTATGCTTCAATAAGGGCATTACGCATTTGGAAATCATGAAAAACCAATCTGGGTGTGTTACCCATTCCACATCTACCTCATCGTGGAGATTGAACGCCGTGTTCAAATCTTTGGTTCTCGAGATTTCGTCAAAAATAACCCGGTTATATATTCTTTTAATCGGAGTTTTTAGACCTTCTTTTAGGTAAAAGAGCTTTTTCCCTTCTTTAATAATGTCGGTCATACAGACCACTTCAATTCCCAACGCCTTCTTCGTGGCCCAAAAATCGATTCTGGTCTTTTGTTTTTCCGGGTAAAGTTCCATTAGAATGACATGCTCGGGTTGTTCATCACCTAAAATTACCTGCCGCACTTCCTCTAAATATGTAGATTCATCCAAACCACTAAAATAATAATGGAATCCTTCTCTTGGTATGGTGGGATAATTATTCAAAAAAGCTTTCCCTAAAAAGGGCTGATAAAAAAACAAGGTGGGGAATGCTTGCAGCTCAATAAGCTGTGGCGTAACTCCCCCGTTACCATCTTCACAAATTCCAAAATCTATTCCCAGAAAATGAGGTTTCCCAATCTTGGATGGAGACTGAATGTCCCTGTGTACGAACTTCGATCGGATTTCGTCAAAATTTAGATCCCATAGCTGCGCTATAATGCTCTCGCAGGCATCAAATATTTGATTCTTTACGTCCTTACTTACAAATATTGGAGTTTCTGACAAGCGAAAAGCGGTCCCCTCGCCATAGGTGTCCACAATTTCTTTCTTGAGGTTTTCGTAATACTCTTCCTTGAAATCTGCATTGAATTGCTCCCTTATTTTGGTAATCATACAGTCTGTAATTTGTTCTGATCAATGGTCGCAGCCGCCAATCTCAGAAAAGTGGGAATAATAGTCGCATTTGTTTTCATGATCATGTTTTCATCCTCAAGATGTTCCAACATGCTTTTATACTTCTTTATTCCGAACTTTTTTATAACCAGTTTCTTTTTCTCCTCACGGGCAAAATAACGCTTCATTCCCTTGGCATCGGCTTCTGGGTGAAATTGGGTGCCAAAGATTTCATTGGAAAAGCGAATGGCCATTACGGCCCGCTCTAAAAGCACGTTAGGTCTGTTTTTCTCTATACATAATACTTTACCATCCAACGTATCTAATTTCCATTCCTTCGGACCGATAACTTGATAGTCCCTGGAATCGACCGCAAAAAATGGGTCTTCCAAATCTTTAAAAAGGATTTCATTTTGGCCGCTTTTGGTCTTGTGCATAGGCAAAATTCCAAAAGAGGTGGACCTGCGTTTGGTAACCTTGGCCACGTCCCAATGCAAGCAAGCCAACTGAAAAGAGTGACATATTAAAAAGAGATGCTTTTTTTGGGGTTTGGAAAGATTGTGCAGTAAGAGGGCGTCCAAAAAATTGAAATAAGCGTTTTCCCAAGGCTCTCCCGTTACCAATGGTGTTCCTGGTCCACCGGAAGAAATAAAAATATCGTAGTCCTTTAGTTTGGGAATTTCCGATTTTACGCGTACATCAAAAACATCATATTCCCCTTTGATGTCCTTTTGACCTAAAAATTGCACCGCTAATTGTTCAATACAACGCATTCCCTCGTTGGGTTCGCCTGCATTCATATCCAAAATAGCAATCTTATATTTTCTTTCCATTTGTCACCCGACTTTCTTACACTAACGCAAAAAAATGAAGTTGCGTTCAAAATTACTACATATTCCCACTATAGTCCTTTTTGGGTCTGGGAAACTACGTACTCCATCACTTTTTTCAAGTCTTTGGTTTCCTCATAAACCTTAAGCTGCCTGTCCGCTCCAGAACCCTGCTCCAGCATTTGATATACATAATTTACCTCCGTGCGGCACCCAAGCTCATCTACTACGTCGTCTATAAATTCCAATAGCTCATTCATCAATTGGGCAAAAGGTACTTCCTCCTCTTTACCAAAATCAATAAGTTTAGCCTCCACTCCCCATCTTGCGGCTCGCCATTTATTTTCGTTCAATAAAAGTCTGCGATAATTCTTAAAGGTCTGGTTCTTCTGGTTCAATTTGTACAACTTGGCTACCAAACATTGCATAAGTGCGGCAATACAAGTTACCTCATCAACCGTCATCACCACATCACATATCCTAAACTCTATAGTAGGATAGAAGGGGTGCAAACGAATGTCCCACCAAATTTTCTTTGCATTGTCCAAACACTTGGTCCGCACCAAGATATCCACAAACTTGTCATATTCCGCTACGCTAGCAAAAAAGGGAGGAATCCCAGTTCTAGGAAACTTATCAAAAACCTTACTGCGGTAGGATTTAAACCCGGTATCCCTTCCTTCCCAAAATGGGGAATTCGTAGATAGCGCATATAAATGTGGCAGAAAATACCTGACCGTGTTCAAGATTTCCATGCCTTGTTCCCTGTTAGGTATGGCTACGTGTACGTGCATTCCAAAAATAAGATTGCCGCGTGCCACGTCTTTCATCTCATCCACGATTTCATCATATCTTGGTTTGGGCGTTATTAGCTGCTCATGCCATTGCGAAATGGCATGTGTACCTGCTGCGGCAACTTTTAATCCTTCATCGTCCGCCAATTGAATTATTTGTTGACGTAAAAAGGAAACTTCATCCCTAACTTGATGAATATTTTCACAAACATTGGTACCCATTTCTACCATGGATTGATGCATCTCCTCCTTTATCCGCTCCTTTAAAAAGACCTTGCCACCATCAATAATCTTAGACATCTGGGAATAAAGCTTTAAGCTATCGCTATCCAAGATTTGAAACTCTTCTTCTATTCCCAGGGTGAACTTATGCATACTATGCTTGCTTTTTTGTTATTCTTATTTGGATTTCCTAGTTGTTGTCTTCGCCTTCCCAGCTGTTTTCCTCGCTGGAGTTCCCTTTGCAGGCGCCTTCTTAACGGCAACGGGTTTCTTAGCGCTTGGGGTTGCTTTTTTGGCAGCAGTCGAAGTCGACTTTTTTACGGATTTCTTGGCTTCAGCAGCGGTCTTTAAAGTTGTTTTCTTTGCAACTGGCTTTACTGGGGTAGCGGCATTCTTAAGAAAAGTTCCCCAAGACGTGTTGTTCTTCTTCGGTTTGTGCGCTTTCGCCTTTTCAATAGCCAATTTGGCGGAATGTTCCACGATCCAATCAAAATTTTCTTGTCCTACGGAATGGATATCGGCATCTGGCGCAGGGTTACAAAAATCAATGGCATAAGGAATACCATTGCGGATAGCAAACTCTACCGTGTTGAAATCATAGCCCAGAGCCTTGTTCAATTTTAAGGTGTAGTCGTGAATGGTCTTCATTAGCTTTTTATGCTCCTCGCCGGTAGTTTTGGGTTCCGTTGCATAACGTGCATGGAACTCGTTTCTAGGCTCGTAGGGCATTATATGAACGTATTTCTGACCCAAGCAGTAAACACGGTAATAATCGTCAAAAACGATTTCTTCCTGCAACATCATGACCAACTGGCCCGTTTCCTCCAAACACTCGAATAAGTGGTCGGCGTTGTTCACTTTGTAAACATTCTTCCATCCACCTCCATCGTGTGGTTTCATATAGGCCGGAAAACCGATGTAGTCAAAAATGTAATCCCAGTCCAACGGCGCTTTTAAATTCCGGAAGGACTTTTCCGTAGTATTATCCGGTCTTTCTTTGGATGGCAACAAGACGGTGTTGGGAACAGGAACCCCCAATTCCATGGCCAAACAGTTGTTGAAGAACTTTTCGTCCGCACTCCACCAAAAAGGGTTGTTAATGACCGCCGTTCCCATTAACGATGCGTTCTTTAAATATGCCCTATAAAACGGAACCTCCTGGGAGATACGGTCAAAAATAACACTGTATCCGTAATCAATACCTTGTTGTAGCTTATCAACCTGTACGGGCTCGGCAACAATTTCCCCGTTCCCTAATTGATTTACCTTATCTATAAATGCCCATGGAAACGTGTCTTCCATTCCAAATAATATACCTACTTTTTTTGCCATGTTATTTTCTGTTGTTTTATATAAATTAGTCCTTTTGTTTTTACTTAAAAATCTCTTGAGCAATCAGCTTCAGTTCATGCAGAGCGCAGTCAAATTATTCAAGGTACAGGTAACTTAAAAATATTTACCCAAATATTCCGGAAACATCATTTTCCATAAAGGCCAGTCGTGATCTTGCCATTTTTTTTCGTCGTACCAATGTGCGATTCCCTTGCTGTTTAAAATGCCGGACATGTGCAAGTTCTTATCCCTGCAAATATCCCAATCCGAAGTGCCCAATACGATCTGCATGTGGTTATATTTCCATCCTTCCTCATTTTGCATGTACTCGTCCGGACAGTTAAAATAAATCCGCATATCCTCAGAAAGTGGGGCCATGTTTCTAATATTGAACGCGGCACTCATCGCAATTAAATGCGAAATAACATCTGGAAAACGAAAAGCGGTATTAGCGGCATGAAAACCACCAAAACTTACTCCGGAGACCGCAATCCTATGGGTATTGCATTCCCTTTGAATATACGGAATGAATTCGTTTTGTAAAAATTGCATGTACAATTCATAATTATGAATCTTGGTCTCCGAATTCATGTCATCATTGTAGAAGGACATCATATCCAAGGTCTCTACATTATAAAGTTTAACACGGCCTTCTTCTACCAAATGCATTACGGATGCATTCAGTCCAAAATCGGTATTCTGGGTATATTGGCCTCCAGAGGATGGGAACATTAAAATAGGATGCCCCCAATGCCCGGTTACCTCCACCATAATATTGCGACCAAGGGTATTGGAATAATAAGGAATATGTTCAATTTTAGCCATATACTAAATTAATGCAAAAGAATTAGCAGTCAACCATTTAAGGGGCGCAAAAGTAATTTATTTTTTGACATGTTAAATTTTATTTTTTAGTATTCGTTATACTTGCATTCGCTAAGCGCAAAATATGGGTTTTCAGGTTGATTTTATAAGTGCCAAAGGTCATTTTCTTTCTCAAAATTTGAAGAGAAAAGTCCAGTTCCGATTTGTAGCGCCTGGAAATTACAAAAAAAGTGAAGCATCCTTTCCCCTACTATTAATGAATGACGGTCAAGACTACCAAGCCATGGGACTGGAAAAAACCTTGGCACGAGCTTTTACAGATAGAACCCTACGCCCTTTTTGTTATGTTGGAATTTCCTGTAACGAAGATCGGATGAACGAGTACGGTATAAGTGGCACCCCCGATTTTAAGAACAGGGGCAAAAGAGCGGCTTCCTACAGCAGATTTATCATCGAGGAATTAATTCCTTTTCTAAAAGAAGAATTCAATATTTCCGATAATCATCGGGAGTGGGTGTATTGCGGCATGTCTTTGGGTGGGTTATCGGCCTTCGATATCGTGTACAATCACCCGGATTATTTTGGTAAATCGGGTGTTTTTAGTGGGTCTTTTTGGTGGCGCAAGAAAGCCTATGTGAAAGGGGATACGTTGGATAGAAGTCGCATAATCCTCGATGTTATTAAGAACAGACCGCACGTTGCTGGACAAAAATTTTGGTTCCAGTGCGGCACCAATGACGAGCTGGCCGATCGTAATAAAAATGGGGTCATTGATGCCATTGACGATACACTTGACGTCATCAAAGAACTACAAAAAAAGGGATATTCCTATCCAGGTGACATTACCTATATGGAGGTTAAGGAAGGCAAACACGACTTGCTTACTTGGGGAAATGCGTTCCCGAGTTTTTTGAGGTGGGCGTTCCTTGAATAGCTACTGCACTAAAATTTAGCTTTAGAAATCGACTACCAGGCCAATGCTGGGAATTAATTGTCCATTATCCTCTGTAATTTCCACCAGGCTCCTCGGGTCTACCACAGCTCCTGTATCATTCCTGTTAAGACCATATTCAGGTGGTTGAGGGTTGTTTTGGGAAAGTATGTTCTGTACTTCAAAAAATACATCTAAGGACAATTTCTTAAAATTCCATTTTTTATCGATTCGGATGTCCAATTGACTAAAAACACCAAGGTTTTCCTCTCCCAATCTTCCATAGTCCAAGACAATATCCGGGTAGGTATCTAGCGTTCTGTTCAAATCTGTAGGAACGAATGGGGTATTTCCTGCAAAACGGTATCTGGCACTTATTTCCCAATTACGCTTTAGTTTATAGCCTCCAACAAAGGAAATTAGATGACGGCTGTCCCAAACCGATGGTAAGAATACGTTTCTATCAAAGCCTGTAAAATCACTAAAGAAATAGGTGTACGAAAAAATACCATAAAAATTATTCGTTAGTTTCTGTTGAAATTGAATTTCTGTGCCGTAGGTGCGCCCCCGACCTACCGAGGCTATTTCCTCATTCCCCAATACTTCAAAACCACCGCCCTTATTGGCCAGGGAAACCCCATCTGTAACAGAAACAGGATAATCGTCATAATCCTTATAAAATGCTTCTACCGAAATGCTGGCGGCCGGGCCAAAAATATGCTGTAGTCCCAAGACATAATGGTCACTTCTAGTATATTTTAAACTTCTATTTACCAGTTCCAAGTCATTATTCCTAAAACCAAGCATCGTGTAGGGCGGAATCTTAAAATACCGTCCTACGGAGGCGTTTAATTTCCAGTTTTCCTTGAATTCGTAAGAAATTCCCATACGCGGAGAAAGTGTGCTTGCCAAACTATTGCCATCCGTGAAACTGTCATCGTCTGCTCGCACACCAAAAGATACATCCAACTTATTATCGAAGAAAGACTTCGTGGCGTTAGCGAAGAGACCATATTTCATAAAATCTATTTCGGTATTGAATAATATATTATTAGTGGTATTTATGGTCTCATTGGAATAAAAGGATTGCTGTACATTAAAGCCTCCTGTCACCTTCCAGCCGTCATAAAACATTGTTGTTTGGTGCCGTAATTTTGTTTCGGACTCTACGGCATCGTTTCTAAAAATAATGCCTGTTTGGTTTTCGGAATCCTCAAATCTTGTGAAGACATTTGCCAACCGGTTGTTGCTTAGGGTGGTTTGCATAAATCCAGAGCCATTCTTAAAACGGTTTTTCCATGTAAGACCTATCGTATTCGACCTTTGATCAATAAATGGAGCTTGTTCCAATTGTGCTTGCTGACCGGAATCAAATTCGTCCGGTGCCGCCAAAGTAAAATCATCTATGGAACCTACGCCCAAAAGGGTAAGGGAATTATAATCATCTAGCTGATGATCAATTTTGTATTGATAATCCCAATAATTGGGACGAAAAGGTAAGCCGATTAATGCAAACAGCGCCTGCAGGTAACTCCTTCTGGCCGATACTAAAAAAGTAGTCTTGGATTGATCCCTTCCATTTTTGAACAAAGGGCCTTCCATAGTTAAGGCCGCCTCGCTGGCGCTTACTCTAAAATTACCTCCAAAGGAGCTATTGTTACCGTTACGCTGGGTAAATTGGAGCACTCCCGAAAGTGGATTGTCATATTGGGCACCAAAAGCAGACGTGGATAGCGTAACATCATCAATAAAAGAAACGTTCAAAAGTCCAACAGGTCCTCCAGCACTACCTTGCGTACTAAAATGATTTATGTTGGGCACTTCCATACCATCTAAATAGTAAACCGTTTCGTTGGGCGCACCACCACGAATGATCAGATCATTTCTAAAACCACCAACAGAAGGAGAAACTCCTGGCAGGGTTTGCGCTACCTGAACGACATCATTATTACTCCCCGGATAGGTTGCTATTTCAACAGCAGATAAACTTTGTGTGGATAAAGGTGTTTCTTTAGGCCTTCCTATTTTTGAATTTGAAACAACCACTTCATCCAAATTCTCAGTTGCCTCTACAAGTCTAAAATTGTAGGATGGATTCCCTTTAGATTTAACCAGTATATTAAATTTTGTTTGCGTCTCGAAACCCAGATAGCTAACGGTTAGGTTGTACGATGCGGGAACAATGTCCTCCAAGATATACCGTCCATTTTCATTGGTAATGGTTCCTTTTTGGGTGCCGCTCAAAAAAATCGATGCCCCCATTATGGGTTGTCCTGTAACATCCACGACTTTACCGCTTAAGGTTCCAGAAACCTGGGCGACCACATTATCTACTGGCAATAAAAACAGTATGGCGGTGAATACGAAGCACTTTGCAAATAAAAGGGGGTGTAGTTTCAAGCTATTTTCAATTTTGTTTATTCTATTTTATATATGATTAAACAAAAGTAAGGTGTAGCCTTTAGCGCCTATTTAAAAATTTGTTAAAATACTTTTATTTCTTTCTAGAAACCAAAAGCTCCAAATAAGAGAAATAACTGTTGGCGCCTATGCCTTGTACTCCAGCAGTAGTTCAAAGTTGGCATATTCTAACGCATTTTGATGGGTAGCCTCTAAGATTATTTTTGGGGCCTTGCCCGCTTTCTCAGCCTCCAACCATCTTCGGATGCACAAACACCATTTATCGCCTGCTTTCAAGCCTGGAAACTGCCATTGGGGTATGGGCGTGGACAGGTCGTTTCCTTTAGATTTGGTGAACTCCAAAAATTCGTCCGTCATCACGGCACAGACGATGTGGGTGCCAATGTCCTCTTCCCCCGTTTTGCAGAATCCATCTCTGTAGAAACCCGTTTTGGGTTCAAAGCAACAGGAACACAGCTGGGTACCTAATACGTTTTTTGGTTTTTCTTCCATGTGTTGTAAAAAGTAGCGACTTCGTAAGAAGTCTTCAATTCTTTATTTAAAATTTTATCCGCCAACGAAGGGCAATCGTTGAAAAAGGAAGCTAACCGTTTCCTTCGCAACCCAAAAATACCCTGAGCAGTGCGCACAAGTTCCCTTCCATTACTTTTTTGAAAATAGGATATATGGTCAAAATATCCCGAATCCGCATCTTGAAACTCCAAGAGGTAATGGTTTACAGGTCCCTTCTTTCTACTACTCTTATAAAAACAGGGTCCCTTCCATCAAAAGATATGCTATAATCCTGGCTCAGAAAACCTTCCGCATCCACCAAGCTGATGGTCTCGTAAAGTGCATCGCCCTTTTTATAGGATAGGATCTCGTCCGGGCCGTATTTGGATTTACCCTTTCCCTTAAACCGTATTTTTTTACACAATTTCCCGAAGGGATCGGGTGTCCGATCTTTGATCCGTCCTATAATCGTATCACCGTTGTTCAATACTACATATCCCTCTTCATAATGCTTCTGCCCCAAGATAGGGTTGGACAGTGCGAAAAGAAAGAATAGTACGAGAAAAAGTAATGGGTTTCCTAGCTTGTATATCACGTTTATACCTTTATGAATATCTTTCTTTGGTACAAGAAATATGCCAAGAAACAGTAAAAGGTGACCACGGACAAGGCATACAACAACGATGACATTTCCATGGACATGAAATCGTGAACATAAATTTTTCGAAAGAGCCAACCATGTAATGAGGTGTCGCCCACTTCTATCTGTCCCATCACTTTCGCAATAAAGCTGGAGAGGAAATAAACGATAATGGCGTTCGCCCCAATGTATCGGAAGATGCTACCGAACTCTATTTTTTTAACGTCCGTTAGATAATAAATGAGGGCCAATACCAAATTTGCCCACCCCGCCGTGACCAGCACAAAACTGCTAGTCCATAGCGCTTTGTTTATGGGGAAAATGATGTCCCACAAATGACCTATGATCAACAGGCTGCCTCCGATACCCATCAAAAGGGTCGCTTTTTTCTCTTGCTTGGATGCCAAAATCAACCCGGTGAAGATGCCCAGTAAAGAACTGGCAATGGAGGGGATGGTGCTTAACAATCCCTCTGGGTCGTAATCCGCTTTATAGTTATGAGTACCAAAGACTTGTACATCCAACCAATTCGCCAAATTGTTCGGTGCTCGGTCCAAGGTAGATTCCATGCCGTTCACCGGAACCAAGGTCATCAACAACCAATAACCGATTAACAAGATGGCCGTAATGATTATAAGTGTTCTCCATTTGAAATTGATGAACATAATGGCAGCAAAAAAGAACACCACCCCTATACGCTGCAGTACCCCTGGAAAACGAATATCTGCCCAGTCCTTAATAAAAGGTAGGCTTACGGTAAACGCTCCCAGAAAAAGACCCAGACCTATGAGCTTTAAGGTCCGGATCGTAATTTTTTTATAGACCCCCGCATTCACCGTTTTGTTTTGATACGAGAAAACAATGGACGTGCCCACTATGAACAAGAAGAAAGGAAATACCAGATCGGTCGGGGTATACCCATGCCATGGTGCGTGCAAAAATGGCGCATACACGTTGGACCAGGTTCCGGGCGTATTTACCAGAACCATTAAGATGATGGTAGCACCCCTAAAAATATCCACCGATATAATTCTATCCTTCATAATTTTCCTTTTTATAGAATATTGCCCTTTAATCGGTTCCATGCCTTGATCAGCAAGACCCCAGAGATGATAGAGACCACCGTTAAAACCATCGCTTGGGTTGTTCTTCCGTAAATCCAGTATCCCGTAGCGAACATGATGGAGTAAATCAATACGATTCCAATCAGCATCGCCGTAATACCGGCCGGCACGCTCCACACTTCCCCTGACTTTTTAATATCCTTATTTTCGGTTTTGGCATCCCGTACAACTTTGCTCCATCCCGGACCGCCAGGTTGGGTTTTCTTGTAAAAAGACCTTAAGGTTTCAGGGCTTTCCGGAGGTGTTAAAAAGGTGACCAGCATCCAAATGGCGGTAGTAACTACCACGATAAAAGGGTAATTGGCCCATACTGGAAATATGCCCGTCTCCGGTGCAAAAAGGATATCACCTAAATCGGTTCTCGCCAATAAAATAACAATGATTCCCGAGGCGAACATCGCCGTGATCTCGCTCCACGCGTTGATACGCCACCAAAACCAGCGCAAGATGAACACCAATCCGGTACCCGCCCCGAACTGTATCAACAAATCAAAAACCTCGAAGGCGTTTTGTAAAGTCAGCGCAAACAGGGCGCTAAGGACCATCAACACTACCGTGGCCAATCTACCCACTAGAACCATTTGCTTTTCGGTCGCATCGGGATTGATTTGTCTTTTGTAAAAATCAAAAACAATATAGGAGGAACCCCAATTGAGCTGCGTGGAAATCGTACTCATATAGGCAGCCACCAAGGATGCCAATACCACGCCCAAAAGACCACTGGGCAGTTTGGTCAACATGGCGGAATAGGCCAGGTCATGCCCCAGTTTACCCTCCTCCACATTAGGAAACGCTGCGGCGATACTCGCCACATCAGGATATACCACCAAGGAAGCCAAGGCCACCAAAATCCATGGCCAAGGGCGCAGGGCATAGTGCATGATGTTAAAAAAGAAGGTTGCCCCTATGGCATGGTTCTCGTCTTTTGCCGCCAACATTCGTTGGGCTATGTAGCCACCACCGCCCGGCTCCGCTCCGGGATACCACGAACTCCACCACTGCACCGCAATGGGAATGATGAACAGCATAATAAGCACCTGGGTATTGTCAAAATCGGGTAAAATATTGAGTTTGCTCGTAACGTTATCGTGGGACATCAAGGCTTCTATGCCGCCTACTTCAGGGATATTCACCAAGTAGTACGCCGCCCCGATAGCTCCGGACATTGCTACGAAGAACAGAAGGAAATCGGTATAGACCACCCCTTTGAATCCGCCCAAAGCACTAAAGACCACGGTAATCAATCCCGCGCCGACCACGGTTTCCCAAGGTTCCAGTCCCAACATGATGCCCCCGATCTTAATGGCCGCCAAGGTAACGGATGCCATGGTAATAATATTGAATAAGGCCCCTAAGTAGATGGCCCTGAATTTTCGCAAAAAGCTGGCTGGCTTACCACCGTACCGCATCTCGTAGAATTCTAGATCAGTATTGACGTTGGACCTGCGCCAAAGCTTGGCATAGACAAAAACGGTCAACATTCCCGTAATTAAAAAACACCACCAGACCCAGTTGCCTGAAACCCCGTTGGTACGCACAATATCCGTTACCAGATTGGGCGTATCGGTAGAAAAGGTGGTTGCCACCATGGAGAGCCCCAAAAGCCACCACGGCATGGTTCTGCCCGATAGGAAGAACTCGGTTGAGTTTTTTCCGGATTTCTTGGAGACGTAAATGCCAATTCCTAAAACAAGGGAGAAGAATACGATTATAAAGCTATAATCTAAGGTGCTTAGTTGCATGGTTTGGTTGTTAGTTAACAACTAAAGATAAAATAATTTAAGATACTTTTGCCGTTTGTTCGCTAAACGTCCGGCGGGCTGATACCAACAGCTATGGAAATCTCATTAACATCTTGGATCCTCGCCTTTACGGCCGCCTTTGTTATTGGAGTTTCCAAATCGGGCATCAAAGGTATCGCCATCATCATCGTTACCTTAATGGCCCTGGCCTTTGGCGCCAAAGAATCTACGGGGCTTATCGTGCCCCTGCTTATTGTGGGCGATATTTTTGCGGTCATCTACTACAATCGGCATACCCAATGGAAATACATCGTGCGTTTTTTACCGTGGATGATGTTGGGGGTCCTGATCGGGGTTTTGGTCGGAAAAGATTTGGATGAAAGCACATTTAAACTAGGCATGGTCGGCATCATTTTGGGCAGTGTGGTCATGATGTATTGGTGGGACCGGAAAAAGTCTAAACGCGTACCTACGCATTGGGCATTTGCGGGATCTATGGGGATAATGGCCGGCATCACTACCATGATCGGCAATTTGGCCGGGGCGTTCAGCAATATCTTTTTCTTGGCGATGCGACTGCCCAAAAACGAGTTTATAGGTACGGCCGCTTGGCTTTTCTTTATCATCAATATTTTTAAGCTGCCGTTTCACATTTTTGTTTGGGAGACCATAAGTTTGGATACGCTTTGGGTAAACCTCAAATTGATTCCCGGGATATTGATAGGCTTGTTCGTAGGGGTACGGTTGGTGAAAATAATCAAGGACGATTTTTACCGAAAGATGATTTTGGTGCTTACCGCTCTTGGAGCCATATTGATTTTATTCCGATAAGAAATTCAGTAGTATAGCTTGTTCTGGAACATCGTATTCAAGGAAAGGTTGAAGTGGGTAATCTTGATGGCTTTGCAAGGGCGATTTACCGTTTTAGGCGCATCACTATTTTTCTCCCTTATTGACCAGTATATTCAGATTGTTCTCCAAATCGTCGGCATCGCCAAAGTTATAGGCGGTTTCTTTTCCGTTACCCTCTACCATTACAAAATTTACGTTTACCCCACACGTATAGGAAACCTTTAGTATTTGGAAAAAACCATGGTTGGCCTTGTGGCATTTAGTATAGGCGCCAAAATCTTCCAACCAGGCGGGCTGCTCTAAAAAGTCCTTTATCCGTTGGGCAACGATCAGAAGTTTTAAGGAATTGCTGCGATCCGTTTGCAGATCGGAATCCGTATCCATTTGGAGTATATAGGAAATAGCCGGCTGGTCACTACCCCATTTTTTTACCTTGGCGATCAATTGATCCATTTGCATTTTCAAATTAATCTTTCTTTTGTACCATTGTTTTTGCTATTCGGCTAAATAAACCCTAATTTCTCGTTTATACCAAATACCTTTGGTTACCATTACAGTATTTGTACCTTATTCTTACTAGACCTATCCCTATATGTTTTTGGATTTCTTGTACGTTACAAGTGTTTTCTTTTCCATCGTTACGGCATTGGTGATTTGGTTTCGAATCAACAAAGTGCATAACTTTTCTGCTCATCTCATTGCGACCTACCTTTTCTTAAATGCCATTTGCTTCGGTTTTTATTTCGTAATCCTTTACGGGGCAATCAATTATTTTCCCGTACTCTACAAGATGCCCGCACCCATATCCTACCTCATTCCGCCTATATCCTATATCTATGTAAGATCGGTATTGTACAATGAGAACCGATTTCGTAAAAGAGATTTACTACATCTTATTCCATTTCTGTTTTTCGTCGCCAACTATTTCTCTTTTTACACGATGGATTTGGAGGAGAAACGCATCATCGTAAGCAGGGTGGCAGAAAATATAGAAAATGTCTACACAGTTAGGGACGGACTTCTACCAGAGTGGGTAAATATCATGGCGCGCGCCAGTCAATCGCTTATCTATCTCTTTTTTCAGTGGTGGCTACTCATCGGGTTCTTTAAACGGAACAAGGAGAATGTATCCAAGCAGTATCGCTTGGTTAAAAAATGGCTGTTCGATTTTACCAAATTACAGACCCTTTACCTGATTTCGTTGGTCTGCCTTTATGTAGTAATTTTTTTTATGGTCATAGCCTCGGTAAGTGCAGAGGATTTTATGGTGCAGTTTACGCGGGTCATCTTGGCCGTTAGCTACTTGTTGATTTCCGGTTACCTCTTATGGAATCCCAACATACTCATTGGCCTACCCACCTTATTGATTACCGATGCGAACAGCCCCACCGAACCCCAAGAATTGCTCTTGCTTAATATCTTTACGGACTTTAATACTCAAGTGCAACAGCAAAAACTGTTTCTAGATTCGTCCATTACCCTTTCGTTGCTCGCCATGAAGACCGATACCTCTGCGCGGAGGATATCGGAAATGATCAGCGCATCCAACTATGCCAACTTTAACGATTACATCAACCATTTGAGAGTGGCCCATTCGGAAAAGCTGATACAAAAAAAGTATCTGGAAAAGCATTCCATAGAGGCCTTGGGCAAGGTTTGTGGGTTCCATTCTAAAAATGCCTTTTACAGGGCCTTCCGTAAAGAATACGATTGTACCCCAAAGGAATACAGTGCCCGAAAAAGTTTGCAGGGCTTATGACTCTTTTGTAGGTGGCCATCGAGTTTACGACCACTTTTTGGAACGTTGGTCCAGCCATAAATGTAGGCCAAAAATGAGCAGGCTTTTCCCTCAGCGTATTCCTTCACCGCGTTCCAAGATGCCACCTATTTCCAAAAAGTTGCGGCCTGGGTTTTGGTATTCTTGCCATGTTCTAACAGGTTATACGAGATAAAATCCTATCAATGTACAAAACATGATAACTGGGATGCGCGCGGAGACATTATCGTAGGTGTTGGTAGTGCATACCTTTTTGCCATGATAGGCGCCCGTTTGCCTGTGGTTTTATCTATAAATTAAGATGCTAAAGGGATAGAAAGGCCAAGGTTTAAGTATTTTTGCCGAATTCTAAAATGCCAAAACACATGTCCCCAACCCAAAAATCAGCTTCACGCAACAACTACTTGTTGGTCGTAGGCATTATTTTTATTGCCATTAACCTACGCCCCGCCTTGGCCAGTGTTGGACCTTTGGTAGAGGATATACGGGTCTCCACCGGCTTGTCCAATACGCTCTTGGGACTGTTGACCACGCTTCCTTTACTCGCTTTTGGGGTGGTTTCTACCTTAACCCCGCTGTTTACCAAACGTTTTGGAATTGGCGGCACCTTATTAGGGGCAATGCTCCTATTGACCGCGGGTATCGCCATTCGTTATATAAACTGGATTCCGGCGCTATACATTGGCACCCTATTATTGGGGGTGGCCATAGCATTGGGCAATGTGCTACTACCCAGCATAACGAAACGGAACTTTAATGAGAACTCCGGGTTTATGACCAGTCTCTACTCTAGCTTTATGGCCTTGGGAGCGGCTACAGCGGCTGGGCTTAGTGTGCCCTTGGCCCAAGATATTGAACTGGGCTGGCGCGGCTCTTTAGTGGTCTGGGGAGTTCCCTCGCTACTAGCGCTTTTCGTGTGGATGCCCCAGGTACCCAAATTAACCAAATCGTCCAGTGACCGAAGTTTTAAGGAGGCCATGAAAAAACTTAGCAGCTCTCGGTTGGCGTGGAACGTAGCCTTATTCATGGGTTTGCAGTCTATGGTCTTCTATATTATTTTGGCATGGCTGCCCGTTATTTTGCAAAGCCGGGGCTATGATGCGGCTTTCGCCGGATGGATGCTTTCCCTATCCCAGGCTACTGGTATCATTGGGTCTTTGGTCATCCCCTATGTGGCCGGGAAGCAAAAAAACCAGCGCACCATCGTCACCGTTCTCGTTCTGCTAGAAGCGGTAAGCCTGCTTGGGATACTGTTGCCGGAATTTGGCCTTATTGCCGTTTGGGTCTCCTTGTTGGGAATTGTCCTGGGCGGTACGTTTGGGCTGGCGTTACTATTTTTGGTACTCCGTTCACGGGATACTGATGGGGCCACGGAACTTTCCGGTATGGCCCAATCTGTGGGTTATCTGGTAGCCGCCACCGGACCCATGCTTTTTGGGGGCATTTTTGACCTCACCGGAGATTGGGACTACGCCCTACTATTTCTTTTTCTTGTCGCCGCCATAAAACTGTATATGGGCCTCGGTGCCGGTAAGGCCGAAAAGGTTTAAAATCCTGTCCTAAAGCTACTCATAAAACCTCGGTACAAAGATGTTCCTAGCTTTGATTTTTTTATGAATCGGTAAGTCCAGTACTATTTAATTCCAATTTTATACATTTGATTTTTCTTTTCGGGGTCCTTTGACAAAGTACATCTTTAGAATGCCTCTATTCTTTACTTCTACCTTTCCTCTGTATTCACAGTCAAAAACATCCTTAACCAAAAGATACGTGTTGTGACTTATGTTGATCCTCCCCGAGTCTGAAAAGGTTTCCATTCGGGAAGCCACGTTTACCGTATCGCCCCAAATATCATAGGAGAATTTTTTACTCCCTACAACCCCTGCAACAACCGGCCCTGTATTAAGGCCGATACGAACACTAAAAGAAAAACTTGTTTCATTTTTAGCCTTTACCTCTTCTACAAAGCTAAGGATCTCTAACGCTGCGTTGACTGTTTTTATGGCATGGTCCGCTATTGGAAATGGCAAGCCCCCGGCACACATATACGCATCCCCAATGGTTTTGATCTTTTCCAATCCATGCTTTTCTATGATATCGTCAAAGGCGGAAAAATAATAGCCCAACCTACTGACCAAGAGTTCAGGGTCTACATGTTCAGAATGTGCGGTAAAGGCCTCAAAATCTGTGAACAATACCGTGACGGATTCAAACTTCTTGGCCTTGACTTTCCCATGCTCCTTTAATTCCTTTGCCGTTTCCACTGGTAGGATATTGACCAACAATGCTTCCGATCGTGCCATTTCGCGTTCTATGATGGCCTTGGTGCGCTTGGTAAAGACAGCTCGCCTATAGAGTCCAAACGCCAATAAGGCAATTAAAAATAAAGCAATGCCCGTAGCGATGGTAATGATTTTTTGGGTCTGCTTTTGTTGGTTGGCCAAGTCTATTTCCGCTTGCTTTTGTCCAATTTCAGACTTTCTACGGATGTCTGCCATTTGCTGTACGGCCGTAATATTCACAACGCTGTCCCTAAAAGCAATATACTTGCGGTAATAATTCAAAGCCGCACTGGCATAGCCGGTACGTTCATACAATTCAGATAACTTTAAATAGGCACTGCTTATTTGGGCTTTTAAGCCATACTGCTTGGCCAACTCCAAAGAACGCAAGGAATAATCGAAAGCACCGTCCCAGTCTTCCTTGTCCGCATAAATATCGGACATGTAGGTAAGGTAGGTGGTGATGGGCCAGTAATCCCCTAACTCCTCCAGTATGGCAATGGCCTCCGCAATATTCTCCTCCGCTTTGGTGGGTCTTCCCTGCTGGGCAAAGGCCAGGCCCTTATTCCCAAGATTATAGGCCAAGGCAAGTTTATTTTCCAATTTTTCGAATATTGGGCCAGATTGGTTGAAGTACAGCAACGCGGAATCCGGTTTGGACCACTCCAAATAGGTATCCCCTAAGTTTTCCATGGCAATGGCATAGTTCAAGGTGTCTTGTTCCGTTCTAAAAATAGCAATGGCATCGGCATAGTATTGTCTCACATTTTTCCGATTATCCATGCCGGCGTAAACTGCCGCAATGGCCGTATACATGATGGCCAACTGTTTTTTTTCGGAATTTCTATCTGCAATTTCCACAGCCTTATAATAACTGTCCAAGGCGCCGCTCAGATTTCCTTTTTGTTGTAAAGCGTTACCGGTCTGTAAGTGCGACTTGAATATATACTTGGTGGAATCTTGCCGTACGGCTTCCATCATCAACGAATCGCTATACAGTAAAATACGATCGGGATCTGGGAGATTATTGACAATATCCGATAAAATTTTAAGCTGTAGCGCCGAGTCATAATTTCCAGATTCATAGAGCTGTATCAAGCTATCGGCAAGCGATTCATTTTGACCAAAACCGAGAGTACCCTTTACCATTAGGCTCAGCAATAGCATTGCTTTTGCCCAACGCTTACATTCTAAAAATAACTTCATATAAAAAGCTTTGATCGCTATTTTTTGGTCTTGATTACGGCGGTAACCTGATACAACTTGGTATCCGAACCAAGGGAGTATTGGAGCTCGTAGACATAATCTTCCTTGCCTCCACGAATAATGGTGGCCTTAACGGTACTTTTACCGGTTAAGGTATTGGAACTAAAAATACGTGGGCCACTACGATAATTGACACCAACCACATGCACAGGTACTTGGGATTCACCGGCGGCCTTGGCCTTCCATAACACGGAATCGCCGACATCTGCCCAAATTGCAAATCGCTTCCCAGTGGCCTTTTCGATTACGGTAGTAGTACTGCCTGCACTAAAAGAAAGGTTCGCTTCACTGTTCGGTTTTATAGCATCTACCGTAAGTACCACTTCGTGTAGCGTCTGGGCTTGCCCCTGAAGCATCCAAAGGCCTAGAAGTAGCACCAAAAAAAATTGTATGTTGATTTTGTGTTTCATAACCCTACCCTAAAAAAGGGAATCATAAGCTGGTTAATTTCTTATTGCGTTCCAACCCTAATCCTGGGGTCAATTTGGTACGTTTGGAAACCATCCGGTTTAAAGGTTATACTATATTCAAAGTCTTTGCCGGGAGGTGTTCTTCTATTGGGTTTGGCCTTAATCTTTTCCTTGCCATTACTATTGCGCCCTCTTACGGGGTTCGAGTCAAAAATTTGGGTCCCTTTTATAAAGTTGATTTTTTTCATACGTACATCCCCACCTGTAGTGGTGATACCTTGCCATTCGATTACGTCAGACTCGTTAACTTGAATGGTAAAGGCTTTGGGGTCGTTGGGGTCGTTTATAACGATCCGGTCAGCTGGGACAACGGTGTACGTGCAGCCCCCGGGAGCCTTACGATCGTCGCCAAGGGCATTGGTGTCTACGGTAAGGGTAATTCTAACCGTTGGCTCTTGTGCGCTAACAAGCCCATAACTTAGCAGGGCAAAAAGCAGCGCGATGTTTCTAGTCGTTTTCATAATCATTAGTTTAGTTTGGTTGTTATGTGTTATCCATGTTCAAAAGATAACCTTGTTGAAGGTAGAAAATAAAATCCAATAATCCCTTAAACTGTTGCGTTCTAAATATTTATGCCGGATAATATAATAGTTAGCCATGGTACATAGAACTTTTAGAAATTACTTAGCCGGTCGCGGATGGTCCCATCCGCTCTGTGGATGATGACATCGGCCTGTTTCTTTCTGGCGAGTCGCTTCGCTTTCCGTATGGCCGTTTCTTGTAATCTGTGGGTAGAGGTGATGCGTTGGTTGCCTTCGCGGCGTACCGCCCAACCTTTTTCGTGGGGCACTACATGTTGGTGCCAGGTTCTGGGTCGGTCATTGGCTCGAGAGCTCTTAAAAAAGACCTCTACCAGTTCAATCAAAATGTTTATCCAAGATTTGGAAGTCTTGTTTCCGGCCATACTGTGGTTACGTTATGCTGCCCAAGATACTACTTTTGTCGTAGTATCCCCCAAGGTCGCCATCTATGGAAATTACGGTGCCTAATTATTGGAGCTTCACCCGCTCCCAACCTTTTTCCGGTAATTCCCACCGGTCTATTTTCATTATGCTTATGATTCCTTTTTGGGGGTAGTTGTACCGTAAAAAAGTACAGAAATCGTTCTGCTCCAAAAAGAAAAGCCCCAATCGTTTGGGGAAGGTCAGGAATTTCCGCTCACACTCCATGCGCATGGCATGTGCGCCAATTTCCATAAGCAAATGCTTTATAGCGTACCGGTCATAATTTCTATAAACAACGTCTTTCATTTTATGGATATATTCCATATTTATGGAATTATACCAAATATAGATATTTGAGGAATGCCGTTCCACACTTTAACAGTTTTTGAGTATTTTAGAACAAACGCAATATTATGTGCTACGGAACCCGAGTGGTAAGAACGGCCCAACAGTTGGAGCTGTTCTACAATGTAGAGAAACTGTACGGGGACCTCCCCAAGGACAAGGAGCTCGTTTACAACTATGCCAACGGGTTTTCACACCCGCATATGTGGATTATTCCGCAGGAGAAAAAAGGCACTATGATACCCGTTATGTGGGGATTGATTCCCCATTATAAACTGGGGTCCGAAGCCAAAGACTACTACAAGGAAACCATCCGATACGGTTCTGGCCTAAACGCGCGTTCCGAAAAGCTCTTTGATTCCAACAACTACAGGAACAGTGCCCTAACGCGAAGGTGTATCATTCCAGTGGACGGTTTTTACGAGCCGCATACGGCCAAAAAAAACGGGAAGGATTTTAAAATCCCCTTTTACTTCCATAGAAAGAACGACACGCCGTTTAACCTTGCCGGTATCTATGCCGTTACCAAAGATAAAATGGTAACCTTTACCATCCTCACCAAAGAGGCCACCCCGTTGTTCGCGAAAATTCACAATAAAAAATTTAGACGACCGGTCATCTTACAGGATGACGACATTGATGTTTGGCTGGACGATACACTACAAGAAGATGAGGTCATGGAGGTTATGGCGGATGATTTGGTGGACGAACACATCAAGGCCTACCCCATTAGCAAGGACCTTTATAAAAGAGGTGGAGAAGGAGATAGACCGGACATTATTGAAAAGGTAGACTATGAGGAACTGTCCATTGAATATTGATTTAGTCAGAACCAAACCATGAGGCGAAAAAGAAAAAGGAGCCTGCACCTTGCAAACTCCTGGCTAATTACCCTAATTGTCGTACCATCATCTCAACTTACATAGCCTCGTCAGCGCTCATAGTTGCGGCGACCGGTTTTGTGGTTACCGTCATATCCCTCACACATTTATAATTGCCCTCTATTTTTTCAAAATACGACATATAATACCCGTTTTCAAGGGCCGTGCCCTCCTCGTTATATTCTGTCCATGACCCAATTTCCAATGCGGTATCGCCTTCGGCAAATAGGTCTACCAGTTTGTATACATTATAATTGCCCGTAGTATCCTTCGCAATATTTTCGGCAATATTTGCACGTATCTCTGCCCTGCCTTTAGCAGGCTGGTCGTTGCGACTATAACTGATGGCATTCTCGCTGTAATAGGCGGCCACGGCATCGGCATCTTTGGCTTTTTCACCGGCAGCATAGGCATCTTCCATAGCCTGTATTTCTGCCCTTACCGCATCCATATCCAACGGTACCGGTTTTTCTGCCGTTTCACAGGCTGTAAATGTGAACGCCACAAGAGCCAAAAAGCCCCCTAATAGAATGAGTTTTTTCATGATTTTAAGTTTTAGTTTAAGAAATGATTGGTTTTCCTGGCCTCTCAAGGTTGTTCCGGTTAATTGATACCGTCCCACGGGGAAGGCCCTTAAAGGTATCCTTTTTAATACCGGCAATGGGCCTGCCGCGGACGAACGATAGGAATGAGTGTCCGTAAGTGCCTAATTAATGATCGAGAAGGAGGTGTTTTCCCCTATTCTTTGTCAATCTTTGAAACAAAAAAAGCCTTTCGACTTCTCTTCGTGGACTTACATTGGCTTACCTCGACTACGCTCGGCATGAACTTCTCGCCCAGGGTTTGTTCCACAAAAAAAGTCCTAGCTTTCGCTAAGACTTTTCAACCACTGTGTGGTCCCACCTGGGCTCGAACCAGGGACCCCCTGATTATGAGTCAGGTGCTCTAACCAGCTGAGCTATAGGACCCGCAAATTGCGGATGCAATATTACTATTTATTTTTAATCGATACAAGCAAAACAACACCTACTTCCGTATTTCCTGGCAAAGCTCAACGAGCACTCCATTGGCCGTCTTGGGATGTACAAAAGCTACCAATTTATTGTCCGCACCGCTTTTGGGCGTTTCGTTCAACACCGTAAAACCCTCTGCTTTTAGCCGGGTGATTTCCGCCACAATATCGTCTACCTCAAAAGCCACATGGTGGATGCCTTCGCCCTTTTTCTCTAAAAATTTAGCAATGGGGCTATTATCGTCCAAGGCCTCCAAAAGCTCAATTTTGTTAGGCCCGTTCTTAAAGAACGAAGTCCTTACTCCCTCGGAAGCTACTTCTTCCTGTTTGTAAGGTGCCGCGCCCAATAACTTCTCGAACAAAAGATTGGACGCTTCCATGTTTTTGACCACAATTCCCAAATGTTCTATTTTCTTCACGCCGAATATATTTCTGTCACTACCGAAGATACAGTATTACTGCGTATTTTTGTAGCATGGAAACGCAACGACAACGAAAAATAGGTGGGGTAATTCAAAAGGATATTGTAGATATCCTGCAAAAAGCGGCATTGGAAGGTGGGCTTAGGGGTACGCTGATTTCCGTTTCCAAGGTTTCCGTTACTACAGACTTATCCATTGCCAAGGTATACGTAAGCATCTTCCCTACGGACAAGGCAAAGGAACTGATGGAGGGGATAAAATCCAACCAGCCGTTGATTAAACACGAATTGGCGCAACGCACGCGTAATCAACTCCGTAGGGTTCCGGAATTATTGTTCTTTTTGGACGATTCCTTGGACTATATCGAAAAAATAGAAAGCTCTTTGAAAGAAAAGGAAAACCCTATCGAAAACAGGGATTTATTGCCCAAACGTAAAAAGTCCTAATCTCTTGAATTTTCCGCTCTACATTGCCAAAAGGTATGTACGTTCTAAAAGCAGCCAGAACGCGGTAAACATCATTAATTTTATCACTTTTCTGGTCATTGTCATCGGTTCCGCGGCCCTGTTCATCGTGCTTTCTGGTTTTGCTGGCTTAAAAACCTTTAGCCTCTCCTTTACCAATTCTTTTGACCCGGAACTCAAAGCACTGCCTGCAACGGGAAAGTTTTTTGAAATAACCCCTGAACAGGAGAAGCAACTCAGTGAAATATCAGGCTTGGCTATTTATTCCAAAGAAATTGAGGAAAAGGTTTATCTGGAACACCGAGGTAAAAATCACATTGCCTATATCAAGGGAATTGACTCCAACTATGTAAAGTCCATAAAAGTGGACAGTATCCTGTATTTGGGAGATTGGACCATTAACGAGCAGCAGGTCGTTTCCGGAATCGGGATTGCCAATATTCTTGGTGTCACCATCAACCAATTTAGAAGTCCGTTGCAAATCTACGCGGTGAAACCAGGAACGGGTTCCATCTCCCAGAGTATGGGCAGTTCCAATTCATTGTACAACCAATTACCCATGGTCATTGGAGGGGTTTACGCGGTGGAGGCCGATTTGGACAACAAATATGTTTTTGCCGATTTGCCCTTGGTACAAGCTTTGCTCGAAAAGAAGGAGAACCAAATTTCCGGCATCAATTTTAAACTGAAAGAGGATGCCGATGCCCTGACCGTAAGAGCGGACATTAAAGCGGTCTTAGGGGAATCCATCGTTCTAAAAAACAGGGAAGAGCTGAACAGTACACTCTATAAGATGTTGAACACCGAAAATTTGGCCACGTACCTCATCTTTACGCTGGTCTTGATCATCGCCCTGTTCAATGTAGTTGGCGCCATTATCATGATGATCTTGGACAAACAGCAGAATTCCAAAACGCTATACAGTTTTGGAACTACCATTAAAGAACTACGCTCCATCTATTTTATGCAGGGGATTTTGGTTACGAGTATGGGTGGCATCATCGGGGTCTTGTTGGGTTCGCTTTTGATATGGTCGCAAACCACCTTTGGGTGGCTACGTATAACCCCATCCTTGGCCTATCCGGTAGAATTTAAAATTATGAACGTCTTTTTGGTATTGGCCACTATTGTAGTGCTGGGCGTTATCGCCTCTAAAATTGCCAGTAGCCGCATCAATAAAAAACTGATTTCCCTACACTAGACTAAACTGGTGGTCCCCGAACTTTTCCAGTACCTCGTCAAAAGCATTAAAAACGCTGGCGGAATCATCGCTGGTCACCATTTTCATACGGTACTCCTTAAAATTGGGGATGCCTTTGAAGTAATTGGTATAGTGTCTGCGGGTTTCAAATACGCCCAAGGTTTCCCCTTTCCAATCTATGGCCATTTGCAAATGTCGCCGTGCAGCCTCCACCCGCTCTGGCATAGTCGGTAGCTCTAAATAGGTGCCCGTTTCAAAATAATGTTTTACCTCTCTAAAAAACCAGGGATAACCAATACTGGCACGTCCGATCATGGCACCGTCCAAGCCGTATTCGTCCCGCATCCTCATAGCCGCTTCGGGCGAATCTACATCCCCATTTCCAAAAACCGGAATGTGCATTCTAGGGTTATTCTTCACCGCAGCAATAGGTTCCCAATTAGCTTTGCCCTTGTACATCTGTGCCCTGGTCCTGCCGTGGATGGCTATGGCCTTACATCCTACGTCTTGCAGCCGCTCCGCCACTTCTACAATTTTAATGGAATGCTCGTCCCACCCCAGACGCGTCTTTACCGTAATGGGTAATTTGGTATGTTTCACCATGGCCTCGGTAAGCGAAACCATTAAATCGATGTCTTTTAAAATTCCGGCGCCGGCGCCTTTGGATACCACTTTCTTAACGGGACATCCGAAATTAATATCGATGATATCCGGATTGGATTTTTCCACAATCTCCACGGATTGCAACATGGAATCCAGGTTAGCGCCAAAAATCTGTATCCCCACCGGACGTTCTTTTTCATAGATATCCAGCTTCATTACACTTTTGGCAGCATCCCTTATTAAGCCTTCCGAGGAAATAAACTCGGTATACACCACGTCCGCCCCTTGCTCTTTGCAAAGCGCACGAAAAGGTGGGTCGCTCACGTCTTCCATAGGGGCGAGAAGCAAAGGGAATTCCGGTAATTTTATGTCTCCTATTTTAGGCACGGACCTTATTGATTTTGGATTGCAAAGTTAAGAAAAAATGGAATGAAGGGTTTTAAAGAAGTTAATAGCACTCCGTTGTTATTTCGAGTAGTTTTTCAACGGATGAAAAAAATGTTTTCAAGAAGAGTCGAAGAAGCAATTTGTTCTCGATACACTTCGCCTATTGTGAAGCGCTCGAACTGACATTCTGAAGAAATGTAAAGGTTTCGTTTTTTTAAGAGTTAAATAGCTACCTGTTGTCACTTCGAGTGGTTTTTCAACATTGGAGAAAAATTGTATCGAGAAGTTTTCTTGCTCCAAACGGTTCTCGATACACTACACGTGCTGCGTAGCACTCGAACTGACAGTGTGCTAGAAAGTACAAAGATTTTTATTAGTTTAATCAAATGAAGCTGTTCTATGTTTATATCCTTGAGTGTTCCGATGGTACTTATTATACGGGTATAACGTCGGATATGGAGAAAAGGTTAGCCTCACATAATATTGGTGCCTATCCAAACAGTTATACCGCTTCACGTGGACCACTGAAACTTGTATTTTATTGTGAATTCACGGAGGCAGCTGTTGCTATCGCTACAGAAAAACAAATCAAAAAATGGTCAAGAGCTAAGAAACAGGCCCTAATCTCAGGTCAGTTCGATAAGTTGCCAAATCTTGCCAAGAAAAAGTTCTCGTGATTTATGGTGTCACTTGGTGTAGTTTGTCGACATAGGAGACAAGTGGTGTCAAGAAGCGTGTATGTCATACCTAGTTCTCGATACACTTCGCCTCTGGCGAAGCACTCGAACTGACATTCTGAAGAAATGTGAGGTTAGGTTTTTTAAAACCTAAATAGTATTCCGTTGCCATTTCGAATTGTTTTTAGATACGGGAGAAAAACTATCTCAAGAAGCTTTCATGGTTGAAACGGTCTCAACACACTACACCTGCGGCGTAGCTCTCGAAGTGACATTCTAAAGAACTAAATAGTAATCCGTTGTCACTTCGAGTGGTTTTTCGACGCAGGAGAAAAATTGTATCGAGAAGTTTTTGTTTTTCAAATGGTTATCGATGCACTTCGCCTATTGCTAAGCACTCGAACTGACAATATCCTAAAACTTTATTTCCGCCGATATTTTCTCCCCATTCCTATCCACCGTGACTTCAGTGGTGTTACCTTCCTCGAATACCGAAAGGGCCCGCATGTAGCTCATCATATCGGTGACGAGACTATCGCCCAACTGTATAACGACATCGCCTTTTTGGAGTCCGGCCGCAGCTGCCGGTCTGCCTTCCGTAACGCCGTCTATCCGCATGCCTTTCCCATCAAAAAGATAATCGGGCATTACACCGAGAGCCACTTTAAAACGCGGAACATCCTCGCTTTCATTTTTGGTGGTTCGAAACGCTAGTTTGGCATCATCATCCAATTCGGAGATGATATGGGTTATATATTCCTCGATCATTCGCATACCATCGTAATTCAGTTTTTCCGAATCGTCAGAAGGTTTATGGTAATCCGAATGTTGACCCGTGAAAAAGTGCAAGGCAGGTATGTCCTGTAGGTAAAAGGAAGTATGGTCCGAAGGGCCCATTCCAGATTCGCTCAGCACCAACTTGAAATCGGAATTATTTGAATTCAGCACTTGGTTCCAAATAGGGGACGTACCTACTCCGCTAATGGACAAAGTATTATCGTCACGCAGCCTCCCCACCATATCCATATTCAACATATAGCTGGCCTTTGGTAAATCTATGGTCGGATTTTTAGTAAAATAATTGCTGCCCAAAAGTCCCATCTCTTCCCCTGAAAAAGCAAGGAACAAATAATTACTTCCTTTTAGAGAGTCCTTTAACCTTTCTGCCAGTTGCAGTAGAATGCCCACCCCGCTCGCATTGTCATCGGCGCCATTATGAACGGCGTCCCCCTCTGCGTATAAAGAGCCTTCGCCTCCCAATCCCAAATGATCGTAATGGGCGCCGATGATAACCGTTTTATCGGCTTGGTTATCCACATAGCCAATTACATTGGTTCCCGTTATGGTACTGTCCCCGTTTACGAATTCAATTTCCGTGTGCGGGTCGGTTTTGGGCTTAAAGGTGAAGGTTTGAAAGTAAGTGCCTGCGTTACCCTTGGGAGCTAAACCAATGCCTTCCATACGTTTCTTAATGTACATCGCGGCTTTTAGCTCATATTCGGTACCGGTTTCCCTACCTTGGAGGCTATCACTGGCCAAATATGCAATATCCTCCTCTAGGGAAATTGATTTTTGTTTTTCTGATTTACAGGATATAAATAATGTGATAAGTAGGTAAAAAACAGTTCTATTCATGATATTTGTAATTATCAATACGAAGATAATACTTAAATAAGCCCTGAACATTATCAGGGTTAATTCAGCGTTCCGATTCGAGGTCGTAAATCGGATTTAAAGTGGGCGTTCAATAAAATAAACATCGCATGAGAATTTTAACCCTATTAGCCGTTTTGTTTCTTTTTACCCATTGCAAGAACGAATCCAAAAAAAATACGTCCCCCGAGACCGAAAAAAAAGCTTCCCTGATGGCGGGTACGGATACCTTGATTTATCCCGAGGAGAAATATTTCAAATCCATTCGTCAAATCACTTTCGGCGGAGATAATGCGGAGGCGTATTGGAGCTGGGATGATAAACAGATGATCTTTCAATCCAACAATGCCGATTGGGGCATGGAGTGCGATCAAATGTTCCTAATGAACGTTACCGATAGTTTTGCGGATACTATTCCTCCCATGGTGAGCACGGGGATGGGTAGAACCACCTGTGCCTATTTCTTGCCGGACAACAAGCATTTTGTATACGGTTCCACCCATTTGGCAGATGCCGAGTGTCCCGAGGTGCCCTTGCGTAAAAATGGCAACTATGTCTGGCCCGTCTATGATTCGTTTGACATTTTTGTGTCCGACCTAGAAGGAAACATTACCGCTCAGTTAACCGATTTGCCCGGGTACGATGCAGAAGCGACGGTATCTCCAAAAGGGGATAAGATTGTTTTCACCTCCACCCGAAGTGGCGATTTAGAGCTTTATACCATGAATCTTGACGGTTCTGACGTAAAACAGATCACCAATGAGCTGGGCTATGACGGGGGCGCATTTTTTTCTCCGGATGGCACCAAATTAATTTTTAGGGCATCCCGGCCCAAGACCCCTGAGGCCATAAAAAAGTACAAAGACCTATTGGCAGAGGGTCTGGTGGAACCCACGGAAATGGAGTTGTTTATTTGCAATGCCGATGGGTCCGATTTGAAACAATTGACCTTTTTGGGAAATGCGAATTGGAGTCCTTTCTTTCATCCCTCTGGAAAGAAAATATTGTTTAGCAGTAATTATGAAGCTGAAAAAGGCTTCCCTTTTAACCTCTATTTTATTGATATCGATGGGAAGAACCTTGAGCGGGTTACCCATGGCGAAACTTTTGATGCATTCCCGGTATTTTCTAACGACGGGAAGTATTTGGCCTTTTCCAGTAACCGGAATAACGGAGGTACGCGTGATACAAATTTGTTCATCGCCGAATGGCAGGAATAGCACTTCCGTTTGAACCTATTTTGTTTGGCGTAAAGGTCAACCTGCATTTAGTGCTGGAGTACTTGGCATTCTTTGTAGCCTTCAGATATTACATTGTACTGCGCAGAAAAAATGATGACGTTATTTCTTCCAACAATCGGCTATCCATAATTATTGGGGCCATTTTTGGTGCGCTACTATTTTCCAGAGTAGTGGCTTTTTTAGAAAATCCCGCTTTACACTACGAACAGGGATGGCTAGCCATCTTGAACAATAAAACTATTATGGGAGGCCTATTTGGTGGTCTATTGGGCGTGGAACTTGCAAAAAAGATTATCGGAGAAAAGCATTCCTCCGGGGATTTGTTTACGCTGCCGATCATACTGGGGATTATCATTGGACGTATCGGATGTTTTTTAGCGGGCATCAAGGAATTCACTTATGGGAAAACAACCGGTTTTTTCCTTGGAATGGATTTGGGAGATGGTTTAGTTAGACATCCCATAGCCCTGTATGAAGTGGTTTTTCTGATTATTCTATTCTTTTTCATAAAACGATTGCAACAACGCCCAAATCGTTTGGAAAGCGGCATGTATTTCAAGATTTTCATGCTCTCCTACTTTGGGTTTCGGTTCGTAATCGAATTCTTGAAACCCAATACTTTTTTAATTCTAGGGCTGAGTAGCATCCAATATTTATGCTTAATTTGTTTCGTCTACTATTCTAAAACTATCCTACAAGGAACTGCCTATGCCAGAAAAAAATTACACCTATTATGATTTTACGCTAAGCCTTTGTCCAGATTGCCTGCGCCGCGTAGACGCCAAAATCGTCTTTGAAAATGACAAGGTATACATGCTCAAGAATTGTAGGGAACACGGGCGCTCCAAAGTTTTGATCGCAGACGACATTGAGTACTACAAGAACATTCGGAACTATAATAAGGCTTCTGAATATCCAAAAACCTTCAACACCAAAACACATTACGGCTGTCCTTACGATTGCGGTCTATGTCCAGACCACGAACAGCATTCGTGCCTTACCGTTGTGGAGCTTACGGATCGTTGTAATTTGACTTGCCCCACCTGCTATGCGGGGTCTTCTCCCACCTATGGGCGTCATCGTACCTTAGAGGAGGTCAAAAAGATGTTGGACGTCATCGTGAAAAACGAGGGAGAGCCAGATGTAGTGCAGCTCAGCGGTGGGGAACCGACGATACATCCCCAGTTTTTTGAGATTATGGATTATGCCAAATCCTTACCCATACGGCATTTGATGCTGAACACCAACGGAATAAAAATTGCCAAGGATTTCGCCTTTGCTGAGCGATTAGCTTCCTATGCCCCGGATTTTGAGATATACCTGCAATTTGATTCGTTAGACAATAGCGTATTGCAAACTTTGCGCGGTGCGGATCTGGCCGAAATAAGACTAAAAGCGTTGGAGCACCTTAACAGGCTCAACTTATCTACCACTTTAGTGGTGACCCTACAAAAAGGATTGAACGACCATGACATGGGGGAGACCATCGATTTTGCACTGAAACAAAAATGCGTTCGAGGGGTTACTTTCCAACCTACACAGATTGCTGGAAGATTGGAGAATTTTGAGGTAGATGAAAATAGAATTACACTCACGGAAGTACGGCGTAAGATACTGGAACAATCCCCAATTTTTGAAGCGGACGATCTTATTCCCGTGCCCTGCAATCCTGATGCGCTGGTAATGGCATATGCCCTAAAATTGGGGGATGAGGTAAGCCCTCTAACACGATACATCAACCCGGACGATTTGTTGAACGAAGGGAAGAACACCATTATCTATGAGCAGGACGAACAGTTACATGGAAAAATGATCGAGCTGTTCAGTACTGGGAATTCTGTTGAAAAAGCATCTGAAAACCTAAAAAGCATCATGTGCTGCTTACCGGAAATTGATGCGCCAGAATTGGGTTATGATAATTTGTTCCGTATCATTATCATGCAATTTATTGATGCCCATAATTTTGATGTCAGGGCAATTAAAAAATCCTGCGTACATATCGTGAACAAGGATTATAAAATTATCCCGTTTGAAACGATGAACTTGTTTTATAGGGACGATAAAATTGAGCATTTGGTTAAACTTCAAAATGAGATAGTATGATACTAATTCTCTTATTGATGTTTGGGCCGGCCTTATTATTTCTCGTCCTCGGTATTGTTTTTAAAAACAAGCTAGAGAAGAAAAAAGCAAAAATTATGTTCATTTTGGCCGGGGTCTATTTGCTGATAAGCCTAGGTACTTGTGGGATTATGATGGCTAATTTCAGCCTTCATTAACTAAAGATTGATAGTACAATGATTTTAGAGGTAGGGAATTTAGACGGGCTCGTAGTTTTAATATTTCTGGTCATGCTGGGGCCACCGGCCCTTTTGTTGTTAACTGGCATTATTTTAATTCTAAAAAAGAAAAAAACGGCCGGTAAGGTTTTTTGTATTCTTGCCGGAGTCTACCTATTGGTTAGCCTGGGTATCTGTGGTGCGATGCTTGGCGGGTATTGATTTAAATCCTATTGCGTTCGTCCACACGCTTTCTCTTTTTATTGTCCCTTATCCTTGTGTTTCCAAACTTATACCGAAATCCTAAAATCAACAATCTATTTTCAGGCCTGAACGAGGAGGTGTTGTCCTGATTAAGATAGCGCCTGGTATTGAATAAGTTTCCTTGGTTGAAAATGTCTTCAACCTCCAAAGAAATGCTTGCATTCTTGTTCCAGATGGTCTTTCTAAGTGCGAAGCCTAACTGATTATAGGAATCCTGACGGGAATTCCCATTTACAGTAGGAGAGAAATACGTAAACGTTAAATCGGCGAACAGGGATTTGTCACTTAAAAAAGTAAAACTGTTAGTGGTACGAATGTGTCCCGTCCAGACATCGTTGTTCAATTGTGCTCCTGAACCCAAATCGGTAAACTCATTGATTTCATAAAAATAACTGACCAGGAAAAAAGTATTCCAAAAGTCGGTTATTTCTTTATTCAGCGAAAAATCGGCCCCATAACTTCTACTCAATCCTAGATTGGTGCTTATAAAACGAAGAAGATTGGAGTCATTATCTTGAAAGACTTGTTGTAAATACTGATTTTTTCGTTCCCCGAAAAAGAATTCCAGATTATACGCCTTGTCAAAGGTATATCCCAAGGAAATGTAGTTGCGGGTAGAAGGCAGCAAATTCGGATTGCCCTCTACGACCGAATTATTGGTCTGAAAATATTGGAAAGGGTTCAACCTATTATAGCGCGGTCTAGTAATCCTACGATAATAGTTTAAGCCAAAACTATGCTTTGTATTTAGCGTGTGCCTCAAAGAAAACGATGGAAAAAACTCCAAATAGTTATTTTCTGTAGCCACCTCCTCGGTATCCAAAAGACCTATGGTTTCAGTATATTCGGCTCTTAAACCCATTTTTATTTCCCAATTATTCCAGCCGCTATTAAAACTTATGTAAGCTGCAGATATATCCTCATCATAGGAAAAAACTCCCGTTTCGGTTGGGTTTATTCCCGGCTGATTCCTATCGAAACCCTCCTGAGAAATGGTGTTGTCGGAATTAATAGCGGCATAGCGCAACCCTGCTTCTAATTCGCTCGATTTTCCCACAGGTGTGCTATAATCCAGTTGGATGCTGAACAATCCCGTTAGTTGTCCAGACTGAGTAGTGAAATCATTCTCACCGGTCAAGGTCCCATCGGCATCAAAAAAATCGGTATTTAACAACTGTCCCCGGTCATATTCATAGTTGGTATAGTGGGTGTTAAAAGCGATTTCCGCACCTTTTTTATCCAATCGATGTGCCCAGTCCAAGTAAATGGAAGTATTGTACAAATCATAATCGGAATCATTGGTCGTGTCAAAGCTTGAAATCAAGGTCCCGTTCGTATCGGTTATTACGGTCTCGGAATCATAAAACCTATTAACGGATGGGGTCAGCGTATTTATCGTGGACAAACTGATGGTATTCTTATCATTAAGTTCAAAATCCAGAAAAGCGCTAACGTTGTGTTGTTTTCTTCTGGTTACCGCGCTTTGTTCAGCACTCCAAACTTCATCAACGGTACTATCCTCAAAGAAATTGGTGATATCCGTAAATCGGCTAATCGTTTTCGCGTTTCTAAAACTATAGTTTATGGAGAAATCAGTCCGCTTCCCTTTGAAAAAATGATCGGTACCTACGGTATGTTTTGGAAAGACCCCTTGGGTATAGCGGTTATAGAGGGAACCGTTGTAACCTGCTATCAAATTTTTTTTCATTTTAATATCGATGAGCAGCCCCCCTTCTGCACTATATTTTGCAGGTGGGTTTGTTATCACCTCGATGGCCTCCACATTGCCGGCCGAACTTCCGGAAAGCAGGTTTATAATATCGCTTTGTGGTATGTTCACCAATCTTCCATTGATCATAATACCAATATTGGAACTCCCCTTAATAGTTAATTCGTCCTTGATTACCACTACGCCTGGTGTACGTTTTAGCACGTTCCAAATATCACTATCGGAGAGTGCAGTATTCTCAATATTGAAAACCAAGCGGTCCACTTTCTGTTCAATGGTCGGTTTTTTATAAGCGACCACCACTTCATCCAATGCTTGGGCGTTTTCCAATATAATAAGTGAGCCTATATCTGTATCTCCTGTAAGAGATAATGGAAGAATCTCAGATCTGTTTTCGATAAAACTGGCGGCCAATAGATAATTTCCTTGCGCTATATTGTCCAATTGGAAGAAACCCTTTTCATCAGTAGCAGTGCCTTTGATGAGAACCGAATCCTCTGTTTGGAGCAGCACACTGGCAAAAACTAGCGGCGCTTCATTGCCGTCCAATACGGTTCCTGATATCTTAAAATCTTGCGCTATGGTGAGGGAAACAAAAAGCACAAAAATTGAGAATAGTCTAAGTTCCCTCTTCATTCATCGTAGGTATGCGCTAAATATAAAAAAGAAAATCCGAATAATCCTACATCTAAAATAGTTTGGTGAAATTTGAAAGTGGATAGGTGTAGCGGTCTATTCGGCACGTAAGCGATCTCTTTCAATCTTATCTATTTCTCTTTGATTATCCTCTAATCTAAAATTCCCAAAATTATAGGTAAATCCAAAACGCACATACTGTGTTTCCGGCACGGCTAAATAGTTGTTGTCCTGATTCAAATACTTAGAGGTGACCCTGCTATTGGCCTTGCCCAATATATCATTAGCTGAGATACTTACGAGCGCTCTTCTGTTCCAAAACGACTTGCGTAAACCTAGGGTTAGATTGGTGGTTTCGTCTATGATATAAGATCCCTGTAAAAATCCGGACAAATAGGTGAGCCCCAATTCACCTTTAAAAGTGCCGTCTTTGGAAAGGGTTAAATAATTTGTGATATCCAAATAAAGTCCATCAATCTCATTGGTGGCGGATAACGCATCGCTTTCCAAGGCCAAAAAAGTCTCATCTTCATGAAAAATGGAAACATAACTATATAGATACCAATTGTTCGAAATAGATTTCCCATAGTTAAAATCGAATCCATAAGAGGTACTTTCCAAAACATTTTGGGTAACATCCCTTAAAATTTGATTTTCGTTATCCTGGAAAGAAAGTGTGGAGATGTATTCCCCATTGTCCCGATAATAAAAATCAAAGAAGAACTCTTGCTTTAGGGTATAGTTTAAATTGAAATTATTGCTGAAACTTGGAGGTAAATTTGGGTTGCCTTCATAGAAGATGTTTTCGTTAATAAATGTTCTAAAGGGGTTTAAGTCCTCATACCTGGGTCGCGTCAGTTTTCTTGAATAGTCAAAAGCTACACTATGGTTCTCGTGGATATTATGTAAGAGGTACAACGTAGGGAACAGCTCAAAATATTCCAAGTTATTGATTGTGGATAGTGCAATAGACGTCCCCGAACTTTGCGTATGTTCCGCTCTTAATCCAGTTTTTAAACTCCACTTTTCCCAATCCTTGGAAAGACTTAAGTAGCCTGCATAAACAGTTTCATCATAAAGAAAGTTATCGGACAGGTTCGGGTCTAAAACACTTCCATTATTCTGGTCAAAATAATCCAGCTTACTTTCCGAATTGATAAATGAGCCCTTTATGCCCGCTTCAACACCTACGGTTCCCAATAGATTGGTATAATCCATTTGAGCAGTTACAATTTCTATATCCTGATTGGCGTCCGTAAAAAAATTAAAATCTCGAATGAAGTTGCCGTCTGGCTCAAAATAAGTAGAGTTCGCATCCTGCGTTCGTGTAAAATCAAATTGTGTATAGTGCCCGTTTAGGGTTAGCCCTCCATTTTCCTTAAAGCGATGTTTAAAAGTAAGGTCGCCCGAAATATTATTCTTGTTTTCATCCAGAAAACTGGATGTGGTGAAGGTTGAATCCAATACTCCAGAGGTATTTCTAATTTGTGTGTCTTGAAAATTGTTATATGTTCTTTCTGGAGATAATTGCGCATTTGTGGTGAAATTGAGTTCGTTCCTCTTATTAATTTCATAATCAATGACAAGGCCTGCGTTGTGAGTTCTAAAGCGGTTCGTTTTATCAAAATCAGTGTCCCATCGAGAAAAAATACCTGTGTCGTTTATAAAATTGATGATGCTCTCCGTATTCTTAAAATCTTTTCTGGGTACATAGGAATAGCTGGTATTTAAATTTAATTTCTTGGTTTTGTAAAAATGTGATGTGCCAAAACTGTATTTGGGAAATATCGCTTGAGTATAATTGGTAGTAACATTGCCTTTGTATCCTAAAGAAATATTCTTGCTGGTGACAATATTAAGTACGGCTCCTCCCTCCGCATCATAATTGGAGGGCGGATTGGGAATCACCTCTACGGATTTGATGTTCGCCCCTTGATAATTTTCCAATAGACTACGAATCTCCTCAGCCGATAATTGAACCTTACGATCGTTGATATATACCACCGCAGCTTGGTTGCGTATTTGAAGTTCGTCCTGCATGGAAATGACCCCCGGTGTTTGCTGTAAAATTTCCCAAGAACTACTTTGTGAAAGAACGGTATTCTCTACATTAAAAATAAGACGGTCCACTTTTCGTTCTACTTGAGGTCTGTTTGCGGTAACAATCACTTCATTAAGCTCCTCTGCCTTTTGTTCTATAATCAATGCACCTATTTTAGTGTCCTTGGCAATATCGATGGCCAAACTGGCCGAGGTCCTACCAATATAGCTCGCCCTAAGAAAATAGAGGTTGGGGGTAATATCTTGGATCGTAAACACCCCCAACTCATCGGCAGAAGTTCCTTTGACCAAGGTGGAATCGGTAGTTCGCAATAAAAAAACAGATGCAAAAGGAATAACTTCGTTTCTTTCATCGCGCACCTCTCCAGAAAGTAAAAAGGTTTGACTAGATACCTCTTGGAAAAATCCTAAAATAACTATGAGGAAAAGTAGTAGCGGCTTCACTTCATATTTGGGTTGAACATCAAATCTAACAAATTAATACGGCTTTTCTTTACAAAACCTGTAATCCGTTTGTGCAACTTTCACTACCGTAAACATTCCTATTTTGAATACATACGCCTAAGATCGCGCTGGAAATTAGATTATATTTGCAATTGCTTTTGGTGAGGCTTGAGAAAACCGATTTTAAAAGCACTTTTATTTGCCCTTATTGCTATGAAGAATATTCGAAATTTTTGTATTATCGCCCATATAGACCATGGTAAAAGCACCTTGGCCGATCGCCTTTTGGATTTTACGGGTTCAGTCACCGAAAGAGAGAAAAAAGAGCAGTTGCTGGACAGTATGGACTTGGAACGCGAACGTGGCATTACGATTAAGAGTCACGCTATCCAAATGGATTATACCTACAAGGGCGAACAATATATCCTAAACCTCATCGATACTCCTGGACATGTAGATTTCTCCTATGAGGTATCCCGTTCCATTGCCGCCTGTGAGGGTGCCCTTTTGGTTGTGGATGCCGCTCAAAGCATACAGGCACAGACAATTTCCAACCTATATTTGGCTTTGGAAAACGATTTAGAAATTATACCTGTCTTGAACAAGGTAGACTTGCCCAGTGCCAATCCAGAAGAGGTAACCGATGATATTGTGGACCTTTTGGGCTGTAAACCGGAAGACGTTATTCCTGCTAGTGCAAAAACAGGTATTGGCATTGAGGCCATATTGAGTGCCATAATTGAGCAAATTCCACCTCCCAAAGGGAACGCGGATGAGGCCCTACAGGCTTTGGTTTTCGACTCCGTTTACAATCCGTTCAGAGGTGTTGAAACCTACTTTAGGGTAGTTAACGGCTCAATTAAAAAAGGTCAGAAAATAAAGTTTGTGGCCACGGATAAAAGTTATTTTGCAGATGAGGTGGGGACGCTAAAATTAACCCAACATCCAAAACAAGAAGTTCGTACGGGCGATGTGGGATATTTGATTACAGGTATCAAAGATGCTAGGGAGGTAAAGGTTGGGGATACCATAACAGATTCCGCTAATCCCACCAAAAACCCTATAGCAGGGTTTGAGGATGTAAAACCCATGGTTTTTGCGGGAATTTATCCCGTGGATACCGAAGATTTTGAGGAATTAAGATCCTCCATGGAAAAACTACAGCTTAATGATGCTTCGCTAGTATTTACCCCGGAAAGTAGTGCCGCATTGGGATTTGGTTTCAGGTGTGGGTTTTTGGGAATGCTTCATATGGAGATTATCCAGGAACGATTGGAACGTGAATTTGACATGACGGTCATTACCACGGTTCCCAACGTTAGCTACCATGCGTTCACCAGAAAAGACCCAGAAGTTCCGCTAACGGTGAACAATCCAAGCGACCTGCCCGACCCATCTACCATAGATCGTGTTGAAGAGCCGTACATAAAGGCCACAATAATTACAAAGTCGGATTTTGTAGGGAACGTAATGTCCCTTTGTATTGAAAAAAGGGGGCAGATTACCAATCAGACCTATTTAACCACAGAGCGGGTAGAATTAAATTTTGATATGCCTTTAGCTGAAATTGTTTTCGATTTTTATGATCGATTAAAAACGGTTTCCAGGGGCTATGCCTCTTTTGATTACGCCCCGATAGGAATGCGAGCTTCCAAATTGGTACGAGTGGATATTTTGCTCAATGGACAAACAGTAGACGCGCTATCGGCATTGATTCATTTTGACAGCGCAACCACCATTGGTAAGAAAATGTGTGAAAAGCTGAAGGAACTGATTCCCAGACAACAGTTTGATATTCCGATACAAGCCGCTATCGGCTCAAAAATTATCTCCAGGGAAACCATAAAAGCTTTACGAAAAGACGTAACTGCCAAATGTTACGGTGGCGATATTTCCAGAAAGCGTAAACTACTGGAAAAACAGAAAAAAGGTAAGAAGAGAATGCGCCAGGTAGGTAATGTGGAGATACCGCAGGAAGCCTTTATGGCCGTCCTCAAATTAAATGACTAAAGTTTATTACCTTTCTTTGGTAATATATTTGTCATGAAACAAATATCCATAGTCTTATTTGCATCTTTTTTCTTTCTGAGTCTTACAGGTCAGAGGAAAGTTGAGGAAAAAGTACCAGAATGGATTACGCATGAAATAACCCTTCAATCAACTTCAAATTATGAGAATCCTTATAATGACGTAGATGTCTGGGCCATATTCAACAATGAAAGCGGAGATACTCTAAAAAGACCTGCCTTTTGGGACGGAGAAAATATTTGGAAAGTAAGATTTGCACCGATAGATAGTGATGGCATTTGGACATGGGAAACCTATTCCTCCAATAGTTCTGATTCCGGTTTGCATCATAAAAAAGGAAAATTTAAGTCGGTACCTGACCAAGAGAACAATACCATTTTAAAAGAAGGGCTTTTAAAGATGTCCGAAGGCCATAGAAACGTGGTTCATCAATCCGGAAAATCATTTCTAGTAGTGGCGGATACCCCTTGGGCCATACCCTTTAGGGCGACTAAGGAACAAGTACATGCCTATGCGAATGACCGCCAAAAAAAAGGGTTCAATGCAGCCCTGATGATGACCCTTCAGCCAGACACAAAGGCCGATGGGCCTAATGAAAGAAATACGGCACAAGGATTCAAGAGGGCTTTTAGGGATTTAGCCGAAGGGCATATTACTCAAATCAATATTGATTATTTTAAATATTATGACGATATCATAGACATTCTCTTGTCCCGCGAAATCGTTCCAGTATATCAGCCTGTTTTTCATGGATTTGGTTGGAAAGGGCTTCAAGTATTGGGTACCAACATACAACCTGATGAATATGTAAGGTATACCAAATATCTGCTTGCCAGATATGGGAGTAAGCCAGCTATTTGGTTAATTGCCGGGGATCATGATGCCAACGATCCAGGGGTAAGGGAAAGTGGTGCAATGTTAGAAGAATGGGACGCTTACCAGCAACCAACCGGTTTACATTATAATCCGTGTGACGACTATATCGCCGAATGGGCCAAGAACGACCCTTCCAAGCATTGCATGCATTATAATAAAAGTCATCAAGATGAAAACTGGCTGGATTTTCAATGGGCGCAAACAGGTCATGGAAATGAGCATTTGTATCATAAGGTGGAGCGCATGTATAACAACCTGCCTGTAAAAGCAGTCGCTAACGGTGAGCCTACTTACGAAGGAATGAATGCGGGAAAGAACGGATTAGGATGGTGGCAGGGAGAGGATGCATGGATGCAACTCATGCATGGCGGGACAATGGGAGTAATTTATGGCGCAGCATCGCTTTGGCAGTGGAAAGTTTCTCCCGATGAAATAGGTTGGGAAGCATGGACAGATCAACCGTTGTCCTGGGAGGGAGCCCTCAGCCTGGAGGGTTCAACATATGTGGGATTGGTCGGTAAAATATTAAAAGATCTAAACTTAAAGGATATTGAAAAAAGGTGGGACTTGGCCAACGGACAGCCACTACTAGCAAAAGAAAAAACACTTTATATCGCCTATCTGAACAACGGAGGTAAAATAACTATAAAAGATGTTCCCTCACGTTTGACCTATTCATGGATTAATCCTAAAAATGGAAACCTGAAGGCAATTGGAAAGGTAACTTCTGAAGAGTTTACAGCTCCGGATTCAAATCCTTGGGTACTGATAATTAATTGAAGCTACTCTTTCCCATCAACCTCGTCAATAGGAAACATTTTACCTAAATAGGCAAGTTTATATCCTTCTTGGATATCTGTGAATTCTTTGCTAAAAGAAGGGATGATCTCAATGTTCCCATCCGGACTCTTTAAAAACAAGGGAACGATGTCTTCGTCGGCCTTGGTAATCTCAATAAGACCTTCGTAGTGTTCCGTATCCTTTAAATCAATTTCATGGATGGTAGGATTTTTTCGGGCTGCCTCCATCAATTTAATAAAATCATCCGTATGCGAGAATAAGCCTTCTTTAGGGTTGTTTTCAGGATCATTCATTTCTTCACTATCCACCAAGCGAAACGATCCGTTCTCTCCAAATTGCTTTTCGAATTTTTCAATCGCGTACTTATTTATCTCGGAGTTACCCGTTAGGGCCATTAGGTAACCGACATCATTGAGTTCTATATTGTCTACAAGCGAATCCGAATAAATATTAGCCGAAAAAGCCTCAAGTCCTAATTTTTTCGCCTTGTTCACATTCGTTTGGTTATTGTCTATAAGTACTACATGTCTATTATTCTTGTGCAAATATTCCCCTATGAGTCTGGAGACTTTGGACGCGCCAAGAATAAGTATTCCTTCGGATTTTTTAAAAACACCCCCACCAGTTTCGCAAAGACACGAGCAGTCGTGGCATTTAACAAAACTGTTCCCAGAACAATCATAAAAACAAGGGGCGTTATATATTCCGCTCCCGGTTCTCCCTTTGAGATTAATTTGGAACCAAATAGCGAGGCGATACCAGCGGCAACAATTCCCCGTGGCCCTACCCAGCTAACAAAAAGTTTCTCATTAAGTTTAAGGTTAGAGCCCATAGCGCTAAGAAAAACTCCCAAAGGTCTTATGAGAAGAATGATAACTGCAAACAAGACAACAGTTTTCCAATTGTATATCAATTCCAAATCTGAGATGTTGATGTTAGCGGCGAGAAGAATGAATAAAATGGAGATTAGCAGTACGCTTAAGGATTCCTTAAAATAAAGCAATTCCTTAATATTTGGTAAGTCCATGTTGCCAAGCACCATCCCCATGACTACTACCGCCAAAAGACCGGATTCGTGAGCAAAAATATCCGATTCCACGAAAACCAACAGCACCACTGATAATGATACCACGTTCAATAAATAATGGGGTATAAAGTTTTTCTTGATGGCAAAAGCTAAAGCATGAGCAAAGGTAAATCCGAAGGTAAATCCAAAAAGTAGAATTTTGCCAAATTCGATAAGAGCGGTTTGTGTATAGGCCTGCCCCTCTCCTACACTAATAAATTCAAAGACCAAAACGGCCGCCAAAGCACCAATTGGGTCTATTAAAATCCCCTCCCATTTCAGAACTGTTGACAAATCTTTTTTAAGTGGTATGTTTCTCAATATCGGGGTTATAACCGTTGGGCCGGTAACAATAATCAAAGCGGAAAATAAAAAGGATATTTGCCAGGATAAATCAAAGATAAAATGAGCCGCAACTGCTCCGGCAAAAAAGGTGACCAAACTCCCTAGTGTAATTAATTTTGTAATTACAGGGCCTACATTTTGTATTTCAGCCCTTTTAAGTGTTAACCCTCCTTCAAATAGAATGATACTTATGGCCAAGGAAACAAAATAGTACAGGCCTTCCCCGGGGAACAGTCCCTTTTCACCGTTCCATATGGGCTCAATTAGTTTTCCCCCATCTGCGGTATAAAGGGTAGAAATAGGCCCTACCAATAATCCAATAAGAATCAAAGGCAAAATGGCCGGTAGTTTTAAACGCCAAGCAACCCATTGCGCAATAATTCCAAGAATAATGATTCCGGCTAATTCTATCATTTCCTTATATTTTGGCTAAAAATAGTAATTAAACGGAAGCTACGTCACAAAGATTTTGGTTTAGGCATTTGAACAAACCTGATGATTTCCGTTCATTCAAGAAGTGTTATCTTGGCTAACTAATCAAATTAATCCCAAATCTATCCATCCTTTCAAGGCCATTTTATTCGGATTTGCATTTTCACCTTCCTTAAAGGCGAATATTCTAGAAACCATCCGAATAGCTTATTTCTTTCAATCAAGGCTCATTCTTTTGCACGTAGGTGAAAAGACTGCAGAAAAACAATCTAAGATTGAAACCATTCTTGCCGAATCCGACTATCCAGAAATCCCAATCGATATTCAATGGAAAAATGGTAAGCCGAAGCCAACTATTTTAGAAACATGTGAAACCTCGCAAATTGATCTTTTAATATTAGGTGCGCTACAACATGAAAATAGGTTTCAATTTTATGTGGGGTCCCTTGCAAGAAAGCTAACAAGAAAAGTTTCCTGCTCTGTGCTATTGCTCATAAAACCTTCCGCGGTTCGGGTACCCTGTAAACATGTTGTGGTGAACGGCTTAGATGCTCCAGAAACACCGTTGGCAATAGAACGTGCCCTCTACGTTTCCAACACTCTTGGTGCGCAGCAATTAACGGTAGTAGAAGAAATTATGCAAAAAGAAGTGCATGTGATTGTTGAGGACGACCGCTCCCTTCAAAAAGCAGCCATAATTAAGGAAAGAATAAGAAATAGAGAGGACACCAGGATAAAAAGAGTTTTAAAGTCCCTCCCGGCAGAACTGAAGGGCAATGTAAAAATAAAAACACAGGGGGTTTTTGGAAAAAGGGGTTACTCCATCGGTCACTACGCAGAGGTTGTACGAGCTGATCTTTTAGTGATGAACGCTCCTTTAAAAACCGGATTGTTGGACCGTATTTTTCCCCATGACATAGAATATATTTTATCCGACTTGCCGACAGATTTATTAATTATCAGAAAAAAGAATTGAGCGTTAGAACAACCCGTACCAAAGGTTTTATGAAGGCACTGCCCAAGAATATTTTTTCTGGGTTTGTCGTGTCCCTTATCGCCCTACCATTAGGATTGGGTCTCGCACTGGCGAGTGAGGCGCCTCCAATTTCCGGTGTCATTGCCTCGGTCGTTGGGGGGGTCGTAGTGGCGATTCTTGGTGGGGCCAATGTCACCATCACCGGTCCGGGAAATGGCCTGGTCATCGTGCTACTGGGGGCGATTACGACATTGGGAGGCGGGGATTTATACCAAGGTTATCTTTTTACATTGGCGGCCATTGTACTCTCCGGCATTCTAATGATTTTATTGGGTTTTTTGAGAATGGGTCGTTTAGCAGATTTTTTTCCTGCATCAGCCATAGAAGGAATGTTAGCGGCCATTGGCTTGGGCATATTGGCCAAACAGTTTCATATCATGATCGGTCATAACAATGAGCATGGGAGTATCATCTCCTTGCTCATGCAAATACCCAATGGGATTTTGGAACTGTACAGTGATTACCATTTGGAAGAAATCGTCGCTGCCTTGATTGGCGTTTTGGCATTGTTCATAATGATTTTCTATTCCAAAATCCGAAACAGATACTTTCATCTCATTCCAGCCCCAATGTGGATTCTGATTTTATCCGTTGTATTCAGCTATTCGTTTTCTTGGTTAAATATCCCCTACCCCATGGAATCGCAGTTCTTGGTCAGTATCCCAGAAAATGTACTTACCAATTTAGCCTTCCCAGATTTTTCAATCATCTATCAGTCAAACTTTATCCTCGCCGTCTTTGCCATCACCTTAATTGCAAGTATCGAATCTCTGCTCAGTATCAAAGCGGTAGACAAACTAGACCCGTTAAACAGAAGGTCCAATGTAAATAAAGATTTGAAAGCACTTGGTTTGGCGACCTCTTTAAGTGGTTTGGTAGGAGGACTTAATGTGGTGACCGTTATTGCCAGAAGTTCCGTTAATGTTAATAACGGCGCAACCAATAAATCGTCCAACTTCTTTCATGCGGCGTTCTTGGTCATTTTTGTTTTTATTTTCCAAGATCAGCTTCGTAGGATTCCCTTAGCGGCCTTGGCCGCAATCTTGGTGTATACTGGTTATAAATTGGCAACACCAAAGAACTTGAGAAAAATAGCCAAGGTTGGAAAAGAGCAAGTGTTCATATTTTTAGCCACTTTAATGACCACACTTTTTACGAATCTCATCACGGGTATCAGCGTAGGTATTTTGGTCACGTTTCTTATACACGTTATGTTGAACAAAAGTGTTTCATTATTCTTGAATCATCTGTCAAAACCCAATATTCTGATGTTTAAGGAGAAAGACGGAGGTAATTATTATGTAAGCGTAAAATACTTCTGCAGCTTTTTGAACTTTTATAAGCTAAAGAACAAATTGGATATGATTCCTGAAAACCAAAATGTTGTCCTGGATTTCTCGCTTTGTAATTTTGTGGACCACACGGTTATGGAAGGTTTGGAAAATTATTCGGACACTTTTACCAACAAAAAGGGAAGTATCGAGATTATTGGGTTGGACAAGCACGGTACAGATTCCAAGCACCCTTTTGCAATCAGAAAAGTATTGCCGCTGTCTAAAATTGGGGCTATTGAAAAGTATTTCACCACAAGACAAGTGATGTTGAGAAACATGGCAACGGAACTTAAATGGACCTATACCGCCCAAAAAAATATAAGGACGAAATTCCTGAACGATTTCATCTTTTTTGGAAAAAGAAAAATACCTTATTTCTACAACGCCCTGTCTAGTAAAGAAAAATCACTTTTACTTATTGATGTAGAATTTACCGAAGGTGAATTTATCGCGAGGGAAGTTGTCAAAACTACGTTATTATTCATAAAATTAGAAAAGACCTTACCGGTCTTTACCTTGGATAAGGAGGGGCTTTTAGACTTTATTTACAATCCTGCAGGCTTTAAAGACATAGTCTTAGAAAACCGTCCAGATTTTAACAGAAGATTCTTTTTAAGTGGTGAACATCCAGAGGACATCCGGAAGTTGTTCACCGACGAGCTCATTCTTTTCTTGGAAAGTAATCCCTACTATCATATTGAGTCTAACGGTAGTGCGTTGATTATCCTAAAAAAAGAACGGTTGTTAAGCGTTAAGGAAATTAAGGCAATGCTCTATTTTGGAAAACAGTTTAAACAAATACTGTCCCACAGTCGATAGGGTGCCCAACTGTTAAAAAACATAAAACAATCCTGTGTATGCCTAAGGGTTTTCTTATTTTGCAGGACTTTAGCTCTGAATTAGATGACATTATATCCGGTAGAAACTGGTAATTTTAAATTGGATGGTGGTGCCATGTTCGGGGTAGTACCTAAAACTATTTGGTCAAGAACGAATCCGGCAGATTCCAATAATCTCATTGATATCGCTGCCAGAAGTCTTTTAATAGAGGATGGCAATCGCCTAATTCTAATCGATGCTGGACTGGGAAATAAACAATCCGATAAATTTTTTAGTTATTACAATCGATGGGGAGATTTTACCCTGGATGGTTCTTTGAAAAAATTTGGGTTTCACCGAGATGATATTACCGATGTGTTTTTGACCCATCTCCACTTTGATCATTGTGGCGGTTGCATTCAATGGAACAAGGATAGGACGGGTTACCAACCGGCCTTTAAAAACGTTAAGTTCTGGACGAATCAAAACCATTGGAAATGGGCAACGGAGCCGAACGCCCGTGAAAAGGCATCATTCCTAAAAGAAAACCTTTTCCCCATGAAAGAAAGTGGTCAACTTCATTTTATAGGTAATACCGATAAAAATTTCATTGAACAATCAGAATTGGGGTTTGGCATTCATTTTGTAGATGGCCATACGGACAAGCAAATGTTGCCCCAATTAAAATATAAAGAAAAAACCATCGTTTTTGTGGCGGATCTGATTCCAACAGTTGGGCATATTCCATTGCCCTATGTTATGGGCTATGATACGCGCCCTTTACTCACGCTGGAAGAAAAAAATATTTTCTTAAATAAAGCAGTAAAAGAAAAATACTACCTCCTTTTCGAGCATGACGCCCACAACCAGCTATGCACATTAAAACAAACAGAAAGAGGTGTGCGATTGGACCAAACGTATTCTTTTAATGAACTCTTTAATTAGAAATTAAAAAACATTATTCATTAAACTTCAATACCTATTATATGACAAGTACATTTTCTAAATTAATTTTTGCGCTATCCATAACTACGCTTCTTACGGGATGCGGTGGTACCGGCGGATTGATATTGACCCCCGTAGAGAATATTGATGCTACTCCTTTAAAAATTAGTGACCTCAGCGAGGCTGAAAAACAAAATTGGGGCCACCTAGATTTGGTGGCGGATACCATACCGGGTATGAGCGTAGACAGGGCTTATGAGGAAATTGTTAAAAACAGAAAGGGAACCAAAGTCATTGTTGCCGTACTAGACTCGGGTATTGATTTAGACCATGAGGATTTGGACGGTGTACTGTGGACCAATACTGATGAGAGGCCGGGAAATAACAAAGATGATGACGGAAATGGTTATATAGACGATATTCATGGATACAATTTTCTAGGGGAATCTTACAATGAGCAATTGGAATATGTACGTATGTTGCGACTCAACATAGGAGATCAGGCTACGCTCACCAAGGCTAAATCGAAACTGGACAGTGAGTATGCCAAAGCCATGCAGAACAAACAACAATACGAGCAAATTTTACAGGCTGTAAAGAACGCCGACGCCGAAGTAAGAAAACATTTGGGAAAGGATACCTATACAAAGGCAGATGTAGCCGCTATTGAAGCTACAGACGAGGCCATGCAAAGAAACAAGGCTATCCTCTCTCAGATGTTTGCTATAAAAGATTCCATCCCAGAAGTTATAGAAGAATTAAGCGATGGCCTCAAATATTTTACGGAGCAGTTAAACTATAATCTGAACAAAGATTTTGATGGAAGGAAAGTCGTTGGAGACGATCCATATGATTGGAATGACAGAAACTATGGGAATGGCAATCCCAAAAATCGAGTGGCCGATGAAAGTCATGGTACACACGTAGCTGGGATTATTGCCGCAGAGCGTAACAACGGGAAAGGAGCCAATGGCGTTGCCAATAACGTAGCAATAATGAGTGTAAGGGCGGTTCCTAACGGGGATGAATATGATAAGGACATTGCCTTGGGTATTCGGTATGCGGTAGACAACGGCGCGAAAGTCATTAATGGCAGTTTTGGAAAATCTTTCTCTCCAAAGGCCGAATGGGTTAACGATGCCATCCAATATGCTGCCGAGAAAGATGTTCTTTTTGTACATGCGGCAGGAAATGATGGTGCCAATCTGGACGACCCTTCTAATCCTAATTTTCCTAATGACCAAGTAAATAACGGTCCAGAAATTTCAGACAATGTCATTACTGTGGGTGCACTAGACCCTAATTACGGGTCTGAACTCGTAGCGTCCTATTCCAATTATGGAGATATCAACGTAGATATTTTTGCTCCAGGAACGGATATTTATTCTACTTATCCTGATAATACATACGAGTTTTCTCCGGGAACTTCGATGGCCGCACCGGCAGTATCAGGACTAGCGGCGCTTTTGTTCTCTCAATATCCCAAGCTTACAGCTCCACAGGTTAAGAAAATAATCCTTGCTTCCGGGCTACCTATTAAGGCTAAAGTGATTTTGGGGGGAGACCCTTCAAAAAGTGCCTCATTGAATGAGATATCTACCTCAGGGAAAATCGCAAATGCCTATAATGCACTCATAATGGCCTCGCAGGTTGCCAACGGTCAATTACAATTATAAATTTAAACTCGATGAAGAAGAAAATAGAAGTACTATTATTCCTGATACTAACTGGTTTTGCGGTATCCTTAACGGCCCAGAACCAATCCACCTACTGGCAACAACATGTAGATTACACGATGGAGGTAAACATGGATGTTGAGAATTATCGGTATACTGGTACGCAAAAATTAGTTTACACCAATAATTCACCGGATGAATTAAGTAGGGTTTTCTATCACTTGTACTTTAATGCCTTCCAGCCAGGGAGCGAAATGGACATGCGTTTGCAGACGATTGAAGATCCCGATAGACGAATGACCACAGTAGACAAGCAAAGCCGTATTGCAAGTCTCAGTGAAAGTGAGATAGGGTATTTACATGTAGAAAAGCTGACCCAAGATGGGGAGGCGGTAACCTTTAATGAAGAAGGAACAGTTCTAGTGGTTGACTTGGCCAAGCCAATTCCCTCAGGTGGAAAAACTACTTTTGAAATGGATTTTAAAGGTCAGGTTCCTGTCCAAATACGTAGATCAGGCAGAAATAATGCCGATGGGGTTGCCCTTTCCATGAGTCAATGGTATCCCAAATTGGCGGAATATGATTTTGAAGGCTGGCATGCCGACCCCTATATTGCTCGCGAATTCCATGGTGTTTGGGGAGATTTTGATGTAAAGCTTACCATTGATAAAAACTATACGGTTGGTGGTACTGGCTATTTACAAAATCCTAATGAAATAGGTCACGGCTACGAAAATCCAGAAACCAAAGTGAAGACAAAGGGAAAGACACTCACTTGGCATTTTAAAGCACCCATGGTACATGATTTCATGTGGGCCGCAGACCCGGAGTACGTTCATGATACCTTAAAGATGGATGATGGGCCAACGCTACATTTTTTATACAAAAATGACGAAAAGTATAAGGAGACCTGGGAAAAGGTGCAGCCATTGACCGAAAAGGCAATGCGCTTTTTCAATAACAATATAGGACCATACCCCTATGAACAATATTCCGTTATACAGGGCGGGGACGGTGGTATGGAATATGCCATGGCGACGCTCATTACCGGTGGTGATAAGCCAGGAAGCGTAATCGGCACCATGATACATGAGCTGGCACATTCTTGGTTTCAACATGTGTTGGCGACCAATGAGGCCAAACACGAGTGGATGGACGAAGGTTTCACTTCTTTTATTTCATCGCTTTGCAGTAATGAGATTTTGGAAAAGAATTTGGAAAACCCTTTTGAAAATTCCTATAAGAGTTATTACTACCTTGTAAAATCAGGCAAAGAGCAGCCCCAGACAACACATTCAGACAGGTATGACTCCAACATGCCTTATGGTATTGCCGCCTATAGCAAAGGAGCTATATTTTTGTCGCAATTGGGCTATGTTATCGGTCAGGATAAATTGATGGAAACCATTCGAAAATATTATGCCGATTTTAAATTTAAACACCCGGTTCCCAATGATGTTAAACGCACCGCGGAAAAGGTTTCGGGCATGGAGTTGGATTGGTATTTAACGGATTGGACTCAGACTACAAATACTATCGATTATGGAATAACTGAAGTGTCTGCCGGTGGGAACAAGACTAAAGTGGCCATGGAAAGAATTGGTCTAATGCCAATGCCTATTGATATTTTGGTGGTTTACAATGACGGTACGCAAGAAACTTTTTATGCTCCATTACAAATGATGCGTGGTGAAAAAGGAAATCCTTATCCAAAATTAAAGAGAACGGTTTTAGAAGATTGGACATGGGCCAATCCGTCTTATGGTTTTACCATTAATGCTCCAATAGAAAATATAAAGGGAATTGTCATTGACCCATCGCAATTGATGGCCGATGTAAATCCCACAAATAATTTCTGGTCGGCCGAACCATTGCCCAAAGATTAAGGAGACTTTAAAAACATCTATGCAATACTCTTTCTCGAAAAAAGAAAAGCTAAAAAGTAAAAAGCGAATAGCTCAATTATTTGAGGAGGGTAAGGCATTGACGGTTTATCCCTTAAAACTAATTTATTCAGAAGCGAATGAACAGCCTTCTAAGATACAGGCTGGAGTATCCGTTCCTAAGAAGAACTTTAAAAGTGCCGTTACCCGCAACAGGATAAAACGTCTTTTGCGAGAATCTTATCGGTTGAACAAAGCCATAGTTTTTAACAATACTCAGGGCGAGTTTGCGTTTCTATTTTTATACCTTGGTAAGGAAACACCCACTTTTGAAGAAGTTCAGGGTAAAATGAAAGCTCTTTTAAAAAAATTTAATGACCGTGTTCATGAAAAAACTAGTTAGCAAAAAAGTTCTTGTCCCCATTATAGCGCTTGTTTTCCTTGTTGTTGGAAGTGGTTTTAAAAGCGACTTTTTTGAAATTGCAAAGCAAATTGAAATTTTTACCACACTGTTCAAAGAACTGAACATGAACTATGTGGACGAGACCAATCCTGCAGAATTAATGGACACCGCCATTAAGAATATGTTGGAAGATTTAGATCCCTATACCAAATTTCTCAACGAACAGGATGTTGAGGCCTATCGTATAAATAATGCCGGCGAATACTCGGGAATCGGAGCTTTAGTACGTTCCTATAAAGATAAGCTGTTAATCGTTGAGCCTCATGAAGGATATCCAGCGGATAAGGCAGGCTTAAAAGCAGGTGACGAAATCATTCAAATTGGGGATATAAAAGTAGCGGACTTTGACGATAACGCGAGTGAGCTCTTGAAAGGAGCCAACGGAACATCAGTAGCCATTACCTATAAAAGACAAGGTAAACTTAACACAACGACTATCACAAGGGAGGGTATTGAAGTGGATGCCGTTCCGTTTTACGAAATGATCGATGATAAAACGGGCTACATCGTGCTGTCCAAGTTTAATGCGAAGGCGTCCAATCAGACGAAATCCGCTTTGTCGGATTTAAAAGGAAAGGGTGCGGAAAAAATTATCTTGGACCTTAGGGACAATCCGGGAGGATTATTATCAGAAGCCATAAATGTCACCAACCTATTCGTGCCCAAAGGCGAATTGATCGTTACCACAAAATCCAAAGTAAAAAAATTCAATCGGGAATATAGGACCAACAATCAAGCCATAGATACTGATATTCCGCTTGTAGTACTGGTAAACGGTAGCAGTGCCTCGGCGAGCGAAATCGTTTCCGGAAGTTTACAAGATTTGGACCGAGCGGTCATTATGGGCGCCAGAAGTTTTGGCAAGGGATTGGTACAACGCCCTTTGAAGCTAACGTACGGTACACAGTTAAAAGTTACCATTTCCAGATACTATACTTCCTCTGGAAGGTGTATCCAGGCCTTGGACTATTGGAACAGGGACGATAGTGGAAACGCCGTTCGAAATACCGAATTTAACGATTACACTACGAGAAATGGACGAAAGGTGCAAGACGGTGGTGGAGTTTTACCCGATGTAGAAATTGCCGCGGTTAAAACCAACGATCTTACCATGGCGCTGCTTCAGAACAATGTAATTTTTGACTATGCAACGGACTATCATTACAGCAACCAATTGTCCGATGTTTCAAATTTTAAATTTGAAAATGCTGATTTCAATAAATTCAAAAACTACGTAAGGGAAAGTAATTTTTCTTTTGAGACGAAGGCGGAAAAAGCTATAAAAATGGCACTTTCTGGAGAGGAAAACGACTTTTTAGGAACGGAAGTAAAGGATAGCTATAAAACACTCCTAGCAAATATTGAGAAAGGTAAGATCAATGCCTTGGATAGGTATCAGAATGAAATCCAAAAGAATTTGGAGGACGAAATCGTAAAACGTTATTTCTATCGTAATGGTTTGTACAAGTATTATCTCACCAATGATGATGCTATTCTGGCCGCCACGGAACTTTTAGGCAATCCATCCAAATACAACGCAATTTTAAAGTAAAGGATTACCAGGTGTATTCCGGTGGGTCAATTCCGTTCATCCTAAGATAAAGATTGGCCTTTGCCCTATGATTGGTCATATGGTCCTGAACATAAAAGAAAGCGAAAGCTCTGCTCACCGTATTTCCGCTATGGTACATGGTACACGCTTCATCCAGTTTCTCTTGGTCAATAGAATGGATGACATTCGTTACATAGTCAAAACCCCTTTCCAACACCTTCAGTACTTCCGCTTTGGTCATTTTTGAGGCATCTGGCGTGTTCGGTTTTACTTCTATCCCTTCCACATAACGTTGTGTCAATAATTCTGCGGTATATCCAATATGTACCATTTGCTCAGCAAAAGACTTGCTTATTTCGGTTGGCCTATACGAATATAATTCTTGGGGCATGGCCTTTGCTACCTCCATACAATGGTCGGCCGCCTCTTGCCAAACTTGCAGATACATTTTGGTAAATTCAGTTTTGGGAGAATCCGTTTGCGCATTTGTGCAACAGAAAATCAAAAAACTCATAATAGTAATGGCGCATCTCATGATCTGTTATTTTCTGATTATTTAGAATGCCTGGAATTTAAAAAGTTATTAGACTTTAAAATATATTTTATGCTTATCTAAGAAATAGGTGATGTACCAGAACATGGCCAATACGACCAATGAATTTACAACCATTATCCAATCAGCTGGAACACCAAGAGGTGCTAAAATACCTTCTGTCCATATTCGCCCAAAACCCCTGAACCACTGTATACCAACCGTTTCGGAAAAAAGATAAATAAATATGGAATTTGTTCCGACAACAGAAAAAATTTGCATCCACTTTTTCTTTTTTCCTTTTACATCAATCCCCCAATAAAAAAGAGCTAAGGTCAAGATGGCTATTCCTCCGGAGGCCAATGTAAACGAGGAAGTTGCTATTCGTTTGATTATAGGTGTAATTCCAGCGAAATCCATAATGAAGCCCAGTACCAGGGCAATTCCACCCCAGATTAAAAAGGGTCTTATTTTATTGGCGGCATTTTTTTTGGATAGTAATAACTGTCCACAAATTACTCCCCAAATCGTATGTGCTGCTGTGGGAATAAAATTAACAAACACCCAATAACCGTCATTGACCTGCCCCATAACCAAAGAATCTATAAAAGAACCAAAGCTTTCATGTCCCTGTGCATAAGGGGCTGAAGGATTGTACATTCTGTACATCAATTCCGTAAGCACTAATAACCCTATGGAAACCGCAACCTGTGTTTTGGCGGGAAGACTCATCAAGGCATAAGCAATGAGAATGGTAAAAGCCAATTGTACGAGCACGTTCCAAAGTTCCCAAACCAAAGCATGGCTGTATACGCAATGTAATAGAACGCCAAAAGCGAAAAGCAAAAAACAACGTCTTAGGATATGCCTGGTCACATCTTTTCGGCTCCCAGTTGCTAACCTCTTCCTTAGTGAAAAGGGCATAGCTACGCCCACGATGAACATAAAGAACGGCTGAATCAAATCCCAAAAACGTAAGCCATTCCAAGGATGATGGTGTAATTGATGTGCCAAACCAGAGAATACGGTTCCCTCAGCCAGTTCAGAAAAATTATGGTGAAATCCTGCCGCTTCCGCCACTAGCAAAAACATCGTTAATCCACGAAATACATCTAGAGAAAAGAGTCGTTTGGATACATTCTCGGCTAATTGTGACATAGTAATTAAGGTCAGTTGGTTGTCACTAATATAATCATAAATCCTTACATTTAGGGAAGGCCTTAGAACCCTATTAAATAAGCTGAGAGATGAAGAATTGTTTTCTGTTTTTATATGTTTTGTTCTTGTCAAATACTGTTTTCCCTCAAACATCGGAGAAACAGGATTCCATAAAACAAATTCCACCTGCAAAATCTTTCATTACAACACACGAGGGAGTGTTTAATGGCAAAACCCTTGCCTATACGGCTACTGCCAAGGAGACCTATTTGACCAACGATAAAGGAGATTCGGTCGCCTCTTTTTGGTCGGTCGCTTATACGCTGAACAACACGAAAGAAGTTTCTAAAAGGCCAGTAACTTTTGTGTTTAACGGTGGTCCAGGTTCCGCATCTGTATGGTTACACATGGGCCTTTTTGGACCAAAATTGGTAATGGTAGATTCAGAAGCAAACAAAGATGATGGTGCGGCGCCCTATTTACTAAAAAATAACGAGTATGGACTTTTGGACTTGACCGATTTCGTGTTTATTGACCCCGTTGGAACTGGATACAGCAGGGTAATAGGAAAAGGTAAAGAAAAAGATTATTGGGGTTTAAAGGAAGATGCTAAATCTGTCACCGCTTTCATTCGAAAATGGATAACTGATAACAAACGATGGATGTCCCCAAAATATCTTGCAGGCGAAAGTTTTGGAACGACAAGAGCGGCAGCGGTTGCCAAGGAACTGGAAGGCGGGGGACAAAACATGGCCCTTAATGGTTTGATCCTTATATCCCAAGCTTTGGACTATGCCGGTTCTACTTCAGACCATTACAACATTACGTCCTATATAACCTATCTGCCTGGTATGGCCGCAACCGCATGGTATCACAAGAAAGCCGGAGCAGGTAAAAGTCTGGAAGATTTTGTACAAGAAGCCAGGGAGTTTACATATAATACCTATACCCCAGCGCTATACAAGGGAGACCTACTATCAAAGGCTGAGCGTGACAATATTGCCGATAAACTAGCCTACTTCACGGGACTGGACAAAGCGTATATTTTAAAGTCGAATCTAAGGGTCCTCGTTCCCAGGTTTCAAAAACGTTTGTTATACGACGAAGGACTTACCATTGGAAGGTTGGATGGTCGCTTTATGGGAGATGAATCGGATAATGTTGCCGATAGGCCCACTTTAGGAGATCCGGCCAGTTATAGGATTGGAGCTGCCTATACCGCGGCGTTGAACCACTATTACGCATCGATGCTAAACGTAGAAATGGACCGGCCATATCTTACTTCCAACAGTAAAATTGGCCAAAAGTGGCGTTGGAGAACAATTCCGGATGGAAGTTATTGGGAACCTACACCAGTTAACACTGCACCCGATTTAGGAGAGGCTATGCGAAGAAATACTGATTTAAAAGTGTTGGTGGCTAGTGGGTACTACGATTTGATTACGCCATTTTTCGATGCCGAATATACCTTTTCCAGAAATGGAATTGTCAATGATCGTGTAGACGTGACTTATTACGAAGGAGGTCACATGATGTACACCCATCAACCAGATTTAGAAAAACTGTCCAAGGATATCAGAACCTTTTTAACTCAAAACTGATGCGTGCGCTACCCCTCGTCCTATTTACCCTGCTCTTTTTTTGCAATTGTAAAGAAGAAGCTAAGACCAATATACCTTCAAATCTGGCAACGGAGGATAGCAAAGAAGCTGTTTCCCTAGTGGTGTTAGGCACTGCACAGGATGCCGGCTCCCCGCAAATTGCGTGTAAAAAAGAGTGTTGTGCGCAATTGTTTATCGACTCCAGCGAGTCTAGAGAAGTTGTTTCTCTAGGAATAATAGATTATAATGATAATAAGAGTTATCTTTTTGAAGCTACGCCTGCCATCACTAAACAGACAAAATTTTTAAGTGAAACAATGAATGCCGAAAGTCAAGAATTACCCAATGGCATTTTCTTGACGCATGCCCATATCGGACATTATACCGGATTGATGTATTTAGGAAAAGAAGCTGTTAATGCGGACAAAGTTCCTGTTTTCGCCATGCCCAAGATGAAATCTTTTTTGGAGGATAATGGTCCTTGGAGTCAATTAGTTGCCAACGGAAATATAGACATCCATCCATTAGATCATGAAAATGAAGTGGAGCTAACGAACCAACTTAAAATAGTTCCTTTTGTCGTTCCACATCGAGATGAATATTCAGAAACAGTGGGGTATAAAATTTACGGGCCTAATAAAAGCGCTTTATTTATCCCGGATATTGATAAATGGTCCGTTTGGGATACGTCTGTAGTCGACCTGATAGGCCATGTTGATTATGCATTTTTGGATGCTACTTTTTTTGATGGAGAAGAACTGAACACACGCGACATATCGGGAATACCACACCCGTTCGTAATAGAAAGTCTAAAATTATTCGAATCCCTTTCGGCAAATGAAAAAAAGAAAATCCATTTTATACATTTTAACCACACCAATCCGTTACTAAAAGAAGACAGCTCTCAAACCCTAGAAGTGCTCGAGAAAGGCTTCCGCATTGCTCGTAAAGGAATGGTGTTCAAATTATAGACATTCTTCAAAAAGTGCACAAGACCAATTTATAGACCATATAGTTTTTCATACTTTTAAAAAAATGCAATCTACTTTGAAAACAATTCTTAAGAGTTTTTCGGTATTTGATGTATTTACCGTTCTCTCTCTCTTACTATTAATAGGGTGTGGAACGGAAAAGAGTGAATTGCCCCAAGAAAAATACTATGTTACCTGGTCCTCCTATTTGGGTGACCCGGGTCGCAGTCATTACTCTACCCTGTCCCAAATAACGAAGGAAAATGTGGGTCAACTTAAAGTCGCATGGACCTATGAAGCTCCGGATTGGGGACAAATGCAAATGAATCCCATCGTGGTAGATTCCATTCTTTATGGAGTTACTGCTGCGCTTCGTGTCGTTGCTTTAAATGCTGAAACGGGTAAGGAAATCTGGCAATTTGGGGATTCGGTGAAGGTATGGCATTCCACAAGCAGAGGGGTTTCTTATTGGGGAAGCGGGCAAGACAAACGCATTCTATGCACCCGTGGACCTCATCTTTTTGCTTTAAACGCCCTTAACGGAGAACCAATTTCTTCCTTTGGCGATAATGGAAAAATCGATTTGCGCTCCGGCATGCCGGACAATGCTAAAGATAAATTCGTAATATCCAATACACCCGGCACCATCTTCAAAGACTTAATAGTTATGCCGTTACGTGTTTCCGAAGGAGAAGGAGCCGCTCCTGGTGATGTCATGGCGTTCAATATAATTACGGGCAAGTTACAATGGGTCTTTCACACCATCCCATATCCAGGCGAAGAAGGTTTTGAAACGTGGGAGGATTCAACCGCTTACAAAAGTCCAATAATCGGAGCAGCGAACAACTGGGCCGGGATGGCCGTTGATGAAGAAGCGGAGATACTTTATGTTCCTACCGGTTCAGCAGCTCCAGATTTTTATGGCGGGGTGCGCTTGGGAAGCAATCTATATGCGAATTCCTTAGTAGCCCTGAATGCCAATACTGGAGAACGATTATGGCATTTTCAATTCACCCATCATGATATTTGGGATCGGGACCCTCCTGCTCCTCCAAATCTTTTGACAGTGGAACGAGATGGAAAAAAAATTCCCGCTGTTGCACAGGTCACTAAACAGGGTTATGTATTTGTCTTTAATAGACTAACAGGGGAGCCTCTTTTTGACATTAAAGAAACACCCGTGCCGCCATCGGGTCTAGATGGAGAGCAGGCATGGCCTACACAACCCATTCCTATTAAACCCAAGCCTTATGCTCGGATGTCACAAGACTTGATGGCAGAGGATATAAGCCCCTTTGCGAAAAACAGAGCGGAACTTTTGGACATCTTTAATACCGCTGACAAAAGACAATATGCCCCTCCCAATATTACCCCGAACCTGTTGTTGCCCGGATACGACGGAGGTGCCGAATGGGGGGGGCGGCTGCTGACCCCAATGAGGGCATTCTATATGTAAACTCCAATGAAATGCCCTGGATGTTACAAGTGGCTCCGAATACCACAATTGCCAGTAGCACCCCTTTAGGTGAGGCTACTTATCTCAAAAACTGTGTGAGTTGCCACCAAGTGGATAGGAAAGCAATGGCTGCTAGTGGATTTCCATCACTTATTGACCTCCAATTGAAGAAAGAAAAAAACGAAGTTTCCCAAATCATTACCAATGGCAAAGGTATGATGACTGGGTTTCCACAAATTAAAGGAGACGAACTGCAAGCACTTTTACGCTATTTGTACAACGAAGAGGTAAAACATACAGTGGCCACGAAAATAGTTGCTGATGAAGCTCAACAAGTTTTGTACAAACATACCGGGTACTCCAAATTTTTGGACAGTAACGGGCTACCGGGGATTGGTCCTCCCTGGGGTACCATGCATGCCATTGACTTGAACACTGGAGACTATAAATGGTCCATCCCTTTGGGCAATACTCTAGAGTTAGATGAAAAAGGCATCGGGACCGGAACGGAAAATTACGGCGGTCCAGTGGTTACGGAAAATGGACTGTTGTTCATTGGGGCGACCAAGGACGGTTACTTTCGAGTATTTGATAAGGAAAATGGAGCCCTTTTATGGGAATATCAACTTCCTGCGGCGGCATTTGCAACACCAGCAATGTATGAGGTTAATGGCAAGCAATACATTGCCATCGCCTGTGGTGGAGAAAAGTTGGGAACCAAAAAAGGAAATCAAATCATTGCCTTTGCTCTTGGGACACCTTGAACTATTTGGTAGATTTTTAGCTATTCGCAATTTGTTTCTTTGAAACCCCCTCCTTCACGTATCAATATTTTATAATCATTAAATTCCTTTTGCAAATCATAGTTTTGAAATTGATAATCAGGAGTATATACCACCTTATCCCAATAATCGGTTTTTGGTTCCGTAGCACGGAGGTCTTCTGTACGGGCCATCCAATTTTGTAATTCGTTTTGTAAAGTAGCTAGCACATCTTTATACTTCGGGTTATCGGCTACGTTTTTCAAATTATAAGGGTCATTTGCCAATACGTACAATTCTTCCGCAGGTCTTTTGGAAAAAGCTAGTGCAAAATAGTCTTTATCGCTAGGCTTACCCTCCATCATCATAATTGTGAATTTGGAAATAGAATTATCCACATCGCCATATTGACCTACTGAAATATGGACCTCAGGGTCCCCGGCGGGCCATCGGTCTGGTTCAAAATTCTTTATATATAGAAAATCCTTAGTGCGAACCGCTCTGGCCGGGTAACTCAAATCTCCTTTGCGGACATTGGCATGTCGCTCACGTTCTAAAAAAACCTTACTTCTGTAGATATTAGTCGATTTTTTATCGCCAAATAGTTCCATTAGACTATGCCCGCTAAATTCCTCCGGAATTTCGATTTTCGCCGCCTCAAGAAATGTAGGTCCGAAATCTATGAAGTTCATAAAATCCGAAATACGTATTCCCCCATCTATATGGTTCTTCCAATATATGGCAAGCGGCATTCGGGTTCCATAATCATATAGGTTGGCCTTTGCTCTTGGAAAGGGCATGCCGTTGTCACTGGTCATAACTATAAGGGTGTTATCCAATAATCCATGCTGCTCCAGCACATCTATTATATTTCCAGATTCACGATCAAATCGCTCAACCTCAAAATAATAGTCCATAATATCATTTCGCACACAAGGGGTGTCCGGAAGAAATCCTGGCACATTTATAGAAGCCGCTTCCATTCCCGTCTGTATTCCGGCATTGGTTTCGTAGGTGCGATGTGGATCCTGACTGCCAAACCAGTATACAAAGGGTTGGTCGTCCTTTCTATCGGATAAAAAGGTTTCAAAATCAATGTACTCATTTCCTGCAGGATTATGTTCGTATCCACCCGCTTTAAAATTGCCCGGACCCCAGCCTTTTCTGCTCATGCCCGTGTGATAGCCCGAGGTTTCCAGTAAGGATACCCAGTTCGGAAATTTCTTGGGTATGACCGACCATAAATTACCTGCGCTTTCGTTTTGGTGGGGATAGCGCCCTAAAAGAATACTGGCCCTTGAGGGCGAACAAGAAGGTGCGGAACAATAGGCATTTTCAAATAAGGCTCCCTCGTTGGCTAAACGGTCAAAAGTTGGTGTGCGAACGGTAGAGTCCCCATAGACTCCAGCATTTGGGTAAGACCAGTCATCCGCAATTAGGAATAGGATATTCGGTTTTACATAAGTCTCGCTAATTCCGATAGGTTTTGACTTTATGTTAGCTGACAAAACTATCGCCAAGACTATTAAGAACAGTAAACTGATGAACTTCCTATTTGATGCCGTTGGTAGTTTCATGTGTTTTATTTACATTCCGTTAAATATAACAATCCATTAGGAGATTTCGGTAGGGATCTTTCGTGTGCATTCCCCAGATACTGGATTAGAGGACTCATTAAAATATAAATTCTTAGTTCTACTTGAACATTATTATGATGAAATATGTCGTTCTTCTTCCTACACTTTTTTTGACATTACTTGCTTTGGGGCAGTCGGCTTTTAATGTGGGTGAAATTATAGATTCCATACCCGTGGCAGATTCAAATATCGAAAACTTCGCTCTCTATCTTCCAAGCAATTATTCCTCTGAAAAACTATCGTCAATCGTCTTTATTTTTGAACCGGCTGGACGTGGTAAAGTTGGTATCTCCCCGTTCCTGATTGCTTCTGAGAAATATGGTGTTATCTTGGTGTGTTCAAATAACTCTAAGAACGGTCCTTATGACCGCAACTTTATTATAGCCTCTCGCTTGTTTGATTATGTGTTCAGCCAATTCGCAATAAATAATGAACAGGTTTTCTTAAGTGGTTTTTCTGGGGGCTCAAGGATAGCCGCAAGTATTGCTTCCTTAAGTGATGGTATCGCCGGTGTCATAGGCTGCGGTGCCGGATTCTCCTTGCAGCCTGCTCATATGCCCTATGAAGCTGAATTCCTTTACGCGGGAATCTGTGGGAATCGAGACATGAACTACATTGAAATGCTGGATTTGATGCCTTTTCTAGAGCGTTTAAAGTTCCATAAAACCTTATTCACCTATGATGCCGCGCATCGTTGGCCTCCGGACGAAAAAATAGTAGAATCCTTTGACTGGCTATTTGTGGAGCTTCATAAAAAAGGTGTGGTTACGTTGGAAGAGAAACAGCTCAAGAATTTGTATGTCTCCGGTTACGATAAAGCGGAAAGGAAATTGAAAAATGGAGATGCTCTATTAGCGGTTGAAGATTTCAATAGACTACGACAGAATTTTGGTAGTATTTATGATTTGGACAGTGTCACGGCAAAAATCAAAACAATAAGAAATCAACCCGCATTCAGAATTGGTTCCAAAGAAAAATCTAAAGCCATTGCCTATGAACGGAAGTTAACAACGGTTTATTTTGAGCGTATTAAATCTGAGTATGTTAATCCTGAGGCATTAAATCTAGATTGGTGGAAAAAGGCATTTAAAAAACTGAAAAAGCAGTACGATAAAGGAGGTGAGGAAACCAAAAAGATGATTCACCGGCTGCGCTACAAAATATTTGCCAGTCTTTCGGAGCGTACAAATCCAAATATAAACCCAAAGAGTACCCAGAAGCAAAGGGAATACAGCAAAAAAATTATCACCCTCTTAAAGGTGACTATGTTACAATAAAATAATACCTTATCCTATAATACCAGTCAATGTCGTCCTTAATAAACAAATCAAAAGAATATGCGGATAGAAATGCCATTCTATCCCATGGCCAATACTATTCCTATGCCACACTTTTAAGTGTCACTAGAACAGTGGCGGCCCATCTTTTACAAGGAAGGAAGGACCTCAACCAAGACCCAATTACATATTTGGTACCACCTTCTTTTGAATATGTCGCCGTACAATGGGGAATATGGGCTGCAGGCGGAATTGCGGTTCCATTGTGCGTATTGCACCCATTGCCCTCCATACAATATGTCATAGAAGACACCAAGGCCCAAATGGTTATCGCACATCCGGATTATTTTGATTTTTTAAAGCCTTTAGAAAAAAAGACCGGTGTTAGAATCGTAGCGCTGAACACTATTTTAAGGGAAGCAACCGTCGATTTACCGCAAATTGCTCCGTTCCGAAGCGCCATGATTCTCTATACAAGTGGTACGACCAGTAAACCAAAGGGTGTAGTTACTACCCATGCAAATATTGAAGCTCAAATTACAACCCTGGTCAAAGCATGGGAATGGAAAAAGGAAGATCATATTCTCAATATTTTGCCCTTGCATCATGTGCATGGAATTATAAATGTATTGAGTTGTGCCCTATGGAGTGGTGCTTGCTGCGAGTTCCTGCCAAGATTCGATGCAGCAAGCGCTTGGGAGGTTGTTAAATCTGGAAGGTTAAGTCTCTTTATGGCGGTTCCCACGATATATTACAAACTTATTTCTTATTGGGAAAGCGCCGTAGACCAAGAGCAACAAGTACTTACAGCGGCGGCATCCAAGCTAAGGTTAATGGTTTCTGGTTCTGCGGCGCTTCCCGTAACCGTGTTGGAAAAATGGGAAGAAATTACGGGCCAGACACTTTTGGAACGTTATGGCATGACCGAGATTGGGATGGGGCTTTCTAATTCGTACCGGGGAGAACGCAGGCCGGGTCATGTGGGACTGCCATTACCTGGTGTTGATATGCGCTTAGTGGACTTGGACAATAATCCGGTTGAACCGGGAGCGCCTGGGGAATTTCAGATTAAGGGTCCAAGTGTATTTAAGGAATATTGGGGTAAACCTGATGCCACGGCAAAAGCTTTTACAAAAGATGGGTGGTTCATTACGGGTGATATTGGAGTGTTCAATGGTGGAATGTATAAAATATTGGGCCGGGACAGTGTTGATATTATTAAATCTGGAGGATACAAAATATCTGCCTTGGAGATTGAAGACGTGTTAAGAAAACACGTAGAGGTTGCTGATTGCGCCGTAGTGGGGTTACCCGACGAGGAATGGGGCGAAGTGGTTGCGGCGTGCATAATTGGCCAGAACCAAGCGGTAGATACCATAAAAATATCCGAATGGTTAAGAGCGTATCTTCCTGCCTACAAGGTTCCAAGAAGATTCATCGTGAAAAAGGAGCTGCCAAGAAATGTGCTTGGCAAGGTCACCAAAAATGAAGTAAAAAAAATGTTTAACTAGAAAAATACCAATAAGTGGGTTCGATTAGAAATCACGTCATGCCTACAAAGCCCTTCCGGGTATACATTGAACCTAATTCTAGATAAAAGAAAAAATTTAAGGCTTATGGATACACTAACACTTTTCCCTTATATCGGAATACTTGTTCTGGTAATAATAAATGCCCTTTTGGTACTGCGTAGGGACATTACTATAGATGAACAAGATGATAAGCCTAAAAAATAGTGGACTATTTCTATGAGCATTACGTAACGCTAATTCTTACCGCAATATATGTGGGGGGCTGTCTTTACGTTGGATGGTACTTTAAGAAAAAGGCGTCACAAGGTGTCGAGGGATATTATGTGGCCAAACGAGAAATTCCTGGCTGGGTCATTTCTTTAGCCTTTTTCTCAACATCCGCAAGTACGAACACATACATAGGACAGGCGGGAAAATCTTTTGAATATGGGTTGTCTTGGGCGTGGATGGGAATTATTTGGACCGTCTTTTGCATTATTTCCTGGCAGTTATTAGGTCCTAAAATGCGTTTTCAAACCGCACGCCTAAGATCATTTACCATCCCAGACTATTTTCACTTAAGGTACAAGAGTAACTTGGCAAAAAGCATTCGGGTTTTATCGGCTGTCATTATCCTTTTCGCGACCTTGTGGTACATGATTGGAATCGCCAAAGGCTGTGCCCACGTGCTTACGGCGGTATTGGACATTCCTTATGAATATGGTGCCTTTGGTATCATATTCATAACCTGCGCTTACACCATTTGGGGCGGGATGTATAGTGTGCTTTGGACAGATGCCATACAGGGTATTATTATGTTCGGGGTAGCCATTCTCATGTTGGCTATTCCATTCATATTCGTAGGGGGGTAGATAATCTTTTCGAGACAATTTCCAACACATCACATTTGACCAAGTCTGGGGCACCTATTCAATCAGGGTTAGTCACCTTTGGGGAACTTGTTTCCTTTTTGTACATATTGGGAATTGGGCTTTCTATCGGAATGAAACAAATTTCAGAACCGAAAAATCTCATACGTTTTTATTCTATCAATAATGCTAAAAGTATGCGCTTTGCCATGATATGGACGCCTGTTTTCTTGGGTATTTCTTTGGTGTGCGTAATGGGCCTGGGGGCTTTGGTGCATGGGATGGCGACTCAAGAAGAAGCAAACTATTTAATACATAATACCGATGAGGTCGTAGGGTTTATGCTTGATAAGTATGACAATAAATTGGTTAGCGGTATTTGTGTTGCTGGTCTTTTTGCTGCGGGGATGTCTTCTTTGGCCTCGGTAATCATTATCGTTGGAACTGCATTTGTAAAGGATGTTTGGCATGTTATCAAACCTATGCCAGAAAATAGGATTATTTCAAGAACCAAATGGTTTATGGCTATTTACTGTAGTATTGTTTTTGGGATGACCCTCTTTCCAATGGCAGGGATTGTAGAACTAACTGCGTTTGCTGGGGCGGTCTTCGCGGCCAGTTTCTTTCCTGCAATTTTTGGAGGTTTATATCTAAAGTGGGGAACAGATTTAGGGGCTATGGCCTCTATGATAGCAGGTATGGTAGTAAATATTACTTGGCGATTTGCTTTTCGATTTGAATATGAAACCTTAAATGATATACACGAAATTATTCCAGCATTCCTAATTTCGATGCTTACTTATGTGGTGGTGAGTTTATGTAGCATAAAACGAATTCCTGATGAAAAACACTTGGAAAAGGTATTCGGAAAAGCTTAAATAATTAGTCCTTAAAAATAGGGGTCTGCGCTAAATTTATTAGCCTCTCATCGGTTTCCTTTAAAATCCTTTTAGTTCGTAAATAGCGGTCTCTATTAAACTCGTCATAATTTTCAGCACTCGGATCCATACTGCTTATCCGAACCATTTCTGAGGCGTGAATGAACTCGTTATCACCAATCCACATACCTACATGTACCACTTTTTCTGCAGTAGAATCCGTGACTTTCCTTCCAAAGAATAAAAGATCACCCCTTTCCAAATTTTCAAAATTGCTAATCGAATCTATAGGTTTACCGGTATTTACCTGTTGGGAGGCATCCCTGGGGATAACCATCCCGTTAAGGAAATAAATGGTTTTCGTAAAGCCGCTACAGTCCATGCCTTTGGTAGAAGTTCCGCCCCACAAATAAGGTACGCCTATTAGTTTTTTAGAGGTGGCCACCAGGTCATCGGCAGTCCGGTTCATTTGTTGCAACCAGCCAGAATAATCCTCTGCTTCTTTATCCTTAACCAGTGCGAGGCGCCCATCCGGATAGGACACTACAAAAAATCCATCAATGTTTTTTACAAATCCCAAAACATTGCCTGCCACCAAATCTGAGATAATTTCTTCCTCATCTACCGCATTATAAGAATGTCCGTATGTTTTTGTGAAGATGATTTTATCCTGCGAACGCCATTCCTCAAAACGTTTCGGGTTCATCAGCGTAATACCACCTGCATCCACCCAGGATAAATATTTATCTGGAGTCTGAACATAATACCAGCTTCCCTCCTTCTTTAATACCTTTATCGGGGTGCCAAGGGTGGCTTGGGTAGCTAATTCGGCGGTATGTTTGGGATTACTTCTTAAATTAGCGACCGATATGTTGACAACCCCTTGTGTCTCGTCCCCTAATTCCGATGCGGGCAATAGCTGTATACTATCAATAAAATCGATTTTCCGCTCGTCTAACACATTATGCAACGTCGTAATAGCTTCCGGTAAGTTGCTTTCCCCTTGTAAGACCGTCTTTTGCCCTTGTTTTACGGCATCTATCTGAAATAACGCCACACGTTTGTCAGGAGCATACTGTTTTTGAATAGAATCAATAGCAGCATCAACAGTATTCTCCCTATTCTTATCAAGGTTGCAGGATGTAAGTAGTACGCTTAAGAATAAATTGCACAAAGTGATTTTTTGAAAACCCATAGAAGAAAAGTTTTAAGTAAAAATACATAATTATTGAAATGGCTTATGGAACCAGATGGTTTAAGAAATAATCATTGATCTAGCATTTATTATGAGGTTAAGACTCGGCTTGACAACTAGATTATGCGATGAAATTCGTTTTGATTTTCCTTAAATTCGCTAGTGATGGAGAAATTAAGAGTCATAGAGCTTTTTGCCGGTGTTGGCGGTTTTCGTTTGGGTTTGGAAAAAAAGGGCAAGTATAAGGTAGTTTGGAGCAATCAATGGGAGCCCAGCACCAAAACACAGCACGCGTCCATGGTCTATGAAAAATGTTTTGGAGGAGAAAATCATAGTAACGCGGATATTTCCCAAGTGCCTACTTCAGATGTTCCGGATGCCGATGTTCTCGTTGGTGGATTCCCGTGCCAAGATTATTCGGTTGCGACAACGCTACAAAATTCCAAGGGGCTCATTGGAAAAAAAGGGGTCTTATGGTGGAGCATAAACCGTATCCTTTCTGAAAAGAAAACGCCTCCAAAATACTTGTTTCTAGAAAATGTAGATCGACTGCTTAAATCCCCCTCCACGCAGCGGGGAAGGGATTTTGCCATTATGCTCAAAAGCTTGGATGAATTAGGTTATGCCGTGGAATGGCGGGTCATTAATGCTGCTGATTACGGAATGCCGCAACGGCGTAGACGTGTTTTTTTCCTAGGGTACCATAAGTCTACATCCTTGTATAAATCGATTAAAAATGGAGACAAGGTAGACTGGATTCATAATTCCGGCACCATTGCCAAAGCATTTCCCGTCAAGAATATGTCCCATCCGAGAAATTCATTTTCTATTGATGGTGATTTGGTAGCCCTTTCTGAAAACTTTAATAAAGAAGGAAAACTATCCCCGTTTCAAAATAGCGGAGTTTTTATAAACGGACAGGTATTTACCACCAAAACTGCTCCCAACTACGATGGGCCAAATGCTATTTTGGGGGATATCCTCCAAAATGGAAAAGTGACCAGGGATTTCTTTATACCGGAAGCAGATTTTCCAAAATGGGCCTATTTAAAGGGAGCAAAAAAAGAGATGCGTACCGCTAAAAGTGGTTTTGAATACAAGTATAGTGAGGGAGGAATGATTTTCCCGGATGCGCTAGATAAAGCCTCCCGCACAATTATTACGGGAGAAGGCGGTAAAAGCCCCTCGCGCTTTAAGCACGTGGTACAAACCAAAAAAGGCCTCAGAAGGTTGACTCCCATAGAGTTGGAGCGACTGAACATGTTCCCGGACAATCATACTCTGCTAGAGGGCATCAGCGATACCAAGCGTGCTTTTTTCATGGGCAATGCCTTAGTGGTGGGGGTTGTGGAAAAAATAGGAGAATCCCTATTCCAGAGGATAAATTCTTAATGTGGCATCAAAAAGCACTTTTAGCGCAGATTTAGAAAAGGAACAAAGACTATCAGTTCTTCTCGATGCCTATTATGCTAATCATTTGAGACATTATGATTTTGAGCGAATTTCAGATTTAAAAAGTCAACTAGCAGGTATTGACCTTATTCTTACCAAAAGAAGCAACAACAAAACCTATTTTATAGATGAAAAAGCGCAATTAGATTACATTAACGATGATTTACCGACCTTCGCTTTTGAACTGGGATACCAAAAAAACGGAAAAGTAAAAAAAGGATGGTTATTCGATGCCAATAAGAAAACCGATTTTTACTCGTTGATCACAGGCATATATTGTGACGAACCCAACTCCTACACTTCGTGCAAAATAACTATGGTAAACCGTAAGAGGCTTTTGTCTCTATTGGAAAGTAAGGGATTGTCCGAAACCAAACTGAATAGCATAATAAGAAAATATGATGGTTCCTCGGGAAAAATAGAAATAGATGCGCTGAATGCTAAAATGGAAGGATATCTCTATTTTTCCAATATGCATAAAGCGGAAAAACCAATCAATCTAATTTTAAGATTAGATTTTTTACTTAAAAACGGCCTGGCCAAACGCTTAGTCTAATAGATGACCTATGACCTGTCAGTCAAAATTTTAATAAAGTAATAACGCCGTGATAAAAAAGCCTGGCCCTTAACTGTATTAGTGTATCGACTATGGCAATAATCTTCTAATTACGTTAAAATGCTGTTAAGCAACTCTTTAAATTTGGATTTCTAATAAATAATGATATCTTACAATTTATGGTTAAAGTAGAAAAGTCAGAAAACAACGCATTTTTAGAGAAGTCGATACAACATTTAGAGGCCACTGGTTTTGAGAATATCAAAGCTGATATGGAGGGTTATGAAACCCCAAAATCCTATATCAGAAAAGGAAGTGATTCCAAAATTACCCCGGATATAGTTGCCCTTAAAAATGGAAGAAAATATTTTTTTGATATTAGTTTAAAATCAGAGAAACCAAGGTTATTAAAGACCAAATGGTTGTTCTTGGATACATTGAGTAGAATGAATTCCAATAGATTCAGAATAATAACCACTAGAGGACACTATAAGTTTACAGATACCATGTTAGAGGATATTAACCTGTCCAACAAGGAGCCTATTAAGATATAAATTTCAACCTTAAAAATATATAAAAAGACCGCTTTGTAGCGGTCTTTTTACGTTCTAACCATGGCCACGTGAGGTATACCATCCTCTAGATAGGGCTCTCCAACCGAAACGAACCCTAAATCGGTATAGAAATTTTTAAGATAAGTTTGCGCGGATAGTTTAATGATATCAACATTATATTCATCCTGTATTGCTTTTATGGATGCCTCCATAATTTGTTTGCCATAGCCATATTTTCTTTCTTTTTGCTCAACAACAACTCTTCCAATACTGGCTTCATTAAAATAATCCCCAGGTCCAAAAATGCGGGTATAAGCCACAACCTTGTTCTCTTTTTTTCCTATGACATGAAGTGCTCTTTTGTCTTTTCCGTCCAAATCTTGATATACGCAGTCTTGTTCAACGACGAACACTGCGCTTCTTAATTGCAGAATATCGTATAGTTCTTCTGTTTGGAGTTCCTCAAAGGCCTTAATGGATATGTTCATTAGTCCTGTACTATTATATCCTTACTATCGCACTTACCAAATTCTGGTTGAATGTTTACGTGATTGATTCCGTGATTATGATACAGTTCGTCTTCAATTTTTTCTAAGATATCATCAAATTGGGATAGTTTTATATCCTCGTTAAAATCGATATGAGCCTCTAAGTGAACTTCATCTTCGTTCAATTGCCAAATATGTACGTGGTGTACATTCTTTACCGGTTGAATTTTAACAATACTTTGCACAATGTGCTGCACTTGAACAGTGTTGGGCGTGAAAAGCATAAGAACACGCGTGGAATCCTTCAAAAGGTCATAACCCATGTAAATAAGATAAAGGGCTATGGCCAGTGTAAGGGCTGGATCTACCCAATACGTTTGATAAAATTTCATTAACAACCCCCCTATTAAGACGGCAACTGACGCCATCATATCCGTCAATAAATGCAAATAGGCCGATTTCATGTTCATATTGCTATTGGCGTCCTTTTTTATCAGGAGCACACTAAAACCGTTGGCTGCTATCCCTAATAGCGACAACCAAATAACAAGGTCTGATTCGATTTCCTCGGGAGTGATAAACCTTTCGATGGCTTCTTTTATCAATATAATCGCAACCACGATTAGCGTAGCAGAATTTACAAATGCGGCGATAATTTCCGCTCTTTTGTAACCAAAAGTCTTGTTTGTGGAGGCCTCTTTCTTAGAAAGTACATTGGCGATATAACTTACGATAAGCGAAAGTACATCGCTAAAATTGTGAAGCGCATCCGAAATTAAGGCCAAACTTCCAGAGATAAGACCTCCTATTACTTGGGATACCGTTATAATTATATTAAGGAAAATAGAAATAAGAAGATTCTTCCCTTTTACCTTTGGGTGCGAATGTCCATGCGAATGATGGTGGTGGTGTCCGTGACCCATATTATATTGAGCTATTTACACGGTATTTTTTCTACACGACGTTCATGCCTACCTCCAGCAAATTCAGTTTTTAAGAACGTAGTTACCATTTCCAATGCCTGGGGCAGAGCTATATACCTAGCTGGCAAACTTAATATGTTCGCATCGTTGTGTTCCCTGGCTAATTCAACAATTTCTTTGTTCCAACAAAGTGCGGCACGTACTTTCTGATGCTTATTGGCCGTCATTGATGCGCCGTTACCACTTCCACAGATAATGATACCATAATCCACGGTACCATCTTCCACATCTTGGGCAACGGGATGTACAAAATCTGGATAATCCACACTATCGGAACCATCCGTACCATGGTTAAGCACTTCTATTTGCATGGATTTCAATAAACCTATTACGGCAAGCTTATATTCCGTTCCGGCATGGTCGTTACCTATAGCTATTTTCATATGGCGAAGTTTAATAGAGTTACATAGTAATGTTAAGTTGGGGAAACATCAATTTTAATAGGATAAAGGTACAACATACAGTAGCTCACCACAAAAAATCTATGTTTGACAACATAAATATAGTTTTCAATAAAATTAATTGTTCATTAGTGGGTTAGTACTTGTGGTATAACCTTTAAAAAATGTTTACAAAAAATTACACTTAAAGTTGTCAATTACAATTCTATTCTGCTTGTAAATAATTTTTTTAACTACATAATTAAACTATAATATTTAGTTACATCATTTAAAGAAATCAAGACCCTTTAGTTAACATCAATCTCACTTTAATTTATCAATAAAAACATGTTGAAAGTAGTTATTAACCAACAGTGATAACTCTATCAAATTTCTGATTATCAATATTATTAAGCTAGAATTGCCTGTCAACAACTTATGGTATCTAACTAAAGCAAGTAATGAGTAAATTTTTTATCCCTACTATTAACAAGCTATCATAATCACCATTTTTATTTTAAATTTTAAAATGAGAAAATAATAATATAATAAATGTTGATAACCTGTAAAGTTGATATCAATTAGAACCATGTTGTCTAAATAGCTAGTGGATTATAATTCGTAATTTTCCAGCAAATTAAAATTTTAAATGTCGAAGAGAAATAAGAAGGCGAAGAACCATAGGAAGAACGAGATTACAAAAGGTATTTTCACGGTTTTAGAAAAAGAACCACAAAAAAGCTTCAATTACAAACAAATAGCTGCAAAAATTGGGGTCACGGATACTCAAGAAAGAAATTTACTCATTAAGAGATTGGTGCAACTCAAGGAAACTAAAAGAATTCAGGAGAGTAGTAGAGGCAATTATAAAACTTTAGAGGACAACAAAACCCACCACGAGGGAATTGTTGATATCACAGGAAGAGGAAATGCCTACATTGTAATTGAGGGAATGGAGGATGATGTCTTCGTTCAGGCTAATAAAATAAACAAAGCTTTTCATAAGGATAAAGTAGAGGTGTTTATACGCCCCAGAAGGAACGGTAAGAAATTAGAGGGAGAGGTAGTAAAGGTTTTAGAACGCTATAAGAATACGTTCGTGGGAATCGTAGATATGCAAAAGACCTTTGCCTTTGTACGACCTACGGATTTTAGAATGTATACTGATATTTTTGTTTCTCAGGACAAACTCAAGAATGCTAAGGACGGAGATAAAGTTTTAGTAGAAATTACCGATTGGCCGGACGATAAGGATTCCCCTTATGGAAAGGTTACCGAAGTTCTGGGCAAACCGGGAGAACACGATACGGAGATACACTCCATCTTGGCGGAATATGGTCTTCCCTATGAGTTTCCTGGGGAAGTGCAAAGTTTTGCGGACGGCTTGGATACTCAAATTAAGCCCGAGGAAATTTCAAAGCGGAGGGATATGCGTGACGTGTTGACCTTTACCATAGACCCTAAGGATGCCAAGGATTTTGATGATGCCCTTTCCTTTAAAATTCTAGAGAACGGTAATTATGAAATAGGTATTCACATTGCCGATGTATCTCATTATTTAAAAGAAGGTACGGTATTGGATGAGGAAGCTTACGATAGGGCCACTTCGGTATACCTTGTAGACAGGGTTGTTCCTATGTTACCGGAAGTACTTTCCAACAATGCTTGTTCGTTAAGACCTAACGAGGAAAAATATACTTTTTCAGCCATTTTTGAATTGGATAGAAAAGGGCAGATTAAAGGTCAGTGGTTTGGAAGAACAATCATTAATTCCAATGAACGTTTCTCTTATGAAGAGGCACAGCATATTATAGAATCTGAAAAAGGATTTATTCCAAAAGAAGTCTCGATTAGAAAATCCGAATACAAAGTTGATGATGAAGTGGTGGAAGCCACTTTGACCATGAACAGACTGGCCAGGGACATGCGAGCGAAAAGAATGGACCAGGGTGCCATTTCTTTTGATAAAGTAGAGGTACGTTTTAACCTTAATGAAAAGAACGAGCCAACTAGTGTTTATTTTAAGGAATCAAAAGATGCCAATAAACTTATTGAAGAGTTTATGCTCTTGGCCAATAGAAAAGTGGCAGAGTTTATAGGTAAACAGAAACCTATAAAAACTTTCGTTTATAGGGTTCATGATGATCCGGATGAAGAAAAATTAATAGCCTTAAACGGGATTGTATCCAGATTTGGACACAAGCTTAACTTTAAAGATAAAAAATCCATTAGTGCATCCTTAAATCAACTCTTGGATGATGTTAAGGGTCAAAAGGAACAGAATTTGGTGGACACGCTTGCCATACGTAGTATGAGCAAGGCCGTGTATACGGTGGACAATATAGGACATTATGGTCTTGCTTTTGATTATTATACGCACTTTACTTCACCTATTCGAAGATATCCCGACGTAATGGTACATCGTCTACTTCAACATTACTTGGATGGTGGAAAATCTGCAAAGGCGGAGCTGTATCAAGAAAAATGTAAGCATTCTTCGGACATGGAATATCTTGCGTCAAGCGCAGAACGGGATTCTATAAAATACATGCAGATAAAATTCATGCAGGACCACCAAGATGAAGAATTTGTTGGGGTAATAAGTGGGGTCACAGAATGGGGTATCTATGTGGAGATAATAGAGAATAAATGTGAAGGTATGGTTCGTATCCGAGACATAAAAGGAGATTATTATATCTTTGACAATAAGGAATATGCAATCGTCGGTGAGAGAACCAAGAAAACATATCAATTAGGTGACGAAGTAATTGTAATGGTTAAGAACACAGATTTGGTGAAACGTCATCTGGATTTCACGCTCCTAGGTAAAAACGAATAGGCATTTTGGAACAGCTTTTGCTTAGTAAGGCTAGTTAAATAAAAAAACCAACAGAATGAAACAAATTATAGTGTTGTTATTTCTTTGTGGGTTACAAATAATAAATGCACAGGAAAATAAAGTAACCAAAAGTTTGGATAAGTTTTCTGAACTCAAGGGTTTTGACGGCCTTTCCATAAACCTTATCAAATCAACTGAAAATAAGGCAGTAATTACCGGGGATAATACAGATAAGGTTGCCATTGTAAATAATGATGGCATTCTTAAAGTGCGAATGCAGATAGGCAAGATTTTCAGTGGTTATAAAACTTTCGTAGATATTTATTATACCGAAAAATTGGTGGTGATAGACGTTAACGAAGATGCTAGGATTATATCTGAAGGAGTCATAAAACAGGATGTTTTAGAACTTAAGGCACAAGAAGGCGGGGAGTTAATAGTAACTGCAGAGGTTGAACAAATGCTGATTAAATCGGTTTCTGGTGGTGTAATTAAAACATCCGGATTCTCGGATTTACAGGACGTTCAAATAAATACAGGTGGTGTTTACCAAGGTAAGAATTTTAAGACCAAATTCTCTACGGTTAATGTAAATGCCGGTTCTAGGGCAGAAATCTATGCCAGTGAATATGTTAGGGCCGCAGTGAAGGCTGGTGGTGAGGTACTCGTACATGGTAATCCTCCAAAGTTAGAAGAAAAGACAGTTTTTGGCGGAGTAATTAAAAAAGTATAGCAGTTTATGCTGGAAGATATACAGGCAGCAATTCCATTGGGTTTTTTGTTAAGCTTTATGATTGGACCTGTATTTTTTGTGCTTTTAGAGACCAGCGCTATAAAAGGATTCAGGGCGGCACTGTCTTTCAATTGCGGTGTAATTATCGCTGATATTATTTTCATCATTGCGGCTTACTTTAGTAGTTTTCAATTACTTGAAAACTTAAGTAATCAGCCAGGACTTTACGTTTTTGGAGGGGTAATATTATTGGTATATGGATTAACTACTTTTTTCAAAAGGGACTCTAAGGCCGTACGGAAGAAATCAATCAAGATTACTAGTGGGGATTACTTTGGGTTATTTGTTAAAGGTTTTTTATTGAACTTCATCAACATTGGTGTTCTCGTATTTTGGTTGGGTATCATCATTATTGTGGGCCCTAGTCTAGAAAATGAACCGAATAGAATACTGGTTTTCTTTACCACAATGCTTTCTGCCTATTTTGTAACGGATATTTTTAAAATATTGTTGGCCAAGCAATTAAAGAAAAAATTAACTTATAAGCGTATCCATCTAATTAAGAAAGGCATTGGTTTAATTTTGGTTGTATGTGGTATCGTACTTATAGTTAAGGGTTTTTTACCACAAGATAAATTTGATATAAAGAAAGGTATAGAAAGAATTGAGAAAATAAGATAAAAAAACCGGCGATAGCCGGTTGTTTATTAAAAGAAGTTTTTAGATACTAATTTTTATATTTATCGTTTAGAATTTTAACGATTTCTGAAGTAAGGTCATTAGCATCCTTACCATAAAGAACACTACCACCATCACCTCCACCAAGGATATAGCTGTAACCATTAGCTTTACCGTAGGCTTCGATTTCTTTTTTAACAATACTTACAACACTATCCATTTCTTTTTGACCTTCGGCCTGCAGTTGCTGATCTTCCTGTTGTAGTTGTTGGCCCATAAACTGTCCTTTTTGCTGGAACAAGGCATATTCTTCCTGTGCTTTTTGTTGAGACATTTTTTGAGCTTTTGCTTGAAAAGCTTGTGCCTCTATTTGGAATGCCTGAGAAATACTATCTCTCTTTTTTGTCAACGCATCTGCTTTAGTTTTGAATTTAGCTTCAACATCTATTTTTTCTTGGTATTCGTTCATTAGTTTCACGTTATCCACGTAACCTATTTTTTCTTGTTGGCAGGAGACAAATGCCAATACCACCAAACCTAGAATTAATTTTCTCATTTGTATTAAATTTAAGTTGCGCAAAAGTAACAAAGCTTTTCTAACTCTCCTTGAGAATTAAAGTATTTCTAGAGTGTCATATTTGTCCAAAAATAGAGATATAGATGAAAATGATGGATATTACCAAACACCATAAATTTTACTTATGTGAAAGCAATCAATATAATGAGGATTAAGAAGGTTTTCAGCACGGGCTTATATGTTGGCTTGTATGGGTAAAGAAACTGTGACAGACGCCTTTTAAATTGATTTCTATGCTTTTTTAAGTATATAGATGATGGAAGAATACTCTTTTGTAGAAAGCGCCCTAATATTTGAGATGAACCCCGTATAGGCAGCACTAAGTAATTTGGTTTTTCCGGTTTTATATTTTTCTGAAAGCAGTGAGACATAATAAGAATCAAAACACATTGGCTTAGTAGACATCAGATCTAAGTTGTATTTGTTAAAGAGCAAGGGAATTGCGGTTCTGGAGAAATGCCAGAGATGTCTTGGGACGTCAAATCCTGCCCAGAACGTTTTATATCTTTTTGCGTCATAGGACTTAAAATTAGGCACGGCGACTATTAGATTTCCATTATCGTTTAATAAAGAAGTTATTGAAGCTAGCTGTTTATCCAGGTTGGGTAAATGTTCTAGAACGTGCCAAAGTGTAATAACATCAAACTTGGTTTTGGGTATATCGTCAATACTAGGGTGTAATAAAATTCCTTTGCCGGCAGCCTTAGATCTAGCCATAGAATTTGGTTCGACGCCCTCAATATTCCAATTTTTATTTTTTGCAGTTAAAAGAAAATCACCTGTCCCCGCCCCTATGTCCAATAATTTTTTCCCGGGACTGTTGACAGAATCAATCAGCCTAACTTTCCGATTGAGATTATATTTTTTAACTAGATGATAGATTTTTTCCAATAGATTTTGGCGACTATCGGAATGGGATATATAATCTTCACTTTTATAATAGATGTCCAGTTCTGAAGGTTGTGGATGTGTAACAAGCATGTCCAACTCAGAATCATATAATAACTCAAATTCTTCTTGGGTATTAAAATAATCTTTAGTTTTTAAATATGAGCTCATTATAATTGTGGGTAGCTAAATATTCGTTTTTCAAGTCCCTAAGATACTCTAAAACCACTTTTCTAGAAAGTGGGTTAATTGTTAGGCAGTCTTTTTCTGTGTCACTGTATACCTCTATAGCGATGTACCAATTTCCGTTTCTTCGTACCCCTTCCGCTTTATCGGAAAGAATAGGTTCCATATCATCGTTGTCTAAAGCCGCGTTGAGGGAAATATCGGCGACAAAAGGAAACAGGTTTAAATACTTGTCTTGTATTTCTGTTTCATAAAACGAGAAGAAGTATTGTTTGTCATCTATTTCAAAGGGGATATCATCATAAACATTATCATTATTGAGGCCGTATTTCATGTCTACACAATCATAGAACATGTAGGCTTCCTTGGGGTCTTCAAAGATAAACATCTCTCTTTCCGGAAGGCTGCGTTTAAAATTTTTCCCCTTGCCAACATTGTAGTCATCAATTTTAGGTGCAACACGAAGAGGAATACAGGATTGGATTAAAAAAACAAAGACAAGAAAGATGCATGCTCTTCTCATAAAAATCGGCTGAAGATGGTCAAAATAAATATCAAAAATCAAGCCAACATAACCTTGCCCTTGTGATAATTAGGCGGTTATTTTTTACTTTTAGACCTGTCAAACAATTGTTGAGAGCCCTTTTATTAATCAGGCCAGCATCTGATGATACAAATAAAACATAGAAATTGTTCCACGTGGAACAATTGCAACTACCTTCCCAAGAAAACCAATAGAACGCTAATATCGCTAGGAGTGACACCGCTAATTCTAGAGGCCTGTGATATGGTTACCGGTTGAATGGCGGTCAGTTTCTCCCGGGCTTCATAAGAAAGCGACTTAAGTTTAGAGTAGTCAAAATTGGGAGGAATTTTTACCGCTTCAAGTCGGTGCAATTTGTCGGCGTTCACCTTTTCCTTAGCTATATAACCAGAATATTTAACCTGAACTTCGGCCTGTTCTAAAACCTCCCTGTCTAGGTCATTTTCATTTACATAGGAGGAAACCGCATCTAATTGAAGCATGTGATCCATGGTCACTTTGGGCCGGGAAAAAACCTTGAACATTTTATCGGATTGATTCACCAAAGCAGAATCTACTTTTTCCAAAATGGGATTTATATCATTCGGAAGTACGCTAGTGGACTTGAAGAAATTAACAAAGGCCTCGGATTGTTCAAGCTTTTGCTCCATCTTGAGAAGTCGATTTTCTTTAGCTAAACCAATTTCATATCCCATTGGCGTCAATCGTAAATCTGCATTATCTTGGCGTAATAATGTTCTGTACTCTGCCCTCGATGTGAACATACGATAGGGTTCTTCTGTCCCCTTTGTAATAAGATCATCAATCAATACACCAATATAGGCTTCGTCTCTTTTTAAAATAAATGGTTCCTTTTCGTTTAATTTAAGATGTGCATTTACACCCGCCATTAAACCTTGGGATGCAGCTTCCTCATAGCCGGTGGTACCATTAATTTGACCTGCGAAATAAAGATTATTCACCAATTTAGTTTCTAAGGTGTGTTTCAACTGGGTAGGTGGAAAATAATCGTACTCTATTGCGTATCCCGGCCTGAAAAATTTGACCTGCTTAAATCCAACAACGGAGCGTAGTGCTTTGAATTGAACATCCTCGGGTAGAGAGGTTGAAAACCCGTTAACATAAACCTCCACAGTGTCCCACCCTTCTGGTTCAATGAACATTTGGTGACTATCCTTGTCCGCAAACCGATTAATTTTGTCCTCGATCGAGGGGCAATATCTGGGGCCTATACTTTTAATTCTTCCATTAAACATCGGAGAGCGGTCAAAACCCTCGCGAAGCAAATCGTGAACCATCGCGCTGGTATGGGTCATGTAACAATCCCGTTGTGTAGTAAGTGTTGGGGTATCCGTATAAGAAAATTTTTCAGGCCTGGAATCTCCGGGTTGCACAATCATTTTCGAATAGTCTAGAGATCGGCCATCAACTCGGGGAGGTGTGCCGGTTTTCATTCTTCCGCTTTCGAACCCTAGAGCAGTTAATTGTTCTGTGATTCCTGTGGCTGCTTTTTCTCCTGCGCGGCCTCCTCCAAATTGTTTTTCACCTATATGAATCAACCCATTTAAAAAGGTGCCATTGGTCAAAACCACGGCTTTGCCCTTAATATCGATTCCCAATGAAGTTCGCACACCTACTACGGTATCACCTTCAACCAATAGTGCTGATACCATTTCCTGATAAAAGTCTACATTAGGGGTACGCTCCAAAGCTAGTCGCCATTCTTCTGCAAAACGCATGCGGTCATTTTGAGCACGGGGGCTCCACATGGCCGGACCTTTGGACTTGTTCAGCATTTTAAATTGAATGGCCGACTTGTCCGTTACAATTCCACTATAACCACCGAGGGCATCAATTTCCCGCACTATTTGTCCTTTTGCAATACCACCCATGGCAGGATTACAGGACATTTGCCCAATTGTCTGTAGGTTCATGGTGACCAACAAGGTTTTGGAACCCATATTGGCCGCTGCAGCCGCTGCTTCCGCACCGGCGTGCCCGCCTCCTACTACTATAACATCATAATTTTCTCCAAACATAACTTCTATTGTTCCACGTGGAACAGCTTTATTTTTTCTTCTTCTTTTTGCCGCATCAATTCGATGTGCTCGTCACCCTTATCCTTATATCCCATTAAATGGAGGAGACCATGTACCATAACACGATGCAATTCATTTTCAAACGATACATCAAAATGCATACTGTTTTCTCGTACTCGTTCTACCGATATATAAATATCTCCCGAAACCAGTTTCCCTTGAGTATAATCAAAAGTGATGATATCCGTATAATCATTATGATTGAGATATTCCTGATTGATTTTTAATAGGAAATCGTCATCACAGAAGATATAATTCAACGATTCAATAGCATAACCTTCTGATTTACAACATTTTTCAATCCAATTCTTATGATTTTCAGCTTCTATAAGCTGAAAATCAGTCTCATAATGAAAGTTAGTCATCGCCTTTGAAGTACTCCTTTACTTTATTCTGAAAATTTTGCCGCAAAGGTAAGGCTTGTCTATTTAAAATCTCTATTTCGTTGCGATAATTATCTAATAATGAGGGTTTAGTGGTAATAGGGTTACTAAAGTCCTTTTCATTACTATTACTTTCGCGCTCCTGTTTCTTTCCTTGTTTTAAGGCGGCGTTTTCAAGCTTTAGGAGCTCATACTGAATGGTATTCATCTTGTTCACTGTACGCTGGGTTATACCGTTTTCCAACAAGTCGTTCTCAAAGTCTTCCATCTGTCGAACCAATTTTTCCCCTAATTTGCGATCGCCAGAATTCAGGAGGTTTTCCAATTGTTTCTCCAACTCTTGCCGGATACGTTGTTGTTCTTGGTAAATCTCATAAATTTCTTGAAGCTCTCCTTCGGATAAACCATTTTGTCCTTCTCCCCCGTTTCCGTTGGAACCGGAATTACCCTTACCTTCTTGGCCTTCTCCATTTTCACCGCCTTCACCTTGACCATTTTCACCTCCCTGCCCCTGTCCTTTTTGCCCTTCTTGGCCATTTTCTCCCTCGCCATTTTGTCCTTTTTCCCCCTGCTGACCCTGTTTTCCTTGGCTACCTGATTGCCCCTTACTTCCTGACTCCCCCATTTTTTCGCCCAGTTCACCTTGACTCTTGATGATATCGGGTAATTGAAAACCACTTTGACTTTCGCCGGAGCCCTTGCCCATTTGAAGGCTTTCGTTCATATTATCCATAACCTTGGCCAGGAAATCGGCCAAACTATTCGAGGCGGTCAACACATATTTCTGATATGATATGCCTTGATACATTTGACCATCGGCCATGCTCTCCAAGGATTTATCGATATTATAATAAACCTCTGTGATCTGCTCGTTAACGAATTCGGAAAGTTCTGCTTGGCGCAGCGACAGTGCAAAAAGGCTATCGTCAACATGTTCAAAAAGACCTCGAAGTTCTTTTTGGTCGCGAACCGTTGCCGAATATTGAGAGACGTCCTCCTGTTCCTGAGCGCTTAACTTATCAAAAAGGTTTTCTTGCTTAAAGGAGAAAATAATGAGATTGTCTAGTATTTGACGTAACATTTCCGCATCTTCGGCAACTGATGAATTCCCTCCTCCACCAGCCGAAGACTCGCTGAGTTCCTCGCTCATTTCCTTCATCTTTTCGGCAGCGGATTTTTGACTTTTTTTGGTAGCACTAGCGCTTTTTTCCTTTTCCTCACCAGATGATGATTCACTACTATTTTCATGACTATTTTCATGTTTCTCAATCTGCTCCAATGCACTCTGTTGGTCTTCCTTAATCCCTGATTCTTTGGTTTTATCAATTTTCAAATCGATGGGTTTTTTTAGTGCGGCATTATCCTTTTTTAATTCTTCAAGTTCTTTAGCAATTTTTTCAAATTCTTCTTTCAGACGCTGCTGATTTTCCTTTGCATAATCTTCTCCAAATTTTTTCTCGGATAAAGCCTCCTGTTCTTCTGAAAGTTTTTCAAGGTCCTTTCCCAGTTGTGCCGCTTTTTCTGTTACATAATATCTTTTTGTGAGCTCCAGTAATTGTTCTAGACTTCTTTCGGAGTTTTGTTGCTTTTTGCCTAACTCTTCCAGCCTTTTACTCAGCTCTTCTTTATTTATTTTATCGGCAACTTTATTCAGTTCCTCTAATAGTTTTTGGTTCTTTTTGGCCTCTAGTTCTTGCCGTTCTAACCTTTCCTGAAGTAATTGATTGAGTTTATCGTCTTTATTTCCCTTATTGAGATTGTCCTTAAGCTCTTTGCTAAATTTTTGCATGAGCTCTTCTTGGCGCTCCTGTTTTTTCAGAAAATCTTTAACCTGATTTTGATCATTGAAATTGAGGCTGTTTTTTTCCTTCTGCTGCGTGTTAATATCCTCTAAGGCCTCCTTTTGTTCCTTTGCTTTTTCCAAAGAATTATCCAGTTGGTTAATTAGCTTCTGTTGCGACTCCAAGTCTTTGTTTTTTAGTTGATTTTCATCCAACAGCGTTTGACTAAAGACTTGACTTTTTACTGTTTTGCCGTTTCGGATACCATCGTTATCGGTGACCAAAAAAAGAATTCGTAATTCTTGGAAGCATCAAGCTCTAAACCTGATGGAAACGTATAGTAGAATTGACTGAAACCTGTGTTGGGCCTACTTAAATTGATTATTTCCTTACTTTGCTCCTCACCCTTTGCAAAATAGACCAAATCTATTTTTGCCAGCCCGTAATCATCCGCTGCCTCCCCTGAATAATAGGAAACATTAGGATTAAGCGAATCTAGTATCTGTGTTACCTTAACTGTCGGGTAACCATCTTTTATGACCTCAAAGTTATAGTCCAACTTTTCATAATCTTTGGCATTGGCATTTGAAGTAGTTAGTTGATAGGACAAACTGGAAAACACACGTTTTGAAAGGGTAAATGCATCCTCATCCTTTTGAAAGGCCAAAGCGGTATCTTTGGTTATCAGCTTTATCTCCTCCGTATCTTGCCCTACGATGGCCCATGTAACATTTGTACCTTCCGGAACGGTGGCATTTCCGGTGCTTTTCAGAACCTCGGCTTTCTTTTTTAGATATGGTGGATAGGTAAGTTTGATATTAAAATCAACAATGGCAGGGGCTTTGAGAGCCTGAAGTGAATAGCTTTTAGAGGTTACTTCATTGGCCCGAAAATTGAAAGCCGAACTGCTGATAGGCGGCGAAAGGGTATATTGATGTATTCCGTTTTCTTCCTGCAAAAGAATTTCTTTTCCATCGAGCACAACATATACATTTTCTGGCCTAACCGCTCCTTTTGTAGCGACCTGAAATGTAAAAGGCTCACTTTCAATGACATTCAAATCGGCGGACAATAGCTCAAACGCAAAGGGCGCCGGTGGTTCGTATGCCATATTATAGTTCACCACCCGCTCATAGGAACCAAAAAAAGAATTCCAGTTACCCGAAACGTACACCAAGACAATAAGAGCAGCTGGAATCAAAACGTATTTTGAGTAGCGGAAGGCCTGTCCATAATCAATCGCCTTTGTAAAAGGAATGGGGTTCAATCCTTGGGAACGCTGTTCAATACTGGCTAGTAAAAGCTCCGTTTTCTCATTATTTTCTGCTAAATCTAAAAGGTTTAAAAGCTTGTCACCCACATTGGGGAAATGCTTTCCGATCATTAAGGCGGCATCTTTGGCCGAAATGCCTTTTTTTATTTTTAACAAATAAAAGATTGGGGTAAGTATGTAGGTATACATTAAGAAGAGTGCCGTTGCAATAAAAACCACTAATAATATGAGGCGTCCTGTGGAGTTTAGCCAAAGCAGGTATTCTATCCCCATAACGGCTAAAAAGAAGAGTACACCCAAAGTAATAAATAGCAGACCGCCCTTTATTAATTTTTGGGTGTAATGTTTTTGGATAAACCCGTTCAGCTTGCCCAATATGTTATGGTATCCACTCAAAATATCCTATATTTAGTAGCAAGATAGTCGTAATCTAAAATTTCGATTAGAAAAAATTGTTAAAAGCGATAAGATGAGCGATTTAAAATACCTGGCGGCCATAACCCTGCCCGTTTCTGCCGTAATTAGTATTTATTTTAAGGAATATTGGAGTTTCTTCACTCCTTTTTATGCATTTGTCTTCATTCCAATTTTAGAAATTTTGCTGCCGCACGATACTAGTAATCTTGAAGGTGCAAAAAGAGCGGAAAAGGAAAAAAGCAGATTGTTTGATTGGATGCTTTACCTGAATGTGCCCATTGTTTTTGGACTTCTGGGCTATTTGCTATATGATGTTTCCTCCAATTCCTATCAAACCTATGAAATTGTGGGCCTGGTAATCTCTATGGGTATTGTTTTGGGAACCAACGGAATCAATGTTGCACATGAATTAGGACATCGAAAAGGAAGAATGCAGCGCACCTTGGCCAAAACACTACTGTTACCATCGCATTACATGCATTTTTACATTGAACATAATTTTGGCCATCACGCAAATGCCGCTACTGCAGAGGACCCGGCAACCGCAAGGTACAACCAATCGGTATATTCTTTTTGGTTGACCTCTACCATCCGTCAGTATACAAGTGCTTGGCAATTACAAATGCAATTGCTTAAAAGGGATGGGGCTTCATTTCTCTCCATTAATAATGATATGTTATGGTACACGCTGCTCCAAATAGGATATTTAACAACCATTTTTCTAATTTTTGATATTCTTGGCCTTACGGTGGCCTTGTTAGCGGGTGTGGTCGGGTTTCTTATGTTGGAAACCGTGAATTATATTGAACACTACGGTTTAATGCGAAAAAAACTACCATCAGGAAGATACGAGCGTGTCCGGGAAGTACATTCTTGGAATAGCAATCATGTCATAGGTAGAATCGTCTTGTACGAACTCACCCGGCATAGCGATCATCATTATAAATCCTCTAAAAAATATCAAATCTTGGATTATCACGATATTTCACCTCAAATGCCTTTCGGCTACCCCACCTCTATGGTACTTTCCTTTTTACCACCGCTTTGGTTCAGGTTAATGAATAAAAGGATTCCCAATGAAATGAAAATGGCAGCATAGCTATGTTCAAGAGCATTTGTTACCTGTAAATAGGGAAATATCCTGAAAAGAGTTCGTTATCTTTGAAGCTCAAATTTATAAGATGAGCCAAAAAGTTCGAGTTCGTTTTGCACCCAGTCCAACAGGGCCATTACATATAGGCGGTGTACGCACCGCACTTTTCAATTATTTATTCGCCAAAAAGCATGGCGGGGATTTTATCCTCAGGATAGAGGATACGGACCAAAACAGATATGTGGAAGGGGCGGAGCAGTACATAATTGATGCGTTAAATTGGTGTGGAATCCCATTTGACGAAGGTCCGGGAAAGGATGGCGGACACGGCCCATACAGACAAAGTGAGCGTAAACATTTGTATAAGCAATATGCGAAGGAGCTGGTGAAAAAAGGTAAGGCATATTACGCCTTTGATACTTCAGAGAAATTGGATTTTCACCGAAAAGACCACGAAACAAAAGGCAAGACGTTCATCTATAATTGGCACAATCGCTTAAAGCTGGACAATTCCTTGTCGTTAATGCCCGAAGAACTAGAAAAGCGTTTGGCTTCTGGAGAGGATTATGTCATCCGTTTTTTGACAACTCCTGATGAAAAATTAAAGCTAAACGATGTGATAAGGGGAGCTATTGAGATTGATACCAATGTTTTGGATGATAAGGTCTTGTTCAAAAGTGACGGCATGCCAACCTATCATTTAGCGAATATCGTTGATGATCATTTAATGCAAATAACCCATGTAATTCGTGGCGAGGAGTGGTTGCCCTCCTTGGCACTTCACCAACAGCTGTATGATGCCTTTGAATGGGAAGCTCCCGAGTTTGCGCACTTGCCACTGATTATGAAACCGGTGGGAAAAGGAAAATTGAGCAAAAGAGATGGCGAAAAAGGAGGGTTTCCGATATTCCCGCTATCTTGGAACGAATCTATAGGATACAAAGAATCGGGATATTTTCCTGAGGCCGTTGTCAACTTTTTGGCTATGTTGGGTTGGAATCCGGGAACTGAGCAGGAATTGTTCAGTTTAGAAGAATTAGTAAAAGCGTTCAGTTTGGAACGGGTGAATAAATCTGGGGCAAGATTCGACCCTGATAAAACCAAATGGTATAATCAATGCTATTTGCAAAAAAAGAATAACACTGTTTTAGCTGACTTATTCGAGCAGGAGCTTATTGCTAAGACAGCTGTAAGGAAAGATGAATTTTCAATCGCTTATTTAGAAAAGGTGGTTTCTCTGATTAAGGAACGTGCCACCTTCGTAAGTGATTTCTGGGAGCTCAGCGATTATTTCTTTCTCGCACCATCATCATACAACGATAAGGCGGTAAAAAAACAATGGAAAGAAGACACGCCTGAAATAATGAAAGGGGTGGTAAATGTCTTAGAGGGGATTTCAGATTTCACCTCGGAAAAAACTGAATTGGAGTTAAAATCATGGATTTCACAACAGGAACTTTCTTTTGGAAGGGTCATGGCGCCCTTACGCCTGGTCTTAGTAGGCGACATGAAAGGCCCCCATGTTTTTGATATCATGTCAATGATTGGCAAAGAAGAGAGCATAGCGCGAATAAATACTGCCCTAAAAAGACTTCCCAAAGAGTAGCGGTTTTTTATCCCTCAAAATAAGCCAAATATTGCGCAGAAGCCCTTCTTCGACGCTTAACTTTCTTTATGGGGATAGGATTGATGGAAAATATAAGTCCAACCCATTGCTCATAGATAATAACTATGGGAAACCGATTCAATTATAGAGGGATTTTAATAAATTTACAAGACTACGAACTTAAACACTAAAAGATATAATTATGGGAGATGATAATCACGGCAAAGCATGGGATGTAAACAATTCATCCACTGCAAATTGTCCTTTTTTAAACGGGGAGCTTAATCAAGCCGCCGGGGGAGGAACCACTAATAGGGATTGGTGGCCGAATATGTTAAACCTAAACATCCTGAGGCTTCATTCTTCGAAGGCGGATCCTATGGATGAAGATTTTAATTATGCAGAAGAATTCAAATCTTTAGATTTAGCTGCGGTTAAAAAAGATTTGGCAGATTTAATGACGGATAGCCAAGATTGGTGGCCAGCAGATTATGGCCACTACGGACCATTTTTTATTCGGATGGCGTGGCATAGCGCCGGTACATACCGAATTGCCGATGGTCGCGGCGGCGCTAGTACGGGAAACCAACGCTTTGCGCCTTTAAATAGTTGGCCGGACAATGCGAACTTGGATAAAGCACGGTTATTGTTATGGCCCATTAAACAGAAGTATGGCAAAAAATTGTCATGGGCAGATTTGATGATTTTGACAGGTAATGTTGCTCACGAAACCATGGGATTACCTATGTTCGGTTTTGCTGGAGGACGTGAGGATATATGGCAGCCGGAAGACGATATTTATTGGGGCTCCGAAACAGAATGGATGGGGAACAAGAAACGTTATGCCGAAGAAAACGGAGAACTTGAAAACCCCCTTGGAGCCGCCCATATGGGACTTATTTACGTAAACCCGGAAGGGCACAATGCAAATCCAGATCCTCTAGAAGCAGCACATTATATACGCGACACTTTTGGGCGTATGGCCATGAACGATTATGAAACCGTTGCACTAATTGCAGGTGGGCATACTTTTGGTAAAACACATGGAGCTGCAAATCCGGATGATTATGTGGATGTTGAGCCAAATGCAGCCGGGATTGAGCTTCAAAGTATGGGCTGGATGAACAAGTTCAATAGTGGAGTAGGTCCAGATACCATTACTAGTGGTCTAGAAGGTGCGTGGACCCAAAGTCCTACACAATGGAGCCATAAATACTTTGAGAACTTATTCGGTTTCGAATGGGAGTTAACCAAAAGTCCCGCTGGAGCATGGCAGTATAAACCTGTTGGCGACGCTGGTGCCGGAACAGTTCCTGATGCGCATGTTGAGGGAAAAACCCATCAACCCTTTATGTTGGTAACCGATATGTCCTTGCGCATGGACCCAGCTTACGAAAAAATTTCAAGACACTTTTTGGAGAACCCAGAGGAGTTCAAAGATGCTTATGCTCGCGCTTGGTTTAAACTGACGCATCGTGATATGGGGCCCATTGAGCGCTATTTAGGACCTGAAGTTCCTAAGGAAGAGTTATTGTGGCAAGATCCGGTACCCGCTGTGGACCATGAGCTGATTAGTGATGCGGACGCAAATGAAATTAAGAAGAATATTCTAGCGTCAGGACTTACCGTTTCAGAATTGGTCTCCACTGCATGGGCTTCGGCATCTACCTATAGGGATTCAGATAAACGAGGTGGAGCAAATGGTGCACGAGTTCGCTTAGCGCCTCAGAAAGACTGGAAAGCTAACAATCCTGCGCAATTGGAGAAGGTTTTGGATACGTTGGGTCGAATTCAAAAAGAATTTTATGATAATCAGTCCGGTAGCAAAAAGGTTTCTATCGCCGATTTAATCGTCTTGGGTGGAGCGGCAGCCATAGAAAAGGCTGCAAATGATGCTGGACACGATGTAAAGGTACCTTTCCGAGCAGGAAGAACAGATGCTTCACAAGAAAAGACGGATATTGAAGCATTTGAGGCACTAGAGCCTCAAGCAGATGGTTTCCGAAATTATACGAAGCAAAAATTCTCTGTGAATACAGAGGAGTTATTGGTCGACAAGGCTAACCTATTGACATTGACGGCACCGGAGATGACGGTATTGGTTGGTGGTATGCGTACCTTGAACGCTAATTTTGATGGCTCCAAGCATGGTGTTTTCACCAATAGACCAGGAACATTAACAAATGACTTCTTTGTAAACCTATTGGATATGGGCACGATCTGGAAAGCCACGGATGGCGATGATTCGGTTTTTGAAGGAAGTGACCGTAAAACAGGTAAGGTTAAGTGGACCGGGACAAGGGTGGATTTGATTTTGGATCTAACTCGGAACTTCGTGCTTTGGCCGAAGTGTATGGAACAAATGACGGAAAAGAAAAATTTGTTCGGGATTTCGTAAAGGCTTGGAACAAGGTAATGAACTTAGATCGTTTCGATTCCTAGTAATTAAAACCGTGAAAATTAAAAGCACCTCCGCTTGTTGTGGAGGTGCTTTTTTTATGTTCTAATGGCAACATTTGAGCTTAAAATGCTATTAAAGCACACTTTGGTGTTTGCGCTGTAACAATTCCGGCTATTATGCTACTAATATCATACAGCCTTTTCGTAACTTGAAACATTAACTTAAATCAGTATAGTATGGGTAGCTTTATTTGGATTCCGATTTTAATTTTCTTGGGGTTATTAATTTTGTCTTTTGTTTTTATTGTCAAGCAGCAGACAGCAGCTATTATTGAGACTTTTGGGAAGTTCAGTAGTATACGACAATCGGGACTGCAGTTCAAGATTCCCTTTGTTCAGCGCATTGCAGGACGTTTAAGTCTTAAGATTCAACAATTGGATGTAATCATTGAAACGAAAACACTGGACGACGTGTTTGTGCGACTTAAAGTGTCCGTGCAATACAAAGTAATCAGGGAGAAGGTTTATGATGCCTTTTATAAGCTTGACTATCCCCATGAACAGATTACTTCCTACGTTTTTGATGTGGTACGTGCTGAAGTGCCAAAAATGAAGCTAGATGATGTATTCGTTAAGAAGGACGATATAGCATTGGCCGTAAAAGCGGAATTGAACGACGCGATGTCTGACTACGGATTTGATATTATAAAAACCTTAGTTACGGATATAGATCCAGATGCCCAAGTAAAAGCCGCTATGAACCGAATTAACGCCTCTGAGCGTGAAAAGATTGCCGCTCAGTTTGAGGGTGATGCCGCTAGAATCCTTATCGTGGAGAAAGCTAAGGCCGAAGCTGAGAGTAAACGCTTACAAGGTCAGGGTATTGCGGATCAGCGACGTGAAATTGCGCGTGGTTTAGAGGAATCCGTAGAAGTATTGAACAAAGTTGGGATAAATTCTCAAGAGGCTTCTGCTTTGATTGTAGTGACCCAACACTACGATACGCTGCAAAGTATTGGAGAAGAAACCAACACCAACTTAATTCTATTGCCCAATTCGCCACAGGCCGGAAGTGACATGTTGAATAATATGGTGGCTTCCTTTACGGCGAGCAACATGATAGGTGAGTCGATGAAGAAGACCAACGTAAAGAAAAAGGAATAAATAAGCCTATTCTATAAAAAAGCCCCAAACAGTTTTCTGTTCGGGGCTTTTTGTTTTAATTAAGAAGCCCTGTTTTTAAAATACCGAAAAGTATTTTTATTAGCTACTTTGCTGAATTTTGGCCCAAGAATCGCGCAAACCAACGGTCCTGTTGAACACTAATTTCTCATCGGTTGAATCCTTATCTACACAGAAATAACCAATACGTTGGAACTGAAATCTTTCTCCAACTTTAGCATTTTTTAGACTTGGTTCTAGAAATCCGGTAATAACTTCCAGCGAATTTGGATTAATAAATTCCATGAAATCTTTATCCTTCTGAGTATCCGGACTTTCATGGGTGAACAAACGATCATATAACCTAACCTCTGCTGTAAGGGCATGGGCAATGGAAACCCAGTGTAGGGTTCCTTTAACACGCCGTAGGCTTTCAGCAGTGCCACTACCACTCTTGCTTTTGGGGTCATAGGTGCATTGCACTTCAGTTATATTCCCATCGGTATCTTTTGTACAGCTTTCGGCTTTTATGATATATCCGTTCTTAAGACGTACTTCGCCACCTAATTTAAGGCGAAAGAACTTCTTATTGGCCTCCTCTTTAAAATCCTCCTGTTCAATGTATAATTCTCTTGAAAACGGTACTTCTCTAGAGCCGGCTGATTCATCTTCCGGACTATTTTCGGCCTCCAACCATTCTTCCTGTCCATCCGGATAATTGGTAATGACCAATTTTAAGGGTTTCAAGACACCCATTACTCTTGGTGTAACTTTATTTAAATGTTCGCGAATGTGGAACTCCAATAGTGAAACGTCAATAAGGTTGTCCCGTTTGGCAATGCCGATAGTGTCCGCAAAATTGCGAAGTGATTCTGGAGTGTAACCTCGTCGCCTTAAACCCGAAATAGTGGACATACGCGGATCGTCCCACCCATTGACTACGTTGTTTTCAACCAATTGGGCCAGCTTCCGTTTACTTACGACTGTATGACTCAAGTTCCTTCTCGCAAATTCCCTTTGCTTGGGCCGTATTTTTGAGGAATCGTATACTTGGTCCAAGAACCAATCATAAAGCTCCCTATGCGGGAGAAATTCAAGCGTACACAAGGAATGGGATACTTGCTCAATATAATCGCTCTCACCATGGGTCCAATCATACATAGGGTAAATACACCAATCGGTATTTGTCCTGTGATGGGCCCTATGCAGAATACGGTACATAATAGGATCGCGCATCAACATGTTGTCAGAGGCCATATCAATCTTCGCTCGAAGCACATGGGTACCCTCGTCAAATTCACCATTTTTCATTCCTTCGAACAACTTCAAATTTTCTTCTACAGAGCGATTTCTATACGGACTTGCTACTCCAGCTTCGGTAGGGGTGCCTTTTTGTTTCGCCATCTCCTCGGATGATTGACTATCAACATAAGCCTTATCATCCTTAATAAGTTTTTTCGCCCAGTCGTACAGCTGCTGGAAGTAATCGGATGCATACCGTTCGGTATCCCAATTGAAACCCAACCATTCTACGTCCTTTTTTATAGCATCTACAAACTCCTGTTCTTCCTTTGCGGGATTAGTATCGTCGAACCTAAGATTCACTGGGGCATCATAGCGAAGACCAAGCCCAAAATTTAGGCAAATGGAACTGGCATGGCCAATATGCAGATAGCCGTTTGGCTCTGGAGGAAACCTAAAGCGCAAGTCCTTTTTTGCAAAACCTTTTTCTAGGTCTTCCTCGATTATCTGTTCTATAAAATTCAAAGACCTGGATGTCTCGCTCATGTCATGTTTTTTCAAGCTACAAAAGTAGCAAAAATGCAGTAATCCCTGAGTTTAAAAAAGGTTCACCCTGTATAAAATGCGTTTCACAACAGATTTAAACCGCCCTACAACATTAAATTTCGTACGCGTGTTATAAGTCACATATTTGTTTTCGGATACTAGGTTTAAATGAAAGACCTTCAACATTCATAAAAAGTAGGGGCCCAAAACTACACATCATTATGAAAACTAGTCACAAAACACACACCTTAACCACAATGTTCTTGTTGTTCTGCTTCCTACAGCTGAGCGCACAGGCCATCGTAATCAATGCTCCCGAACCTGCCGATAATCCAAACTTGGCAGGAAACTCTCCTTGGACGGCCATTTGTGCCGGTAATGGAGGGTTCAACGAATATTTTGTAAATATTACTTGGGCCGGGACTGCCAATGCAGGAAACGAATTTATTTTAGAGCTTTCGGACGCCAGCGGAAGTTTTGCAAGTCCAACGACACTGGCAACGATAACCGACCAGAATACGAATATGGATTTTGATGTCGATTTTGCAGTGCCAGCTAACACAAGGGGACAGGGCTACAAAATGCGAGTGAGGAGTACAGATCCCGTTAAGATAGGGGCTGAATCCTCAGCTTACAATATGTACTTCATGGACGTAACGTCCAATTTGAACATTAGTGAACTAGGTGATGGCGTACCTCCTGGCAGCGTTTGTGCTACCAGCGCGATTACCCTACAAGTCGATAATATCGCCAATCCTGAAACCTATCAGTATATTTGGTTTCGTAGTGGAACTCAAATCGCCGGAGAAAACGGACATACTTTAAATGTTTCTCAAAGCGGAATGTATAGTGCATTTGTAAATTATGGCCCTGTTTGTACCGGCTCGGGTAATACAGATTCCAATATTGTAGATGTAACCATTGGTGCAACCGGCACTGGTATAGCAATCAACCCTCCTTCCAAAACCGCACTCTGTAGTACGGATGCTGAGACGCTTGCCATAAATTTAACAGATCCTAGCTGGAGCTATCAATGGTATAAGGATGGGAATCCCATACTAGGGGCAGTGGCCACATCATACACGGTGGATGCCTCAACAAGTGGATTTGAAGGTGATTATGCGGTGGAAATTTCTGGCAACAGTATTTGTACCGAGCGATCGGATGCCGTCACCATAACCAATGCCGATGCATTTACAGTTACAAGGGACAACCCTGCCAATGTAGTGGTTCTACCATCACAAACGCAAACTTTAAGCGTAAGTACTACGGCAAACAGTCCAGCGTATAAATGGTTTAGGAACGGTGTTGAAATAGCCGGAGAGACCAATGCTACTTTAGATATTGATCAAGACGGGGAGTACTATGCCGAAGTATCGCAAACCGGAGGTTCTTGTGCAATTTCTTCAAAAAACTCGGAAACGACTACTGCTGTTTCCCCTGCTTCTTTCGAAATTGTGATTGATTACTCCGGCACTTACACAGGTTGTGTCAGCACCAGTACTGTATTAGAGGTTACACAGATAAATGCCGTTGCGGACGACGGAGCTAAAACAGATGTTACGACTGATTTAGTGGATGCCTTTACCTATCAATGGCAAAAAGACGGTGTTGATGTTGCCGGAGAATCTGGAAAAAACATCAGTTTGACTACCACTACAGAGAACGGGGATTATGTGTTAAATGCTAGTTTGGATTCTTATAGCGAAACCACGAATACCCTTTCCGTACAATTACTTACCAGCGAAACATTGGCCATAAGTAGTAACAGCACGGTTTATTGTAGTGCAAGTGATATTGTCACCATTACCACGTCCACTGATTTGACTTCTGAAAATTATGAATGGCAGCGTGATGGAACTGTAGTTAGTACAACAGGGCTGTCCTTGGACGTGAACGCTACCGGAACATACCGTTTGGTTTTAGATAGAGATGGTTGTTCGCTGATATCGAACGAGATAACAGTTTCACCGTTGGATGAGAATCTAATAACCTTAGACCCTGCAGGAGATATTGTTATCCCAGAAGGAACTTCGAGAATAGTAACCGCAAGCGGTGGTACAGCTTATAGATGGATGGACGGCAACAACGCAGAAATGAGCAATTCCGATAGTGTGACCATTACCGAAGAGGGCACGTATACTTTAATCGCCAGTATTGATAATTGTGAAATTGTTAGACAAGTATCGGTATTGTATTTAGATACATTTAAAGTGCCGAATGTTATAACGGTTAATGGAGATGGCATCAATGATCAATGGATCATTCCAAATTCATACTCTAATAAAGCAGATGTCAACGTTATTATATATAATGACAACGGGGAGGAAGTATTGAACGAATTTGACTATAAAAATAACTGGCCGCAAACGTCGACCGCATTTACCAAACAGAATATGGTGTTCTACTATAAAATTAGAAATGCCAGTGAGGTACTCAAACAGGGTACGATCACCGTAATACGCTAAAACTACCATGCTTAAAAAAAGTGTTCTATTCTTACTACTATTTACGCTTGCCGTGCTGAAAGTATCGGCACAGGAGGATAATCCTTTTGTTGCCTATGACGTCCCGGCTCAGAATTTATTGAAGTATAATCGATTTTTAATAAACCCAACCTTCTCAACAGTTCGGGAGGACAAGTCTTATATTAACCTTTTACACAGAAACCAATCGGTACAGTTTGATGACAACAATCAGAATTACTTTTTAAGTTACAGTGGCCGTATTAGTGACCGGACCGGTCTGGGATTAAGTTTATACACCCAGCGATTAGGGGCGTTAAGTAATTATGGGGTTTTGGCAAACTATGCCTATGGGGTAAAATTAAGCGATAAGAGCAACCTTACCTTTGGGGCAAATCTCTCTTACTACAATAGTGGCTTTGACCAGAATAGGGCTACCACCGTGGAAGAAGACCCGTTTTTAGCAGGACTGCAAGATCAAAACTTGCTTTCGGTTCAGCCTGGTTTAAACCTTTCTTATGGAAAGTTTGATGTGGGAGTATTTGCTGAGAATCTTTTTGACTATAATTTAAAGACCAGTGAATCCCTTACTGAATTTAAAGACAAGACATTTTCAGGACACCTACAATATACCCATGAGTTTAGTAATGAATCAGGGGTATTTGAAGAAGGTCGATTGATGCCACTAGCACGGGTTAGAAAGGTTGGGGAAGAGGAGATTACTTTAGGAGGAAGTCTAATTTTAGACCTTCCTAAGTTAGGCTGGATACAAGGTGGTTATGATAGTTTTTACGGAGCTGCCGCCGGTGTTGGATTTAACTTAAACAGAAGAATTTCCCTTGGGTATACCATGGAAAAGGGGTTGTCCAATAATTTTGACAACTTTGGACTAACGCACGAAATCTCATTTGCCTATTCGTTCTCACCAAATCTTACTGAGGACCGTGTAATGTTAGAAGATGATACAGACGATTTGGTTGAAAATCAGTTGGAACCGGACAATATCGCCACCAATGAGGAAATAGAAGAGCTGAAGCGTAAACTTGCCGAAAACGATGCCATTATTGAGGAATTAATGTTCCGTCAGGATTCATTGGAATCCGGCAGACAAAAAGACCTAGAACGTAGGTTTGAAATGGTGATGCGGATGGTACGTAGTGAAACACAAGGTGAAAGACCGGATTTGGAGCAAAAAGCCAAGGAGCTTTTCTTGGGTGATGATTCCGAATCGGCTATTGCAACGGCTAAAAATAGCAGCAATGATGGCGGTGTTGGAGCTCAAAATACCAATCGGAATGAAATTTCCAGAGATGCTGTAGTTTCCAATCAAAATGGTAAACAGAAAGCACTAACAATTAAGGATATAGAGGATGAGGTAAAAGAGAATACACCAGAAACTGTACAAACTAAGGATGCAGTCGCGGTGGCTACACCAAAAGTAAACAACTCTTCTAAGACTTCTAAAGCTGATGTAAAACAAGATAAAGTTAAGAGTCGCAAGTTCAGGGATTTGCCCGGGGTAACAGATGGTTACTATGTAGTGGCCAATGTTTACAAAGGGGGTCAATACTTGGATAAATTCTTAAATAAACTGAATGCCGATGGTATTGACGCAAACTATGTGGATAACCCTAATAATGGCTTAAAATATGTATACCTAAAACGTTACGATAGTTGGGCGGATGCTGTTGCAGCCACGGAAAGCAATTTTAATGGAGCATACGATGGTGCTACGTGGATCATGAACGTAGAAAATAGATACACTAACGAAGCATATGCCGCTAATGTGAATAAACTTAAGGAGAAATCTTCCAAATATGATACAGACGTTCTCCAAAAGAATGTTGTGGCGCGGGATAAGGTTGCGGCTAGCGAATCCAAACCTAAGACTTACAAAGTGGACGGTCTAGGTTCGGGGTATTACATCATCGCCAATGTATTTGCCAATCCTAGAAACGCAAATCGTTTTGTAAAACTATTAAACTCCTATGGGCTTAGCGCAAGTTATTTTATTAACCCGGAAAACAATTACAGGTACGTTTACCTTAAGCGTCACGACTCTTGGAACAATGCTCTTATTTCATACTATTCCAGACTTAATGATGCCTATGATGACAAGATGTGGATAATGAAGGTAAATCCAAATCAAATGGCATAAATTATAGTAAAAGAATTAACTCTTTTTTGATGACTAAAAGGTCTAGAAAAGCCCAAAAACAGAACTCTGTTTTTGGGCTTTTTTGTTGTTTACGATAGCTTTTTAAAAGTATCCGAAAAAAAACCGACCACTCGGTCGGTACTGAAAACACAGGGGTTTTGAAAAATTTGACCTTTATTAAACGCCATTTCACAACATATAAGAGCTAGGCTACAACATATAATTCTGCACCTAAAAAGTAAGGTTAATATTTGTTATTGGAAAATTCCGTAATCAGGACTTCAACAAAGGGACTGTTTAGGAATACCAACGCAATACTCGACTATGACCAAGAATTTTACTTTTTCAGATAGGGCCAAACTTGCTGATCAAATGAAACCACTCACTATAAAAGGCTTTTTTCTAGCCTGCATTTTCTTTTTTACAACGTTTACTGCTTTTTCACAGGTAAAAAACGACTTTGATGTACGTTACGAAGCGGATATAAGAGGAGAATTAACTTTCATCGCGAATGCTATCGTAGCACCCGAATATGATGCTTATTGTACAGGAAGGCGTAGAAATAGGATTTGTTATCCAGACCAAACTCCTAATGACCCTTACGATTATACAGGTAGTGAGTCGCAGTTCAACGATAATCTCAACATGCAATACATTGACATTGATGGTGACAATACCACCTTCAGTTCGAGTAGTGCAACCTTGAATATTCCAGACCCAGATTGTTCTCTGGTAAGATATGCGGGACTCTATTGGTCTGCGGTTTATGTAAATCCAGACCGTAGTAATATAGATCAAGTTATGTTTAGAGTACCAGGTGGTGCTTATCAGGATATTACGGCTGACGAGGTTTTGTTTGATGGTGACGGCGATGCAGACTTTGGATACTACAGTCCTTATGCCATGTATGCCGATGTTACTTCTATTGTAACTGGCATGACCAATCCTAACGGAGATTATTTTGTAGCCAATGTATTGGCTAGTAATGGCGGTGGTATTTCCGGAGGTATATCTGGAGGATGGTCCATGGTCGTTGTATACGAAAACCCTAATCTACCGGGAAGCAAATACATAACCACTTTTGATGGATACGCAGGTATCAAATCAGGTGAAGAGGTTACTATACCCGTTAATGGTTTTACTACCCTACCAGCTCCTTTCCCGGTTATAGCAAACATGGGAGTAGCGGCTTTAGAAGGTGATAATAGAATTGGAGGAGATGGACTAGAGATAGACGCAAATGGAGTGGACACACCAATTTTATTCAATACGGAAAACCCTGCAAATAACTTTTTCAACTCCAGCATCACTATAAATGACGCTCCCTTTACAGCGAGGACACCGAATAGTGTAAACACATCCGGATGGGATGTGGATTTGTTCCAGATACCGAACACCAATAACAGGACAATACCTAATGACGCAACAAGTGCCAACTTAAGGGCTTTTTCTTCTCAGGATAAATATGATATCTTCTTCGCTTCATTTGATGTGGAGATAATTGCACCCAACATTATATTGGAAAAACGTGTAAATACGCCAGGAGGTGTTGATATTACTGGACAAGGCGTTAACCTTGGTCAAATCTTAGATTATGTGCTCACCTTTGACAATATTGGCAATGATGACGGTACCAATTACACCATAAGAGACGTCTTACCAGTAAATGTTTCTCCCCCAGACGGGCGTAACTTCTTTAATGCAACTGACTTTTCATTACCCCCAGGTGTAACATATACTTATGACCCTTCTACTAGAGAAGTGGTTTTTACGGTTCCTGACGATTTGGTACAGGATGAAGATCCTGAATATTCTATTAGAATGAGGGTACAAGTGGCAGAAAATTGCTTTGATTTTATTAATGCCTGTTCCGACCTTATCGAAAACTTGGCGTATGGCACTTATCAAGGCGTTCAGAATAGCGCAATGGTCACGGACGACCCTAGTGTTACCGATTTCAATTCGTGTGGATTTACCGTACCGGGTGCAACCAACTTTTTATTGGACGACCTTTCCGATTGTAACTTTAACAGAACTGTAGAATTATGTGGGGCCAGTGCTATATTAAATGCTGGTGATGGTTTTGATGAGTATATCTGGTATAGGGACAACAACGGAAATAATGATATTGATGCTGTTGATACCGTTATAAACGATGGTGATCCGGATAATGACCCGAGCACTATAGTAGTGAATGCAATAGGAACCTATATAGTGGATAAAATCGTTGCGGACCCCTGTAAAGGCTTTAAAGAGATTATTGTTGTTGAACCTTTTGGCTCTGGTACCCTTCCTCACCCGGTTATCGAATTTTTTAATGAAGTAAATGGCGATGCGGACCCATCCAATGACATTCCAGGAGAAATAGTTTCCTGTAGTGTTGACAATGATTTACTACCAAAACTTTTCCTTTGCGGAATAAACGACTCCCATCAGATTCAGGTTAACATCGTAGACGCACAAAGTATCGTATGGGAGCAATTAGATGAGGGTAGTTGTACACCATCAGGGGATGATTGTGCCAACAAAGCGCTTACCTGTACTTGGAACCAAGTAGGAACGGGTAGTAATTATATTTTAAATTCCGAGGGTCAATATCGTCTTTCCGTCACGTATCAGAATGGATGTACAAGCCGATTTTATTTTAACGGTTTCCAAAACAATTTGGACCTTCAATACACCAATAGGGATATTGTTTGTGCTACTCCCGGAAATATTTCCATTACCAATCTGGGCAACGGGTACGGGTACCAACTTATAGATGATTCAAACAACAATATAATTGTTCCTTTTAGTGACAATAACGGACCTAGTTTTGATTTCAATTCTGGCGAAAACGGTGCTTATAGAGTAGAAGTTACTCCACTGGATGGAAATGGTGACCCCATAGCGAACGCTTGTGTCTTTACAACTCCGGTGATTGGAATTTTGGAGAGGGACGTAACTTATGCGGTCAACGTAACTCCAGCAACTTGTTTTGCATTAGGGACCATAAATATTCAAGTTAATAATGCCGATGCAAATTATGAATATGAAATTAGACTTGACGACGGTAGTAACGGTGGCGCCGGCACCTTAATAGACAATGAAACTGCACAACCGGACAACAACTTTACGTTTACCGATTTATCCCCGGGTAATTATATCGCAATCGCAAGAACTGCCGATGGTTGTTCGTATACCGAACAGGTTACGATATTGAACAATAATGACCTTACGCTAGATGCCAGGGTTTCTCAACATATTACCTGTAGGGAAGGAAATATTTTAATGGATTCAGGAGGTGGACAAACTCCGCATACTTACGCTATCTGGTCATATGTAGATGAGTTAGGGACAAACGTTACTTCCTATGCGACCCCACAGGATATACCTTCTTCCGAATTTCAGACGAGTCAAATTTTTGATATACTAGATCCAGGGGATTACACATTTGTAGTCGTAGACCGAAACAATTGTTTTGCTTTTTCAAATACGGTTAGTATAGAATTTAGGCCTGCTGCGGAATTCGACCCTACTTCGGTTATTGATGTTGCTTGTTTTGGCGATTCAAGTGGTACAATTCAATTTAACCTAATAGACGACAATGGGTACCAGCTTACCTTTTTTCTCTATGATGAGAACGGCGTGGAATTAGCGACCAATAGTTCAGGATTTTTCCCGAACCTTCCAGCGGGAGACTATTCCATTATAATCAACCAAAGGAAAGGAAGTTCTTCCTGTGATTATGAAGAGAACTATACTATTGCTGCTCCTTCTAATGCGGTGGACGCGACATCGGTCTTGATTCAGGATTACACCTGTTTACAAGAGGCAATCATAGAAGCGCAAAGTGTTACTGGCGGTACATCACCCTACGAATATAGTATTGATGGCATCAATTTTATACCGGACACTACTCCAAATGCCAATCGTTTTGAAAACTTAACCGAGGGGACTTACATTATAACGGTTAGGGACGCTGCGGGCTGTACTTTTCCGACCGACCCCATCACCATTGACCCCCTCAATGAACCAACTGATCTAACCTTTGCGGCAACAGCACCTAATTGTCCTGATCTTACCTCGGATGTAACAGTTTCCGTAGTAGACGGGAACCCACTTTTTACATATGAGATTATAGCTCCCGCCGGGGATGCCGTGAACAACGGCAATTCCAACGTGTTTACCGCTTTGGCCCCTGGTACGTATACTTTTAGGGTTACGGATAACAAAGGGTGTGCTATCCAAGAGGATTTCACAATTGCCCCAGTGGATAGAATAAGCACTACGGGAATTTTAGATAACAATGTTACTTGCTTTGGTCTGTCGGATGGCGCTATAACCTATACCGTTGCCGATTTTTCCGGCACGTACGATTATACAGTAACAGGTCCAGCGACCTTTTCTGATTCGGCACAAACAAATAACAGTATTTCATTAAACGGACTTGCGGCCGGAACCTATACAATAGAGGTAACCGACAACAACACTAATTGTACTGATACGGCATCTGTAACGGTAGAGGCTCCTCCGGCAGCTCTCCTTATATCTGATTTGGATGTTACGGACCTAACATGTTCTAGCTCTGGAACCGTACCTGGTTCTGTAGTTGTTACGGCTACAGATGGCTGGGGTGGATATGAATATGAATTAGAGGATCCTGCTGGGACAGTAACTGGCCCACAGAGCACAAATTCTTTTACAGGATTAACAGACACTTCAGGAAATTATTCAGTTACAGTTCGTGATGCGGGAGGCTGTGAAGTAACCCAGACCTTTAACCTAAACCCAACAGTTGCACCCGTTTTGGAGGTTACTGCCAATAGTTTGTGTTATGATAGTACAACAGGATTAATTCTTACGGCGAATGTCACTTCTGGAGGGGAAGCACCTTTTCAATATCGTTTGAACGGTGGCCCGTATCAAAGTCAAACGGACTTTACAGGCTTAGGTCCTGGAAGTTACACTGTTGAGGTAATAGACAGTAAAAATTGTACGGCAACAACATCAATTGATGTTTTTCCCACCATGAGTGCTTCAGCCAGTTTAATAAAGGATTTAGATTGTACTGCATCACCTGATGCCCAAATAGAAATTTCGATTGCAGGAGGTAACCCAAGCTTTAGTTTCGAAGTCTTTTTGAACGGAACTTCTTTTCAAGCAAATATAGCGGCCCCAAGTATTCCGTTTACATATACGACTACTACTTCCGGTACATATGCGTTTGTAATAACCGATAATGAATCTTGTACAATTACAACAAATGAAGTTATTGTAAGCGATGCTTTACCACCTACCAGCACTCCAATAATTACCGATGTAAGATGTAATGGAGATACTAATGGAGTAGTGGACTTAAACATATCTGGTGGTTTGGCACCTTATAGCATTGTCTTTGATGGTAGTGTACCATCAGCACAAGAAATATACACTGACTTAGCAGCTGGTTCTTATAACTATGCAATTACAGACAGTAAAGGATGTGTAACCAACGGTACAGCCGTAGTTAGTGAGCCAAATGCATTGGTACTTGGCACCGATATCACTACGGATTATGATTGTACAACAGGTGCAGCAACCATAAGTGTCATTAGTGTTAACGGTGGTATAGGTCCATTTGAGTACAGTATTGATGGTGTTAATTTTGATGGAACAACTGCATTTACAGGTCTTTTGGATGGTTCTTATACAATTACTGTTAGAGATGCCAACTTATGTACGGCAACAAGCAACGAAATTATTGCTCCATTAAACGAACCTACCGATCTTTCATTTACACAGACTGCAGTTACTTGCCCTGCATTAACAAGTGATGTAACGGTTACAGTTACCGATGGCAATCCAAATTTTATATATGAAATTGTTGCCCCTGCAGGGGATGCTGTCAACAACGGAAATTCCAATGTGTTCAATGCATTGGCTGTAGGTACTTACACCTTCAGGGTAACTGATGATAAAGGATGTTTTATTGAGGAGGATTATACTATAGCACCTATTGATCAGGTTACGGCTGTTTCTCAAATAGTAAGCAATGTAACTTGTGTTGGGGACAGTGATGGTGAATTTACGTTTACGGTGACTGATTTTGTAAGCACGTATAGTTATACGGTTGAAGATAGTCTAGGTAATCCTATTCAGTCAGCAACTACTATTAGTATAACAACACCTATTTCAGTACCTGGATTGGCTGCAGATACGTATGTGGTTAATGTTATAGACGATACAACAAACTGTAGTACAACAATTAACCCTGTAATTGCTGAGCCTTCGGCAATTTTAGATTTCACCTTTACCAACTCACCGGCTACATGTATTGAAAATGCTACAATAACGGTTACGGCAACGGGTGGTTGGGGTAACTATGAATACGAATTGGAAAATACTGTTGGCCCCGCAATTGTGTACGCTTATAGCAACAATAACGAGTTTACGAATGTTCCATCAGGCACTTACAATATTTATGTAAGGGATGCCAATGGGTGCATCGTTACACGACCAATAACTATTACACCTGCTGTTGCGCCAACATTAGCTTTGGCAACTTCAGATTTTTGTTATGACAGTATAGACCAAGCTTCGTTGACCATTGACATTACAGATGGGGTGGCGCCATATTCGTATAGCATTAACAGCGGAGGTCAAAATGCTATTGTTGGAAATCAGTTTACGGTTTCCAACCTTACTCCAAACACGTACAATATTCAGGTGACGGATGCTTATGGTTGTATTTCGAATGTGATTACAGAGACCATAGAACCTCAATTAACGGCAAATGCCGTTTTAACCCAGGATCTTTTGTGTACAGGAAATGCCATTATCGATGTGACCATTGCTAATGGATATACGCCTTATGCTACCTATCAAGTTCAATTTAATGGTGGTGGTTATGGAGCAACAACACCAATTGTAGGAAATACATTCACCTATAATGGTGCAAGTGCCGCAGGGACATACCAATTTTTGATAACGGATGCTAGAGGCTGTACAATTGAAACAAATGAAGTTATTGTAACACCCGCTTTACCACCTGCAAGCCTTCCTATTATTACCGATGTAAGATGTAATGGAGATACTAATGGAGTAGTGGACTTAAACATATCTGGCGGTTCGGTGCCTTATAGTATTATCTTTGATGGTAGTGCACCATCAGCACAAGAAATATACACTGACTTAGCAGCTGGTTCTTATAACTATACAATTACAGATAGTAAAGGATGTGTAACCAACGGTACAGCCGTAGTTAGTGAGCCTAATGCTTTAATACTTACGACTGGTATCACTACAGATTATGATTGTACAACAGGCTCTGCCACTATAAGCGTAACAAATGTAAATGGAGGTACTGGCCCATTCGAGTACAGCATAGATGGTGTTAATTTTGTCGGCACTACAGATTTCACTGGTTTAACTGATGGAACATATACAATAACTGTAAGGGACGCGAACCTTTGTACGGCAGCAAGTATTGAGGTAATAGATCCATTAAACGAACCTACCGATCTTTCATTTATCCAGACTGCACCAACTTGCCCTGCAATAGTAAGTGATGTAACGGTTACTGTCACAGATGGAAACGGACCTTTTACCTATGAAATTATTGCACCAGCTGCAAGTGCTACTAATAATTCAAATAACAATGTATTTACAGGCTTGGCACCGGGCACATACACTTTTAGGGTAACCGATGCCAAAGACTGTTTTGTAGATGAAGATTATACCATAAACCCAATACCTCAGGTTAGTGTTTTGTATCAATTAGTTAGTAACGTAACCTGTGTTGGGGACACTGATGGGGAATTTGTATTTACAGTCTCTGATTTTGTGAGTACGTACAGTTATACAGTAGAAGATAGTTTAGGTAATCCTATTCAATCTGCAAATAATATCAATACTACAACACCAATCTCTGTTCCCGGTTTAGCTGCGGACTCCTACGTCGTTAATGTAGTAGATGATACTACAAATTGCGATGTGTCCACTTCGGCATTAATTTCTGAGCCAGCTGTTGCTTTAGATTTTACGTTTACCAACACACCGGTTTCATGTATAGAAAATGCCGAGATTACAGTCACTGCAACTGGTGGCTGGGGAAGTTACGAGTACCAATTGGAAAACACTGTCGGCCCTGCAATTGTTTATGCCTATAATGGCAACAATGTGTTCTCCAACGTTCCTGCCGGCACGTATACTATTTATGTTAGGGATCTAAACGGATGTATTGTAGACAAGCCTATAACTTTAGACCCTGCCGAAACACCGTCCATAGCTTTAGGAACCTCTGATTTTTGTTATGATAGCACAGACCAAGCTTCGTTGACCATTGACATTACAGATGGTGTAGCTCCCTATTCATATAGCATTAACGGAGGTGGCCAAAACATAATTACTGGCAGTCAGTTTACAGTTGCGAACCTTACTCCAAACACATATAACATTGTAGTTACAGATGCCTTTGGCTGTACATCCAATACGATAACAGAAACTATTGAGCCGCAATTAACGGCAAATGCCGTTTTGACCCAAGATTTGTTGTGTACAGGAAATGCCATTATCGATGTGACCATTGCTAGTGGTTACCTCCCGTATGCTACCTATCAAGTTCAATTTAATGGTGGTGGTTATGGAGCAACAACGCCAATTGTAGGAAATACATTTAACTATAATGGTGCAAGTGCCGCAGGTACATACCAATTTTTGATAACGGATGCTAGAGGTTGTACAATTGAGACAAATGAAGTAATTGTTGAACCTACCGTAATACCTCAAGCGACTCCTTTAGTAACTGATGTTGCATGTTTTGGGGGAGCAGATGGTTCTGTTTTTATAGATGTTGATGAAAATTTTGGATTAGCGCCATATACCATTAGTTTTAATGGGAGTGCTTTTTCTTTAACTACAACCTATTCCGGTTTGGCTGCTGGTAACTACCCATATATCGTAAGGGATAATAAAGGTTGTGAATTTAACGGAAATGCCGTTGTAAACGAACCGTTACAGATACTTTCTTCCATGACCTCAAGGGATGTTACCTGTAGTAATGTTCCCGGAGGAGGTAATGTTCTAGGAGGAATAGATGTAACTATTACGCAAGGAGGTTTTGCTAATTTCACCTATACTCTTTATGATAGTGCCAATAATATCGTAGTACTTGATAGTGGAGATCCGAACCCGGCCATTTCTGCTAGTACAACGCATTCTTTTGACGGTGTCGATTTTGGTGATTATTACGTACGAATTATTGATGGGAATGGATGCGAGAGCGATTTAGGTTCCGTGAGGGTAAGATCTAACCCGTATTTGACGTTAACATCAAATATTCCACCACCAGACTGCCCAACAGGTGGTACGGCCATTATTACGGCCTCAGGTGGTTCTGGAGACTATAGTTTTCAAATCTTTGATATTGGAACTCTTCCAAATACCGAGGTTTCCACAGGCCCAACATCGGAAGAGGCAACGTTTAACGGACTTAATCCAGGACAAACATATATCATAGAGGCGACGGACAACGTTAACCTATGTACGAGTTATCAAGAAGTGGTTATTCCGCCATTGTCTACCATATCAGCTGTTGTAGATACTTTTACCAATATCTCATGTTTTGGTTCCGATGATGGAACAATTAACTTCACTGTGGATAATTATGATGCCAGTGTTACCAATATAGATTGGGAAATTTTAAACGCCATAACAAATACAAGTGTTACTGGCACGGGCACCTATTCAGGAAATATTGGTCCAGGTCCGGCTGGAGGCCCTCAGAGTTTGACGGTAAACCAAATCCCACCAGGGGATTATGTTTTATTGGTTAGAGAGGCATCCGCTCCTTCCTGTACTACCACCACCACTTTTAGAATAACGGAACCTTCTGCAACAGTGCTAAGTTTAATTAGCAGTACAAATGCTAATTGCTTTTCAGACAGTGAAGTAACGGTACGGGCTAGTGGTGGAACAGCACCATATACCTATGCTTATGTTGCAAATGGATCACCTGTACCTAGTTCATTCCCAGAAGGACAAACGTTTACATTGGATCCTTCGGTTAGTTTGGATTGGGATATATATGCGCAAGATGCTAACTTATGTATTTCCCCGGTATTACAAGTAACTATAACTGAAGATCCAATTCCCGCCATATCCTTGTCGATAGTCGACGAGTGTGTTTCCGAGGGTACGTACCAGGTGGAGGTTACGATGGACGTAGCCGGAGTCGGCCCTTACCGGATCAGTGTCGACGGCGGTTCCCCGCAGTCCGCCCCTGGGTGGGTTTCCGCGGGCGACGTAGTAACGGTGTCCAACCTGTCATCGGGCGCGCACACGATAGCCATCGTGGACGCCAACGGATGCGGGGAGACCGAGAACATAACGATATTCCCACCGTTGACGGCCCTTGCGGTTGTGAGCTCCGACGAGAACTGTGACCCTGCCAATACGGGCGAGGTAACGGTCAGCGCCAATGGCGGATCCGGAGTGTATACCTTTACGCAGACAAGTCCTGCGGGACCTTCCAATGGAACCGGTGTATTTTCGGGCTTGACACATTCTGTTTCCTATACCTTCGAGGTAGAGGACACGTCAACGAACTGTATGGTCCCTGTAACTATCACCCTACCGGCACCTGAGTTGCCTACCTTTACCTTGTCGGCCACTGACGTTAGCTGTTTCGGCGGCAACGACGGCACGATTACGGTAACCTTGGACCCGGGCAATATAGATACGCCGTACTTATATAGTCTTGACGGCGGGACCACTACACAGCCAACGAACGTGTTCACTGGCTTGGTTGCGGACACCTATAATGTTACGGTTATCTCCGACAAGGGATGTGAGGATACAATGTCCATAGACGTAGAAGAGCCAAGTTTATTGGCGATTTCCGCCAGTGCATCGGCATATACCTGTGACGATACGGCAAGTACGATAACGGTAACGATAGACAATGACGGAACGGGCAACCCATCGGGAACCGGCCCATACCTATATAGTTTTGACAATGGCGCCAACTTTGGTACAGACAACACGTACCAGGCGGCCTATGGTTCCGCTGCGGTCAATGTAGTGGTGGAGGACAGCAACGGATGCCAGGATACCGTATCGGTACCGGTCCCCGTGATGCAGGAGGTAACCGCGGTAATAAACCAATTGCAGATAATAGACTGTACCAATGGAGAAGAGATCATAGAGATCGTAGCATCCAACGGCTCAGGGAACTATACCTATACACAATTACCTAGTGGCAATGTGGTAGCGGACCCGACCAATATAGTGATCACCGCACCTGGCAACTATGTATACGAGATAACGGACACGACAACGAACTGTTCGGTGACCGTGGAGCACAACGTGGCGCCATACGACCTTATCGATGCCGTTGCGACCGCAACGAATGACGCTACCTGTAGCGATAGTACCGACGGTACGATTGAGGTTACGGTAACGGGCTATGTTGGAACGTTCGAATATGAGGTACGTGATGGTTCGGGTACTGCGGTAACCGCCACTATTACGGACAATGCCACGGCAGACCCATATGTGTTCACTGTACCAAGTACATTCGGCGCAGGCACCTATACGGTGGCAATTACGGCAACCGCCTACCCAGAATGTACGGCGGTAACGAACACGGTTACGATAGATGCCCCAGAGCCATTGGCACTTACCTTGGTGGATGTGGTGAACGCGAACTGTAACGTATCCGATGCGGTGGTAACTGTTCTTGCGAACGGGGGAACACCGGCATATACGTACGGTGCGTCACAGAGCGGAGCGGGAGTTCCCGGCGCCTTTACCTTTGACAGTACGATAGAACTGGACCCATCGGTGAACCTTAACTGGGACATCTATGTACGGGACAGTAACGGTTGTATCATAGGAGCGCCATTGGCGGTCACCATAGCCATGGACCCTACCCCGGCCATATCCTTGTCGATAGTCGACGAGTGTGTTTCCGAGGGTACGTACCAGGTGGAGGTTACGATGGACGTAGCCGGAGTCGGCCCTTACCGGATCAGTGTCGACGGCGGTTCCCCGCAGTCCGCCCCTGGGTGGGTTTCCGCGGGCGACGTAGTAACGGTGTCCAACCTGTCATCGGGCGCGCACACGATAGCCATCGTGGACGCCAACGGATGCGGGGAGACCGAGAACATAACGATATTCCCACCGTTGACGGCCCTTGCGGTTGTGAGCTCCGACGAGAACTGTGACCCTGCCAATACGGGCGAGGTAACGGTCAGCGCCAATGGCGGATCCGGAGTGTATACCTTTACGCAGACAAGTCCTGCGGGACCTTCCAATGGAACCGGTGTATTTTCGGGCTTGACACATTCTGTTTCCTATACCTTCGAGGTAGAGGACACGTCAACGAACTGTATGGTCCCTGTAACTATCACCCTACCGGCACCTGAGTTGCCTACCTTTACCTTGTCGGCCACTGACGTTAGCTGTTTCGGCGGCAACGACGGCACGATTACGGTAACCTTGGACCCGGGCAATATAGATACGCCGTACTTATATAGTCTTGACGGCGGGACCACTACACAGCCAACGAACGTGTTCACTGGCTTGGTTGCGGACACCTATAATGTTACGGTTATCTCCGACAAGGGATGTGAGGATACAATGTCCATAGACGTAGAAGAGCCAAGTTTATTGGCGATTTCCGCCAGTGCATCGGCATATACCTGTGACGATACGGCAAGTACGATAACGGTAACGATAGACAATGACGGAACGGGCAACCCATCGGGAACCGGCCCATACCTATATAGTTTTGACAATGGCGCCAACTTTGGTACAGACAACACGTACCAGGCGGCCTATGGTTCCGCTGCGGTCAATGTAGTGGTGGAGGACAGCAACGGATGCCAGGATACCGTATCGGTACCGGTCCCCGTGATGCAGGAGGTAACCGCGGTAATAAACCAATTGCAGATAATAGACTGTACCAATGGAGAAGAGATCATAGAGATCGTAGCATCCAACGGCTCAGGGAACTATACCTATACACAATTACCTAGTGGCAATGTGGTAGCGGACCCGACCAATATAGTGATCACCGCACCTGGCAACTATGTATACGAGATAACGGACACGACAACGAACTGTTCGGTGACCGTGGAGCACAACGTGGCGCCATACGACCTTATCGATGCCGTTGCGACCGCAACGAATGACGCTACCTGTAGCGATAGTACCGACGGTACGATTGAGGTTACGGTAACGGGCTATGTTGGAACGTTCGAATATGAGGTACGTGATGGTTCGGGTACTGCGGTAACCGCCACTATTACGGACAATGCCACGGCAGACCCATATGTGTTCACTGTACCAAGTACATTCGGCGCAGGCACCTATACGGTGGCAATTACGGCAACCGCCTACCCAGAATGTACGGCGGTAACGAACACGGTTACGATAGATGCCCCAGAGCCATTGGCACTTACCTTGGTGGATGTGGTGAACGCGAACTGTAACGTATCCGATGCGGTGGTAACTGTTCTTGCGAACGGGGGAACACCGGCATATACGTACGGTGCGTCACAGAGCGGAGCGGGAGTTCCCGGCGCCTTTACCTTTGACAGTACGATAGAACTGGACCCATCGGTGAACCTTAACTGGGACATCTATGTACGGGACAGTAACGGTTGTATCATAGGAGCGCCATTGGCGGTCACCATAGCCATGGACCCTACCCCGGCCATATCCTTGTCGATAGTCGACGAGTGTGTTTCCGAGGGTACGTACCAGGTGGAGGTTACGATGGACGTAGCCGGAGTCGGCCCTTACCGGATCAGTGTCGACGGCGGTTCCCCGCAGTCCGCCCCTGGGTGGGTTTCCGCGGGCGACGTAGTAACGGTGTCCAACCTGTCATCGGGCGCGCACACGATAGCCATCGTGGACGCCAACGGATGCGGGGAGACCGAGAACATAACCATTGAACCTGAATTACAGATTAGCGCATCAGTAAATGCACAGCCAAGCTGTATTACCAATGATGGTATAATTGACTTTTCAATTACTGGAGGTTCAGGAGCATCAACTGTTCAATTATTGCGATCAGATTTATCCGATACTGGGCTTGTACCTACAGGAAATCAGTTTTTGGGTGTAGCTTTTGGAAATTATATAGTTAGAGTAACCGACAATACATTAGGGACACCAAACTGTTTTGCAGATGCACCAGTTTCATTGGAAGAACCGACACCTGTAACTTTATTGGCTACGGATAAAACGGATGTCTCTTGTGCTGGACTTTCAGACGGAAGTATCACAATTAACTTGGCTCCAACAAGTGTAGGGGTAAATGATAACCCACCCTACGTGTATGAAATTACAGATGGGACAAACACATTTACCCAAAATACGCGATTATTTACTGGTCTACCTGCCGCAACGTATGATATAACAGTCACATCTAATAGAAACTGTATTGCTACGGATCAAATAATCATTGAAGAACCACTTGCCTTAGATGCTGCGGTTACCAACATTACACAATTGTCTTGTGATGTAGATAACAGCACTCAAACAGCAACTATTGAAGTAACGATTAGTTCGGGTACAGGAACACCAAACTATTTCTACAGTGTAAATGGAGGAACCTTCCGTCCAACTGGAGGAAATGTTTTTACCTACGAAACCACTATTGCGGGTAATTATGATATTGTTGTAAGGGACCAAAACGGTTGTCCGTTCCCATTACCAACACAAACCATTGCACCTTTAAACACGTTTACCGCAATTGTTACTCAAAATGTAGCAATATCCTGTATAAACCCAGAAGAAGTTTTAGTTACCGTCACTGATGACGGAAACCCACATAACTATACTTTTGAGCTGTTGCCAATTGGGAATCCTTTTGGAACACAAACAGCAGTAACAGCCACAACGGCAACGTATGACTTGATTGCCGTAGGAAACTACACGTTTAGGGTTACTGATGTAGATACGGGATGCTATGTAGATACGGCACCTTACGAAATAGCTCCTTTCAACTTTATTGATGTTGTCGCAACCGCTACAACACCGGTAACTTGCTTTGGAGATGGTAACGGAGCATTGGAAGTTAATATTACAGGATATACGGGTACGTACAGCTATCAAGTGTTTGATAGTACCGGCAACATAGTTGGTGGATTAGTAAATACCGATACTTCTGTGAACCCAAGACCAATTGGAGGGCTATCTGGAGGAAACTATTACGTGCGAATTACGGAGACTGCCGTTCCATTCTGTTCGGAAGATTCAAACACAGTAACAATTTCATCGCCTGATATGCCGCTTACGGCTGTAGTCGACGTTTTGGCAGAACCCACATGTACGGACGACCAAGGTGAAATTCGAATTGATCCAAGTGGCGGCTACGCCCCATACGACATCGATATGACAAATACGACCACTGGTCAGACCTACAGTGCTACAGATGTTCAAGCGATTTCCTTCAATGGACTTTCAGCAGGTAATTTCGATATCACCGTTACCGATGCTTCCGGTTGTGTTTATAATGATACCGAAGTATTGAATCCGGCCACTCCCATTGTAGCTGATGCGACTCCTCTAGTAACCGATTTGGCTTGCTACGGAGATAATGGAGCAATGGTTTCAGCAAATGTTACGGGAGGAGGAAGCGGTTCGTATGAGTACCAATTGAATTATTATGACCCTTCGGGTACCACGATAACATTTACCACCGGACAACAGCTAAGTCCAGACTTTAATGATCTTGGCGCTGGTATCTACAGTATAACTGTATCGGATGGTTGGAACTGCGACGTAACGACCAATACCGTTGAAGTTAGGGAGCCGACCTTGGTCGAGGCCCTACTAATTAGAACCGACCCATTAACCTGTGCCACAGGAGTGGAATTTGAGTTATCGGCAACGGGAGGAAGCGGCACATACGAATATAGTACAGATAATGTTACGTTCCTTCCAATGACAAGCAACCCGATTGGATTGCCAGCTACAGGAACTTTCCCAGCGGGTACGTATCAATATTTTGTGAGGGATGCGGTTAACGGATGTGAGGCTGTAGTTTCCAATGCAATTACAGAGGACCCAATAGTTCCATTGACTTTGGTCGTGGATAATAGTGCGGCATTTATCAACTGTACAGGAGAAAGTACCGCGATAATTTACGCGGAGGCAGATGGTGGACTTGGAAATTATCAATACGAGTTATTTACAGACGCTTCCTTGTCAATTGCCTCGAGAATATCCGGGCCCCAACCTTTTGGAGAGTTCAGAAACCTACCTGCAGGAACCTATTATGTATCGGTAACTAGCGAGGATTGTGTAACAACACCGGAAGAAGTAGTTATACTTGAGCCTACTCCTTTAAGTTATACAGAAGATATTGTGAACATCACATGTGCAGGGGAGGAGAACGGTAGTATTACCGTAACCTTATCTGGTGGTGCTGGTGGATATCAGTATGCGATATCTCCTAACCTAAATCAGTTTGATACAATTAATACATTTACAGATTTGGCGCCTGGAGACTACACTGTTATTGCCCAAGATCAAAATGGTTGTTTCGAGTACCTGGAATATACAATTACAGAGCCGACCATGCTTATGGTAGATGCCACGACTACACCTGAAATCTGTGTTGATAGTCAAGACGCAACAATCTCCTTGAATATTTCCGGAGGGACTGCCCCGTATAGTACTGCTTTAAATTCCAACGATGATGCGGATTTTGTACAGGACAGGGTAGACTTTATGGATATGGCCGCGGGAAACTATTTGATATTCATAAGGGATGCTAACGGTTGTGAGATAAATGTCGTTGTTGACATAGAATCAGGCGTAAACCTTAATGCAGTTGTTGAACCTGTTTACGAGTGCTCTGGAAATATTCCGGACAATTATGTAAACATTACTTTGGAGGACCCATCAGTCATTGGAGATGTGTTGTATGCATTGGATTCTACCGACTCATCGGCTATGCAGTTAAATCCGGATTTCCGAAATATAGCTCCCGGCAATCATTTTATTGCCATAGCTCATGCCAATGGCTGTATACAGACCGTAGACTTTACTATTGAAGCTTTCGAGCCACTGACGCTTATATTGGAACAAAGAAATCTCAATGAGATTACGGCGATTGCAGAAGGAGGTAGAGAAGGTTACACGTTCTACTTTGACGGCAGAAACAATGAGGATGACAACACCTTCTACATTACAAGAACGGATACCTATGAGGTAATCGTAGTAGATGAGAATGGTTGTGAAGCGGCGGCAAGTATTTTCATGGAATTCATTGATATAGAAATCCCTAACTTCTTTACACCTGATGGTGATGGACAGAACGATTTCTGGATACCAAGGAACATGGAACAGTTCCCGGAAATACTAATAAAAATATTTGATCGTTATGGTAGAGTGGTATCCGAACAATCCTTTGATTCGCAGGGCTGGGACGGTAAATATGCAGGCAACGAATTGCCTACGGGAGACTACTGGTATGTGATTCAGTTAAACGGAGCTGAGGACGATCGAGAATTCGTAGGGCATTTTACACTGTACAGATAAGAACTTAACCTAAAAAAACTATGCGTAATAGACTAATGACCTTGGCCTTTTTGATAAGTGCCTTCGCCCTAAGAGGTCAGGAGCTTACGATTCCGCAGCTCTCGCAATACCTTGCGGATAACCCTTTTGTAATGTCGCCAACCTATGCCGGTATTGGAGACCATGTGAAAATTAGGATTAATGGTCTTACCCAATGGGTGGGTATCAAGGACGCGCCGGATACACAGTCTTTAGCGGCTGATATGCGGATAGGTGAAAAATCTGGTCTTGGTGCACTTTTATATAATGATAGTAACGGTGAGACGAAACAAAGAGGGGCAAGGGTTTCCTTTGCGCACCACCTGACTTTAGACAGATATGATGACGAGTTCCTTTCTTTTGGTATCTCGTACAACTTCAACCAGTTTCGTATAGACATTGAGAATTTTGATGCACTTGACCCTAGTGTAACTGATGACAGGGCGACCACAAACCATAACTTTGACGTGGGCGTACTGTACAGGTATGATAAATTCTACATTAGTGCAAATGCATCCAACTTGTTGGACAAGGACCTTTCTGCTTTCAACCCCATATTTGAGCCGAACAGGCTTAGAAACTACTATTTGTATACAGGCTACAGGTATACTAAAAGCAAGAGCAGTAACCTGGAGATAGAACCATCAATCTTCTTTCAGCTTTTTGAAAGTGATGGCCGATCAGTTACAGATTTGAATGTAAAGTTCAGATGGTACGATTTTGAGGACTACTACTATGCGGGCGTGACTTATCGTTTTTTGAACGACCAAATAGGAGATCCATTGTACATAGCTCCTATAGCCGGTTTAAAGAAAAGTAATTTCTATTTTGGCTATTCCTATCAGATTATTCTTAACGAGATTTTAGGTTATAGTTCCGGTACGCATGTGGTGACTTTGGGTGTGGACCTGTTTCAAGGCATCAGTAATTGTAGGTGTACCTATTAAATCCCATTTCTTTATTTTAAGTTTGCCCAAACTTTAACAGGTACATGGGAACAGTCCGGGTTGAAAACATCAGAATTTACGCCTATCACGGTTGTCTTAACGAGGAAACAAGGATTGGAAGCTACTATTCCGTCAACGTTACTGTAAGCGCCGATTTAAAAAAAGCCTCCAACTCAGATAAATTGTCGGATACGGTAGACTATGTTCATATCAATAAAATCGTCAAACAAGAGATGGCGACACCCTCCAAACTCTTAGAACATGTGGCAAAGCGAATAAGTGACCGTATATTTACAGAAATTGATCTTGTAAATAAAATCAAAATCTATGTGTCTAAAATAAACCCCCCTATTGGCGGCGACGTGGAGAAAGTAACCGTTTGTCTAAAATTTAATAGAATAAGCTAATATACATTTGCTAGAGTTCAACTTCATTTTATCTTTGCAGGATAAATAAGGCATTGTGGTCGAATTGGATAGACGAGGTCTCGCAAGGACCTTTATGGTGGTTCGAGTCCACCCGATGCCTCTAAGTACCTATTTATAATCTGCGATAAAATTAAAAAGGGATAGTTATTCTTAACCCACAATTCTTCCTAGGATTAAATTAATGCTTATTTTTGACGTCGATAAAACGGCATCGTGGCCGAGTGGCTAGGCGCAGCTCTGCAAAAGCTTGTACAGCGGTTCGAATCCGCTCGATGCCTCAAAAACCTTCCATAGCGGAAGGTTTTTCTTTTTTAGGCTATTTATTCTGGCTCCTTGGGTGGTTAGGGGTAAACTGTATCTTTTAGTAGGATTTAATTTCACAACGGCTATGATTAGAAATAAAGCATAGAAGTCCTACGCCAAATATTTCAAAACCCAAGGAGCCCTACAGCTACTTTGAAGATTTTAATTGTTCTATACTTAAACCTGTAATAGAAATACCAGAAAAATAGCAGGAACAAAGTAAACAGCGATAGTTTTGGCTCCCTCGTAATCCTTGGCCATCCGCTGCCCAAAAAGCAACATTAGAAGGGCTAAACAAGACAGAATAGCGCCATAAAATGCCATGGTTCCATCATCTAATATCAGGAGTTGATATATACCGATTAGGCATAATATCCCAGAAATAATTTCCACTAACATAACAATACCCAATAACAAAGGAACCAGCCCCTTTAATGGGGTTTCTGCAAAATGCCCTTTGAGCCATCCTAAATTCCCTTGCCAATCATATACCTTGTCTATACCACTTTGCAAGAAGGTTATTATCAAAAAAAGGAGGAGTAGAATTTCGGTTGCGTTTTTCAGAAGGGTTTCCATATAAGGTTTTTTAGTAGAGGTTCAGATTAGGCCATGTTTTTTATCCTGTTACTATAGTACTGGTCTTTTTGTGAAGAAGGCGGGTTAGCTTTATGGATAAGTCCGTAAAAACTATTTTCGCGTTTCCATTACGTTCTATGTGATATATAGCAGTTTCCAATTCCTCTGTAATTGCTAGAATATTATTTTCATGGACAAAAGGGGCAAAATTCTTTAGTTTAAACCCGTCCGCATGAATTTTCATATAGGCCAACTCTTCTGCTCCATAATTGATCAGCAAGGCCTGTCTCATCACCATTATACAATAGTCCAAGAATTTTTTTTGCGTTTCTCTACCTGTTTTTGCAAGCTCATCACTCCAAAGAATGAGCTCATGAATGGCTCCCTTATTGCCCTTGGCCTTGAATGCGCTACGTACCCATTGCACGAACCATTTTTCAAAAACCAAGTCTTCGGAATCGTTATTGAGCAAATCCAGGGCCTTGTTAAAATTCCCGTTGGCCTCGTGGGCAATGCGTTGCGCCTCTTGTTTGGAACCTCCTTTTTAAGTAAGGCAGCCGCAATGGCGTCTTCCGGCAGGGGCGGAAAATGTAATATCTGACATCTAGACCTTATGGTTTGTATGATTTGTTCTTCATCCTCACACAGCAAAAGAAATACTGTTTTTTCGGGTGGTTCTTCAATGAGCTTTAAAAGCTTGTTCGCGGCCGAGGTATTCATTTTTTCAGCCATCCATATTAACATAACCTTATAGCCGCCTTCATAGGACTTCAAAGAGAGCTTTTTAACAATATCAAGCGCCTCGTCTACGCCAATCTGCCCTTGCTTTTTTTCTATTTCTATGAGTCTGTACCAATCGAACAGATTACCGTAAGGCTGCTCGGTCATAAATTGCCGCCATTCTTGCATATAATGATTGCTTACGGCATGTGATTTTACTTTATCCGAATTTGAAACTGGAAAGGCAAAGTGAACATCTGGATGGGAAAAGGAATTGAACTTTAGATTGCATGCGATACTACCATTTTCATTCTCCCCATCCTGATTGTTGCAAACCACATATTGCGAATAGGCTAAAGCCATGGGTAACAGGCCACAACCTTCTGGCCCTACGAACAATTGTGCATGCGGTATCCTTCCGGCGTCGGCACTAGAGGTCAAATGTTTTTTAATATGGGGAAGCCCTAAGATATCGCTGAACAACATGTATTCAAATATAGTTTTTTTGAGCCGTTTTGGGGTTGGGAATGCATCGATAAATTAACATACGGACTTTTTTAACGCCACTCTTTAAATCTTTACATTTGCAACGCATAAAAGTAGTATGGTATGAAGACATTGGACGATTTTAATTTCGAAGATAAAAAAGCCTTGATAAGAGTGGACTTTAACGTTCCATTAAACGAAGATTTTGAGGTAACTGACACTAATAGAATAGAGGCAGCAAAACCAACCATTATAAAGGTCTTGGAAGACGGAGGAAGCGCTATTCTGATGAGTCACCTTGGGAGGCCCAAAGGTCAAAAAAATCCAGATTTATCCCTAAAACATATTTGTGATACTGTTTCGGAAGTAATTGGTGTAAGCGTAAAATTTGTACCGGATTGTATTGGCGATGAGGCGGAGAAGGCGGTTGCTGAACTACAGAACGGAGAAGTACTTTTGTTAGAAAACCTAAGATACTATGACGAGGAGGAAAAAGGCGATGAGGAATTCGCGAAAAAACTATCAAAATTAGGCGACGTCTATATTAACGATGCTTTCGGGACTGCCCATAGAGCTCATGCTTCCACTACCATAGTTGCAAAATACTTCCCTGACGCTAAATGCTTTGGGTATTTATTGGCAAAAGAAATTGAAGCTATTGAGAAAGTGATGAGAACCGGAGAAAAACCGGTATTAGCCATATTGGGAGGAGCCAAGGTATCTTCTAAAATAACCATTATCGAAAATATTCTGGATAAGGTTGATGACCTGATTATTGGGGGTGGGATGACCTATACCTTTGTCAAAGCGCAAGGTGGTAAGGTAGGCGATTCTATCTGCGAGGACGATAAGATGGATCTTGCCATGGATATACTTAAGCAGGCCAAGGAAAAGGGAGTAAATGTTCATATTCCCTTAGACGTAGTTGCTGCTGATGACTTTAACAACGAAGCAAACACGAAGGTTGTAGATGTAGATAAGATACCCGATGGATGGCAAGGACTGGATGCCGGTCCTAAGACACTGGAGAACTTCAAATCGGTAATCCTTAATGCCAAAACAATACTTTGGAACGGACCTGTGGGAGTTTTCGAGATGGAAAATTTTGCCAAGGGAACTATTGCTGTAGGAAACTATATTGACCAAGCCACCCAAAATGGCGCATTTTCATTAGTTGGCGGTGGGGATTCTGTGGCGGCCGTCAAACAATTTGGATTTGAGGAAAAGGTAAGTTATGTGTCTACCGGAGGTGGTGCTATGCTGGAAAGTTTAGAAGGTAAAACACTCCCTGGAATTGCCGCAATAATAGCGTAGTAAAGGCGTTATCGATAAACGGGTTATATCGATATTTTGTGTATTTTAAGAGATAAAATTTTATTCTCACAAAAAAATGTACGATTTTCGTTAGCCCTGCTTTTGAAATTAGCGTTTTTATGAATCAGATACGACTACATCGTTTTTACCTACTAGGAATTTTCATATTGCCTTATTTCATTCTGGCACAAGAAAGCGAATCCGTTTCTACAAAAACTCCTATAACTACAAGCCTAAAAACATTACCCTTGGACACTCTGGTACTGGATGAGGTAAAGGTTATCCAAGTGGGGCAATTGGAAGACACAAAATCACCAATAGACACTGGATTAGCGCAATATAAATCAGAGACTACCGGAGCGTACAATCTACTGGACAATGAACTTGCAGCGAGGTATGACAGCCTTTGGATGAAAGAGCTTATTAATGCCGCTCCCCTCTTTGATGAGATTTATGAAGAAGTGGCTAACTTGGAAACATCTACGACTTATGAGTTGGACCTGAATACGGATACGTTAAAACTCAGGTTGGAAAGATTAAATCAAAAGACACCTTTCAATGTAGCTTATAATCCTTCTTTAGAGAACGTAATACGATCTTTCTTGACCAGAAAACGGGATTTAATGGAGCGCATGTTAACGGTAAGCCAGTTTTACTTCCCTTTGTTTGAGCAGGAGTTGGACAATCATGATATTCCGTTGGAGATGAAATATCTTTCCATTGTAGAGTCCGCTCTGAATCCTAGGGCCCGTTCTAGAGTGGGTGCAACCGGACTATGGCAGTTCATGTACGGTACTGGGCGGGAGATGAAGTTGGACATTACGAGCTATGTTGACGAACGTAGTGACCCAATGAAATCAACAGCGGCCGCATGTAAGTATTTGAATAGATTGTATAGCATTTATGAAGATTGGGATTTAGCTTTGGCAGCCTATAATTCTGGACCTGGTAATGTGAACAAAGCAATACGGAGATCCGGAGGGTATAAAAATTATTGGAATATCAGGAGAAACTTGCCTAGGGAAACTGCAGGGTATGTTCCTGCATTTTTAGCCACTATGTATATTTTTGAATATGCCGATGAACATGGGTTGAAAGGGAAGAAGGCAGAGCGTGCATATTTTGAAACGGATACGATTCACGTAAAAAGCCTGATAACTTTTGACCAGATTTCGCAAATAACGGGCATAGACAAAGAGGAGTTAAAACTACTCAACCCCTCTTATAAATTAAACGCAATCCCTTATGTAAAGGGCAAGGATCATGTTCTACGATTGCCGGTTTCTTTAATGGGGAAATTTGTCCAGAATGAGGAGGCAATTTACGCACATGTGCAAAAAGAACTTAAAAGTAAGGAAAGTCCATTGCCACAATTGGTAAAACAAGCAGAGCAGGACAGGATCCGCTACAAAGTGCGCAGCGGGGATTATCTGGGTAAGATTGCTGAACGATATGGAGTGGGGGTAAGCCAAATTAAAAGCTGGAACGGGCTTAGAAGCAATAATTTAAAAATAGGCCAACGGTTAACGATTTACCCAAGAAAAAATGTAAAGTCAACGGTTAGTCCTAAGGATACGCCAACAAGAACGGCAGCTGCGGGGAATATTAAGGTTCATGAAGTACGCAGTGGAGATTCGCTTTGGACCATCTCAAGAAAATATCCTGGAATTAGTATTGAAAATTTACGAAAATGGAACGGTATTAGCGGTAACAATCTAAAACCGGGCACAAAACTTAAATTGTGTGATTGTTCATCGTAAATTTGAATTTCAAAATGAAGAAATTAGCAACACTATCTCTACTTATCCTTCTTATTATCTCCTGCGGAGAAACCACTAAGCCAGATTACTTACCAGAGTCCGTCGGCGCAGTTAATACCCTAACAATAGTTATTGACAATGAACTATGGAAAAGTAAAGTCGGGGACGTGATTCGCGAAAGCTTTGCCGCCCCAATTCCAGGATTAACTTGGGATGAAGCCATGTTTAGTATTACTCAGATACCCCCTCAGGTCTTCTCAGGAGCGGTACGCAACACGAGGTCGGTCCTTTACGTTATGGAGGACTCTGTTGACATAGCGCATATGAAGAAAAACATGTATGCGAAACCTCAGAGGGTAGGTGTAATTAAGGGAAGGAATAAGGAGGAAATCATAGAAAATGTAGAGGCCAAGAAGGACGAATTTGTTTCCACCTTTAAAGAAATGGAATTGGAGGAGGCTCAAGAACGTTTTCTACGGTCACTTAATAAGGAGAAGGCCTTGGAAGAGCATTTAGAGATTTCTATGGATATCCCATCTGTATATAAAGTTGGGCGTGAAGAGGACAATTTTGTTTGGATCGATAGACAGATCCAAAAAGGCACCATGAATATTATAGCTTATAGTGTGCCGTGGGATACTTTTAAAAACGATTCGACTTTTGTGGAGGATATTGTTAAAATGAGAGACTCTATCGGCAAACTTTTTATACCTGGAGAGGATATTCCGGGCAAAGAGAATTATATGATTACCGAAAGGGCATTTTCACCCTATATCTTTCCTGCTGAGGTTGCCGGAAGAAAAGCAGCAGAGGTTAGAGGTGTCTGGGAAATGTCTGGATATCCCATGGCAGGGCCGTTTTTAACCTTTATTATTAACGATAAGCCGAACAACAGAAAGTTAGTGTTGGAAGGATTTACTTTTGCACCTGCTACTAATAAGCGTGATTACATGTTTGAGTTGGAAGCCATATTGAAAACCGTGCGCTTCAATGACAAATAAGAGTCTGTATCGGATCAATATAAAAGGCCTAGAGATGTATCTCTAGGCCTTTTATATTTTGGCAACCTTTAGAATCTTTAGAGATTACTAAAGGAAAATCCGGTCGATACCCTGAAGGCGAATGCGTAAATAGTGATTGCCAACAGCATAAAGCAAATCCAGGAAAATATTCTGAAGTAATTTTCCAATATTATATACCTCCAATTTCTAAAGGCTTCAACATAAATTTCTTTTAAGAGTAAAATTTTATCCATACCTGATTCTTTTAATTTTTCATTCGGGACAAATATCGCTACTCATCTTTTCAAATCTCAATTCTTTAGTCGAAGGGAATATTTTCACTATGAATGGAATTTGATATTTTAAATGATCGATGAGGTGCGGTTTAACACGATGACTTACTGGTTTGTCAAAAGAGCTATTTTTGAAAACCCTTTCGGGAGTCTTCCCAATGGAAATACCCATAATTAATACCAAATGGTTTATTATTAGGCATGAGGTCATTAAATAAAAAAGCCTTTGATATTAGTATATCAAAGGCTTTAAAATTCATATATGAATGGTTTACATATCTACGATAATAAATTCGGACCTACGGTTGAGGTAGTGCTGCTCTTCCCTACATGGAATTCTACCGTTACATTCATTTAAAAGTCGCTCTTCACCATAACCCTTAGCACTTTCGATACGGGATTCGTCAATACCTTTGGCGATAATATAATCCCTGGTAGACTTGGCACGTTTATCGGAAAGGTATTTATTATAGACCGCGCTACCTCTAGAATCCGTATGGGATTCAATCTTAATCACCATTTCCGGATATTCGTTCATCACGGAGACTAATCTATCCAATTCTTCCGCAGCATCCTTTCTAATAAAAGACTTGTCAAAGTTAAAATGAATCATCTCGGTCTTAAGTTTGCGAATGCCGTCTTCAACAGCTATCATTTCATTGAATTTCCTTAAGGTTGTATTCACGTTAACGGTTTCGTTATCCTTGGTAGTGACTTCTCTTGTGTCCTCAAAATAAGTGCCCTTTACCGTTCTCAAAGTATATTTGGTGTTTGAATCCAAATCTTCAAATATGAAACTGCCATCCTCTGAAGTCTCTATTTCTTTGAGCTTAATATTGTTTTCATCCAACAGCTCTACAAGTGCTCTTGGCATTACATCGCCCGTAACCAATTCTGTAACGACACCGGCTATGGCGTTTAAATTTTCAGGTATTTCCTCTATCATGAGCTTCTTAAAGGAATAGATGTCGTCATCACCTTTGCCGCCCGCTCTATTGGAGGCAAAAAATCCTTTTTGGGTCTCTTCGTTTACGATGTAAGAGAAATCATCCTTATTGCTGTTGACAGGAGCCCCAAGATTGCGCACTTCTAAGAATCCATCTTCTTCCCCAAAAGCTACTTCGTAGACATCTAAGCCGCCCAACCCAACATGTCCGTTGGATGAGAAATAAAGTTTTTTGTCATTTATAAAAGGAAACATTTCCTTCTGTTCCGTATTGATTTCCGGCCCCAGGTTTTTTGGCTCGGAAAAACTGCCATCATCCAGAACATCCACGACAAAAATGTCGGTTTCACCTATGCTTCCAGGCATATCTGACACGAAGTATAACTGTTTGCCATCGTTGCTAAGGGCTGGGTGTCCGGTGGAATATTCATCACTATTAAAAGAAACTTCTGTCGCCTCGGTCCATTCCCCATCAATTTTCTGTGATCTATAAATTTTAAGGTTATTTATTCCTTTCTTATCCCTTCTCAGCTTCTTACCGTAATTATTTCTTGTAAAGTACATGGTTTCATTGTCCGGAGAAAAAGTTACAGCGGCCTCGTGATACTTGGTATTAATTTTCTTTGAAAACTTTAAGGCGTTTTTTAGTTCAGAGGATTCTTCGTTGAGTTTGGCCGTATATAAGTCTAAATACGGTTGATTGTTCCATTTATACCGTCTGGTATGGAAGAAGGAAGAATCCATGGCAGAAGCGAATACAACTTCATCTTCATTATGAAACATGGGAGCAAATTCTGAATATTCTGAATTGACGGCTAAATTCTTAATTTCAAATTGTTTGGGTGTACTCAAAATATTATCTAAAACAGCTTCATTGCGCTGAAATTCAGAAATCAGTGCAGGGGAGCTTGCATTGTCATCTTTAAGCTTTCTGTTGTAAAGTCGCATCAATCGCTTAGAACGACCGTAATTTCCAGTACCTTTTAGAGCGTGTGCATATTTAAAAATGTTGTCGGCGGACATTTCCTTTTCATAATTATCATAAAGAATAGTATACCATTTATGTGCCTTCTCCATATTGGTATTAAAGTAGTGTGCATCACCCGCCTTTTGAAGGGTTTCAAATGAATAATTGGCCTTCTCCTTGGTAAGTGCCTGCTCATATAATTTTGCCGCTTCTGCATACCACATTTTATTAAAATATTCATCTGCTCGCTTGATTAGCTTACTTTGGGGAGAATTTATGGTATTTTTTATAGCACTAGTTTTCTCTAAGCTGTTTTTAGAATTTTCTATAGCTGCCTGTTGTAGCGTATCGTAATCAATTTCTTCAATTGTGATGGAACTTTTATTCTTTCTTTCGTTGGTTACCTCAAGAATCCATAAATCCTTATTAAACCTACCATCAAATTCTGTGCTGCAGTCTTCCAAAGCATTTCGCCATGAATCATATCGATTTAAGTACAGGTAATTCAATTTTGTTGTAGGATTTGAAAGATATCCAGCTTCGAAACCCTTTCTTTTGAATTTCCTTACTTGTTTTCCAAGCTTGCCGGTCTTACTAAAAACTCCTATAACAACATAATAGCCAACTTCTACACCGTCTAGGTTATCAAAAGTACGATGCGGTATGTCTTGAATCTTAGCGGCTTTTTCAAAAGATTCATTTTCAGAATCTATTTGCGATAAGGTGATGGATTCCTTTTCTTGAGATTGTTGGGCTACACTAATTTCCGAGGACAGTTCATCTTGGAAACTTTGTGCCCCGATATTTAGGGAAAACAACACTATCAAGCAGGTGATATAGTTCTTCATGCTTATCAGGTTTTGTCGATTGTTTATTGCCGACAAAGGATTTTGTTTGAAATTAAAGCGCATAGCTAAGGGTGTTTATCCAATCTTAGTATTTCGAAATTAAGCCTAATCTGTAAAGTGGATTATTTTTTGTTGTGAAAGAGAGTATTTTTGTCGTGTACGCCTACATACTGTTAATCTGTACTGCAACTTACAAGAAAAAGGCCCTATAGGCCTGGACATTAGAACTTAAGAAAAGAGGAAGGAAAATAAATTGTGAACCTGATTTGTGAATCGGTTTTGCATCCAAAAAAACGCCCCATAACTAATTATGAGGCGTTTTGTAAAATGTATAATTTTAAAGAAACTATTCTTTCTTTTTTTCCTCAATGGTTTCATCTTCCTTTGATGCATCCTTAAACTCTTTGATGCCACTACCGAGACCTCGCATTAATTCAGGTATTTTTTTGCCTCCGAATAATAAGAGAACAACAAGAACTACGATGGCTATTTGCCATGGACCAATCGCCAAAAATATATTTAAAATAGTCATAGAGATATCAATTTAAGGTTATCAAAGGTACAAAAAACTCGATTAGGTTGCTAGAATATTAACGTTAGCCTAAAATATTAATTGCCTTAACCTAAAAAGGTGCTTCCGTACGTATAAACTTAAAGATTGTAACTATTCTATTAAGAGCATATTTTTATATCCAAGTATTCCTATATTAGTCGGTAAGTCTATCTTTGTAGCAATGGCCAAAAAAGTTAAAAAAAGAAAGGAAATAAAGCGGAAACTTCTGCACAAGTATCGTTTGGTAATCCTGAACGAAAATACTTTTGAGGAGAAAATATCCTTCAAGCTAAGTCGGTTAAACGTCTTTGTAACGGGTTCCCTTTTTATGATTGGTTTAATTGGGCTCACTATCTTATTAATCGCCTTTACTCCGTTGCGAGAATATATCCCTGGATATTCATCCACTAAGTTGAAAAAAGAAGCGACAGAACTTACGTATAAGACCGATTCATTGGTAAGAACCTTAAATTATACCAATAGGTATTTAGATAATATTCGAATGGTACTTAAGGGGGATATTGAAAATAGTGAAACCAATAGGGACTCCTTGTTCCAACAGTTTAAATTAGATCCATCTTCAATTGATTTAACTCCCATAAAGGAAGATTCTTTACTTAGGGCGGAGGTAGCCTTGGAGGATAAGTATAACTTATTTGAACGCAACACCGACAATAGGAACCTCATACTTTTTCCGCCTATTTCTGGAACCGTATCCATGAATTATGATGCGGAAAAAAGACATTACGCGGTGGACGTAGTGGCGCCAAAGGATACACCGGTCAAAAGCGTAGCCAACGGAGTAGTTATTTTTTCGGAATGGACTACAGAAACAGGCTATGTAATCATCATTGAACATGAAGGAGGACTCTTAAGCGTCTATAAACATAATGGCTCCTTGGCAAAAGAACAAGGCTCCATCGTGCGTGCAGGTGAGGTGATAGCTTCTGTTGGAAATACGGGAGAATTTACTACGGGACCACATTTGCATTTTGAATTGTGGGATAATGGCAACCATTTAAATCCCCTAGATTTCATAGACTTTAACTAAGAAGAATGTCACTAAAAGCTTTAGCAGCAAAAATTTTCGCAAAAAGAACAGCATTAAAGACATCCAAATGGGTAGACCACCCCATCGATACCCAAAAAAAGGTATTTAAAGTGCTCATTGAAACTGCCAGTAAGACCAAATTTGGTTTGGACCACGACTTTGAGAGCATTAAGTCATTTGAAGATTTTGCGGAAAAAGTGCCCATCCGTGATTATGAAGAACTTAAACCTTATGTAAATTACGTTGTAGATGGAAAAGAGGATATTCTCTGGCCAGGAAAGCCAATTTATTTTGCAAAGACGTCTGGAACCACCTCTGGAGTCAAGTATATCCCAATTACCAAGGAATCAATAAAACATCAAGTAGAAGCCTCCAGAAACGCAATTCTCAACTACATTCACGAAACCGGCAAGGCAGCTTTTGTTGACGGGAAAATGATTTTTTTACAAGGGAGTCCCGAACTTCGAGAAAAAAATGGAATTAAGTTAGGAAGGCTTTCAGGAATCTCTGCTCATTATGTACCCAATTACCTTCAAAAAAATAGGCTGCCAAGCTGGGAAACCAACTGCATAGAGGACTGGGAAACAAAGGTTAGTGCAATTGTTGAAGAGACCAAAGATGAGAATATGACAGTTATCGCGGGAATTCCTTCCTGGGTGCAAATGTACTTTGAAAAACTAAAGGAAAATACCAATCGGGATATCGGCGACCTCTTCAAGAATTTTGAGCTTTTTATATATGGTGGTGTCAATTTTGAACCCTACAGGAAAAAGTTCGACGAGCTAATTGGTAGAAAAGTGGCAAGCATAGAACTATTTCCGGCCAGCGAAGGTTTTTTTGCATATCAGGATTCACAAACAGAAAAGGGCATGCTGCTTCTTTTGGATTCAGGTATTTTTTATGAATTCGTAAGAGCGGAGGAATTTTTCAATGAAAAAAGAAAAAGAATGACCTTGCAGGATATTGAACTAGATGTAGATTATGTCATGATCATATCCACGAATGCAGGGCTTTGGGCATACAATCTTGGGGATACCATTCGGTTTATTTCAAAAAAACCTTATAAAATAATCGTTTCCGGAAGAATTAAACATTTTATCTCGGCTTTTGGGGAACATGTAATTGCAAAGGAAGTTGAAGAAGCTATGTCCGAAGCAATAAAACAGACAGATGCCAAGGTTAACGAATTTACGGTAGCTCCACAAATTACGCCTGATAATGATGAATTGCCTTATCATGAATGGCTGATCGAGTTTGAGAAAGCACCAACCGATTTGAAGGCCTTTATTGATATTCTTGATAAATCTTTACAAAGGCAAAATAGCTACTATAATGATTTAATATCAGGCAAAATACTTCAACCATTGAAAATAACTCCTATAAGAGTTGGCGGTTTTAGGAAGTATATGAAGAAATTAGGGAAGCTAGGAGGGCAAAACAAGATTCAACGTCTCTCGAACGACAGGCTTTTGGCAGATGGTCTACGCGGCCAAAAAGTGGGGTAGGGCCAGCTTAGATTTTAAAAATTTAAATCGTAGTTTTGTTCGAAATTCTTCAATTGGGAAAAGCAGTTACAACCACCCGCGCTCAGGAATCCACCAATGCCATTGAACGCTTATATATTACTATGCGGCACCTTTTCAACAGGGGGTTTTACAAGCCTAATGGAGTTTCTGGTGAGGCCCTGAAGAATGCACTGTTGTTGTTACGACCAGAAATATATGGTTCTGTGGCAGAAGAAAAAGCAGAACTCAACGGTCTCATATACGTTTTGGAAAGGCTTCCTGAAGGTATTGAGCAATGTAGATTTATCAACTTAACTTCGGATGAAGGATATAGGGTTTCCCATTTAAATCCCATTATACCCCCTAAACGAAGGCGCAACTGTTATCGCATTGATGATGAGCAGATGAACATAGAGATAACTAGGGGAAGATCGGACATATACGATATCCTTACACATCTCACATTTTTATTCATAGAATCCGAAAAAATATGTAAACGCGTCCTAATACCGGATACGGACAAAACGATTAGGGATTGGCAAAAGCTAGTAAGCAGTATCAAAGAAGAAGAACTGTCCTTGGCAGAGCGAGAAATAGCTATAATTCATACCGCAAATATCCTTGGAAGATCTTTTGAAGAAATTCTAGTGGTTTACGAAAAATTAAGTACCAAGACCAATCCTGATCGTTTTCTCAAAATTGTGTACTGGTTAGGAAAACTTTCATTAGAGGAAGAAATCTCAGGCGACAAAAGGACGATTACGTTCAGCGCATTACTGAGAGAAAGGTTGGGTCATCATATCCATGGGGAGCGATGGGCGAACAACATAAAGGATGCTTTAAAAAAGAATAATCTCTTAAACAGACCCATCCATATTATTTCGGCGAACATGCATAGTGTTATGAATTCGCTTTTTGCTCGAAATGCCCTAAAGGAAGAGTTCCCGGATTCCAGTTCACTAAAAATTTATGAGGCACTCAGTGTCCCAGGAAGCTCGGGCTTAAGGAACAGCGTAATCGAAATGGCGGAGAATAATGGAATGATTGCTTTGGATGATACTTCCGGAACTAACATTGACGTTCAGATATTTGATACGGCCAAGTTTAGCAAAGATGCCTGTTGTTACGATTTCAGCTACATTTCTGATGGCGAAAAACCTGTTATATTTGTAATGGATTACGCATTTGGTGAGCAAGCCTATGAAACTATAGATGAGCTTCTTAAACCTTATGAGGATCAAAAGAAGAAGGATGTTTTTTTAAATATTGCATCGGTATCCATTATGGGAAAAGCAGGTATACTAGAAGGGGGCAAGGGTGATTTAATGATTCCTTCAGCCCATATCTTTGAAGGCACTGCGGATAATTATCCTTTTAAAAACGAACTTTGTGCAGAGGATTTCAAGGGCCACGGTTTAAAGGTGTTTGAAGGAACGATGGTTACCGTTTTGGGAACGTCCTTACAAAATAGGGATATTTTAAAGTTCTTTCATAAGTCCACTTGGAACGTAATAGGATTGGAAATGGAAGGAGTACATTACCAAAAAGCAATACAGTCCGCATCTAAGATTAGGAAAAGTATTCGAGAAAACGTAAAAATACGATACGCATATTACGCTTCTGACAATCCCCTAGAAACCGGAAGCACATTGGCATCTGGCGGATTGGGAACCACAGGGGTAAAACCCACTTATTTGATAACCGACAAAATATTAAAGCAAATATTCAATTAATAAAATGGCAGAAAATCCAACACCAGCTAATCAAAATAGTTTCGATGAAATAGATTTGGGTCAATTACTTAATTTGATTGGAAAAGGTTTCAATCGAATAGGCCGAGGCATTCTTAGATTATTCATTTATCTAAAAAGGAATGCTCTAATCTTATTAGGTTTGATTTTAGCTGGCTTGGCAATAGGCTACGGGCTGAATCAGGTTATTACGAAAAAACATAAAACCGAAGTAATCGTAAAACCGAACATGGAGAGCAAAAACTATCTGTATGATGTAGTTGATGAAATTCAGGCCAATGTCAAAGCAAAGGATTCTACCTTTTTCAAAAACATAGGAATTGGTAATATTGACTTTTACGGTTTGGAAGTTACTATTGCACCGGTAGATTCTAGGACATTAAGTTCAGAGGATGACACTAAATATTTGGAATTATTACAAAGTTTTGAAAATACAAATTCGATAGCCGATATTGTAAGGGCCGAGTTACAGAATAAAAGCTCTTTTAACCATAGAATTACGTTTTACTATAAAAACAAAAAATCTGGGGAAGAATTTGCAAAAAAAGCCTTGCGATACATTAATTCAAACCAATACTTTTTAGGCCTTATTGAAGTTTACAGAAATAATGCCCAAAGCAGGATTGATAAAAACCAGACATTACTTAAACAAGTGGATGAAATTATTATTAATTACACTAAAAATTTGGCTTCTGAGAATAACTTTACAAATGATCGTATTGTGCTAGATAATCAAGAGCAAGTAAATATTGCTGATATATTTGAATATAAAAACCGTTTAATTCGTGATATTGAAACAAAAAAATTAGAATTGCAAGAAAGCCTAGAACCTATAAGTATTATCAACTTTGGAAAGCAACAAGTTGTTCAAAAGTCATTTTTTGGCAAAAATATTGTTCTAATACCCTTATTGCTTATAAGTCTATTCTTTTTATATTCATTTTTATCCTTTCTAAATAATAAGTCGAAGCTTATTCCGTAAATTATGTTGTCGCTTCCAAGAGAAAATAGAACTATTCTGATTACTGGTGGTGCTGGCTTTATAGGCAGTAATTTTATTCCATTCTATTTAAATAAAAATCCATTGTATCAAATAGTCAACCTTGATAAATTGACCTACGCTGGCAATCTGGCCAATTTGATGGATGTGGTCGAAAATGCGCGTTATCATTTTGTGGAGGGAGATATTTGTAATAAAAACCTGGTCGACAAGCTTTTTGAGGAATTAAAAATTGATGGAGTCATCCATTTTGCGGCCGAATCTCATGTTGACAATTCGATTGAAAGCCCCGAAAGTTTTATAAAAACAAATATTGAAGGTACATTTATATTACTGGAGACATCTAGAAAATATTGGATGGATGGGCCAAACAAAGTAAAGCCCGGATGCGAACATGCCCGATTTCACCATATTTCAACGGACGAAGTCTACGGGAGCTTAGGCGCAGAAGGCTTTTTCACGGAAGAAACTGCTTACGCACCCAACAGTCCTTACAGTGCTTCAAAAGCTTCTGCTGATTTTTTGGCGCGAAGCTACTTTTATACGTATGGCTTAAATGTGGTCACTAGCAATTGTTCAAACAATTACGGCCCCAAACAGCATGACGAAAAATTGATTCCAACGATTATTCGTAAGGCTCTGGATGGTGAAAATATTCCAATTTATGGTGATGGATCCAACGTACGTGATTGGCTTTTTGTTTTAGATCATTGCCAAGGTATCGAACTAGTATTTAATGAGGGAAAGGCTGGTGAAACTTATGTTATCGGCGGCAACAATGAGCACAACAACCTTTATATTGCAGAACGCATTTGTAGTTTGCTAGATGAAAAATTCCCAAAAACGGAAGGAAGCTATTTCGAACAGATTAATTTCATTAAGGATCGGCCTGGTCATGACCAACGCTATGCCATAGATGCTACGAAAATCAAGACTGAATTAGGTTGGTCCCCGGCTGAAAATTTTGATTCAGGGCTTGAGAAGACTATCGCTTGGTATACAACCAAATATCAAAAAGCTTAAAATGAAAGGAATCATCTTGGCAGGAGGCTCCGGCACTCGGTTGCACCCAATTACCTTAGCGGTTAGCAAACAATTGATGCCTATATATGATAAGCCGATGATTTACTACCCGTTGGCTACATTGATGTCCGCGGGTATTCGAGAGATACTATTTATTACAACACCTGAAGATGCACCCTTGTTCCGCAAATTACTAGGTGATGGCGCTCAGTTGGGTTGCAATTATCAGTTTGCAGTTCAGGAAAACCCAAATGGACTGGCCGAGGCTTTTATTATTGGGGAGGATTTCATTGGGCATGATAAAGTCGCATTGATTTTAGGAGATAATATCTTTTACGGTTCCGGGCTTGCAAAATTATTGCAAACCAATAATAATCCGGAAGGTGGAGTTATTTATGGCTATCATGTTCAGGACCCAGAGCGTTATGGGGTGGTTGAATTTGATGATTCAGGTAGAGCTATTTCCATAGAGGAGAAACCTGAAAATCCGAAATCCAACTTCGCGGTTCCAGGTATCTATTTCTATGACAATCACGTCATAGAAATCGCGAAAAATATAAAACCAAGCAAAAGAGGTGAGTTGGAAATTACTGACGTCAACAAAGCTTATCTGGAAAAAGGAAAGCTACAAGTCAGTATATTAGATCGCGGCACCGCATGGTTAGACACCGGTACTTTTGGGTCGCTCATGCAAGCTTCCCAATTGGTTGAAGTCATTCAGGAGCGTCAAGGACTTAAAGTGGGCGCTATAGAGGAAGTCGCTTATACCATGGGTTACATTGATAAACAGCAACTACACCGATTGGCAAAACCCTTGCTAAAGAGTGGTTATGGAGAATATTTAATGCTATTAAAGTAACTACATCCTGTGACAGTGACCGAGACCAATTTAAAAGGTTGTTTTATCATTGAACCTAAAGTCTTCTTAGATGAAAGAGGGGAGTTCTTTGAATCTTTTCATAAGAAAAAGCTGGAGGAAGCTTTAGGGCTTAGCTTGAATTTCGTACAAGACAACCAATCTACTTCAAGGCAAGGAGTTTTAAGAGGATTACACTTTCAGGAAGGGGAGCATGCCCAAGCTAAGTTGGTTCATGTAATCAAAGGCGAAGTTTTGGATGTGGTCGTCGATTTACGCCCTGAGAGTCGGACTTTTGGGCGACATATTTCTATTGAGCTCTCCGATACCAACAGAAAACAAATTTTTATACCAAAAGGTATGGCGCATGGATTTTTAGTGAAAAGTGCCGAGGCAGTTTTTGCCTATAAATGTGATGCATACTATCATCAGGTGTCTGAAAGTGGGATAATTTACAGTGATGACACCTTAAATATTGATTGGGAATATCCCCAAGATAAAATTTTGCTCTCTGAAAAAGATTCCAAGCTTGCCACCTTTAAAGAATGGTGTTTATGACACGTGTTTTGGTTACAGGTGCCGATGGCCAACTGGGCAGATGCATTCAAAAAATTTCAGATGACTTTATAGAAATGGAATTTGAATTCCATACTTCTAAAACAATGGATATCACCGATATTCAAAAAATTTCATCTGTTTTTTCTAAAGGAAATTTCAATTATTGCATCAATTGTGCCGCCTACACCAATGTAGAACAGGCAGAAAAAACTCCGGAACCAGCATTTGAGGTCAATGCGGAAGCCGTGAAAAACTTAGCTATTGCTTGTGCTAATAATAAGATGACGCTCATCCATATTTCGACGGATTATGTTTTCGATGGCGAGAAAGTAACGCCCTACCTTCCGAGTGACCAAACGAATCCAATCAACGAGTATGGGAAGTCTAAGTTAAAGGGCGAAGGGCATATTCAAGAGATACTGAAGCACTATTTCATTGTGAGAACCTCTTGGCTCTATTCAGAATTCGGAAATAACTTCTATAAAACCATTTTGAAAAAGGCGCGAGCCGGTGAAGATTTGCAAATAACCAACGACCAAATAGGCTGCCCCACAAATGCGAATCATCTAGCGCAGTTTATTTTGAGTTTGATAGCAAGCAAAAGTAAAGATTATGGCATTCATCATTTTACAGATGGCGAGGTCATGACGTGGTTCGGTTTCGCGCAAAAAATCCTAAAAGAACATAACATGCAAGGGAAAGTCAAACTTGACAAGGCTAAGAATTATCGTACTTTTGCGAGGAGGCCGAAGAATAGTTGCCTTGAATAGAATGGTCTAATTCATAAAGTTTCCAGGCTTAGCTTCAACAAGGATAATTTCAATGATAGCACTAAGCGAAGAAAAAAAATTAATATTACAGGACTATTTTTAGCTTCCCTGTCATTGTTCCCCATCCTTCGACCTGCATTTCAATCAATTTTAATTATTGGTTTTTGTCTGGCTTCAGTTTTACTTTATTGGAATAACTTCTCCAAAAGGATTAAAAACAGAAACTTAGTTTTTACATTCTTCCTTCTCACGGGATACTATATTTGGTATCTACTTTCGTCATTTTGGTCAGAGGATTTAGTAGCCTCAATTGCAGATTCTCAATCAAATATTGTCCTTTTACTTTTTCCATTCATTTTTCTTTTTTTCACCCTCCTTTAACCAAAAATATAACTGAACGCGTTCAGTTGGTTTTTGTGTTTGCAATGCTAATCTATTTAATTCTTTGGTATCGGTCGTACCTTCTTGGAGTAAGCCATTATCAAGTTTTAAGGTTAGAGGAATTGCCAATTAAGGAATATTCTTTGTTTGAGCAAATTGATTATTTCATATCAAAAGGGTTTTATTGGATTTCGGGCTCTTCGATTCGAGGATATCGTTTGGCTAACGTGGAGATTAAGTTATTTGTACATCATAATTATGTGGCTTCCTATTTCGTAGTGGCTTTTTATGCGGCACTCAACATTATTATTTATGCTAAAAATATGGTCTTGAAGTTTTTAATGTTTGTTCCGGCCTTAATATTCCTAGGGTTTGTATTTTATTTACCCTCTAAAATGAATCAGCTTATAATATTGGCCGCTATTCCGATTTTCATTTACCATTCCTTTGGAAAAAGAACAGCGATATACTTAACGATCGTTGGATTAATTGCATCCTGTTTTTTGCTTTATAAAGAACGAGAAAAAGTATCAACTATAAAACTTATTGAAAAAGAGAATTTAATTTCGAAGGAAACGGCAATAATTGATTTTTATAGATATCATGTTTATAGTTGCAGTGTGAATAAAATTCCAGATAACTATTTATTTGGAATGGGCAAGGGCGATGTTCAATCGTACCTAAACTCGTGTCTGCCAAGTGATGAATGGCCTGGTTTAAGCGAAGTAAGGAGAGAATATAACACGCATTCTCAACTATTGAACTATCTTATCTCTGGAGGCATAATAGGACTATTTTTATTCATAGGTCTTTGGGCAAAGTTATTTTCTTTAGCATCTAGGCAAAATCTTAGTCGGTTATTAATCTTATTGTTAGTGATTTTTGCGAATACGATTTTTGAAAATTATCTATCTAGACTGTGGGGATGCTTTATTTTCGTTTTCTTTACTTTCATTTACTTACAGACTGACTTGAATCGACTAATACTTAAAAAAAATAAAGACAACTAAAACCATAAATTTATTGAGTTTCTTCACATCTAGATACTTTAAAGATATATTCAGTCAAGCCGGCTTAGTTATAGCAGCCCAGTTGATTCCAGTGGTCTCTAGTCCATTATTGTCGAGAATATATGACCAGAACGCCATGGCCGAAATCACTGGTCTAATGGCGCTTAGTAGCATTCTTTTGGTCTTTTCCACTTTTAAATTGGAAAACGCGGTGGTTACGGAGAAAGATGATAATCGAGCAAACCAATTGATGGTACTAGGTATTGGTATTGCTTTATTATTTTCGATTGTGACTATTTTTTTGGTAAATTTTTTTAGTGATAGATTAGGAAATAGTTTTAAAATCCAAAACGTAATTAATTTTGTGCCTTTTTATGTTTTGTTCTTGTCAGCTCTTAACATCATAAATTTCTGGTTTGTCAGAATTAAAAAATTTAAGCTAAAAGCATATTCTAAAATCATAGAAAATGGTAGTTATGTTGCTTTTGCGTGCTCGATTTATTACTTAAAAGGACAGAATGAATTGGGCCTAGCCTTAGGTAAGTTTGTCGGAGTATGTGTGGCCATGGCATTGTTATTTGCTTTTTCCAAGTTAAAATTCCAGAGAAATAAATGGAACACATACAAAGATCTTTTAGTTGACTATAAAGAATTTCCGCTTCATTACATGCCCTCGAGTTTTGTAAACGTAATGAGCCTTCAAATGCTCATACTTTTTATTGGAATATATTATTCGAAAGAACAACTAGGATATTTTGGATTGGCAAATATGGTCGTATTATTGCCTATTTCTTTTATTACACAAAGTGTGGGCACTATTTTCTTTCAAAAAATGAGCGAATATATAAACAAAGGGCAAGGAAAACTGGCAAAGAAAACTTTTAAGCAAACGTTAGGGATGTTAGCTGCAATTGGCATCCCTGCCTTTTTAGTTTTGTATTTCGGTAGTGTTTATCTCTTCCCATTTGTTTTTGGATTCGATTGGGAGATTACTGGAATTATTGCAAAGTTACTGGCCGTTGTTTTTTTATCTCAAATAATTGTAGGACCAATTAGTATCGTTCTTATCTCTCTGAAAAAAATCAAACTTAATGCTTTTTGGCAGTATGGTAGGTTTGTTATTATGTTATTATATATGCTAAGTCTGGTCTATTTTTTCAATTTGGATTTTCTCTCTTTTGTAAAGTGGTACGCTTATGGCGCTGCCACTTTGTATACAATATATTTTTTAATAATTATTAATGAAGTTAGAGTATTGAGAGATGAAGATTAAACTAGGCAAATACCTCTTCGAGATATATTACTTTCTTATTTCCATACTTTTTTTTTAGTGGTACGGTTTACTTGGTTCTTTCGCAAATTGAATCAAAAAATTGAAATCGAATATAACTTCAACTTACTCAAATATCTTGTTGTAAGTATCTTCGTTTTTATCACAATTCGCTTATACAAGAGAGCGAATTTCGATATTTTCAGTAAAAATACTATTGGTATTATTTTAGCAGTATATTATATACCTAGTTCTATCTTTTTTTCAAGTACAAATGCCAGCCCGATTATTTACCTAGCTCATATCTCGCTATTTTTCACACTATTTTTCACATTGAAAATCAGATATGATATCAGTTGGCCCATTCTAAGTAAAAAACAATCACTTTTTTTATTAGTAGCAATTACGATAATAGGAGTCTTTCCATTTTTAAGATACATACATCACATAAATATTAAAAACTTGTTCTTGATTGATATCTATTCAACCAGATTTAAGTTTAGAGCATTGTTTGATACCTATTCGAGCTATTCACATTCATGGTTTACACGGGTAATCATACCTGTGATTTTTGTTTTTGCTCTAAAATTCCGTCTTAGATTACTTGCGTTCTTCAATTTTTTGGTGTTGTTAATGCTCTATCTAATGGGAGCTGTTAAGTCGGTACTTCTTGGGAGCTTGTTGGTAGTTTTATTTTACTTTTTACCATCAAAAAAACTGATGAATTATGTAGTTGGCGGGTTACTAGGTTTAGCGCTCATAGCTATAATTTCGATACCTTTCTTTGATGCAGATAACAATATGGTTGCTGTAATTATATTCAGAAGGTTAATGTTCATTCCTAGTCTTCTTGATTATGCCTATTATGATTTTTTTGATGGCAATCATTTGTATTGGTCCAGCGGATTTTTAAAGGGATTAATCGAATATCCGTATGACGAAACACCAGCGCGATTAATAGGTGAAATATACTTCGACAGACCGGATATGGCAGCTAATAACGGAATAATTTCAGATGGATTTACTAACGCTGGCTTCATAGGGGTGATTCTAAATATTTTCTTATTAGGCACCTTTTTTAGTGTTGTGAAAAACAGCAATGTGGATAGCCGGTTCTATGGGATTTTCTTTTTCTTTATTTATAACATATTTACCACTACATTTTCTACCGTTTTGGTGACTCATGGTGGAATTATCTTGATACTTTTGACCCTTCTTGTACTAAGACGAAAAAATAGCACAGGTTATTCATAAAATATTTCACATATCGACAGTGCACCCGAGAAGAGATACTCGAATTTTTTATCGGGAGTGTGTAAGCTTATTTAAAAGTGGCTACGACGTTTATCTTTTGGTGGCCGATGGCAAAGGAGATGAACTTGTTGAAGGCGTACAAGTTTTAGATATCGGTTTAGAAAGTTCAAGAATAAAAAACTTCTTCAAAAGCGGCTCTAAAATTAGAAAGAAAGTAGAAGAATTAAAACCAAGCTTAGTGCATTTTCACGACCCTGAACTTATGTTTGTCGGAAAGCAATTAAGTTCAAAGTTTCAGATTCCTGTTGTATTTGATATACACGAAAATATAACAGTTCAGATACTAGACAAAACCTACATTCCAAAGTTTCTGAGGGGTTTGGTTTCACTCGTCTACAAAAAAGTAGAGCAGTATTATTTAAAATATTTTCATTTAATCATCGCTGAACATTCGTATCAGCATGTATATACCAATAAAGGTAGATCGTTGACTACGGTTTTGAACATGCCTGATTTAAGGCACTTTGAACCCTACATTAACAACAATCGAGCAGGAAATGAAATATTCTATATTGGCGGCATTTCCAATGAGCGTGGCCTTGATGTCACCCTTGAGGCACTAAAGATTTTAAAATCTAGGGGAACTGATTTCTTTATGCATTATATCGGGCCTATTTCGGAGGAGAAAATAGTTGAACTGCCTATAAGGGAGATTAAGGAAAATGTCAAATTTTATGGTAGAATGGACTCGAAAGAAGGCTTTGAGGTTTCAAAAAAATGTGTGGTCGGTCTTTCTGTCTTAAAACCGATTAAGAATTATGTCGAATCCTATTCCACAAAAATATTTGAATATATGGCCATTGGTTTACCTGTTATCACATCAAACTTTCCCCTCTATCAAAAAGTAGTGGAGCGATATGATTGCGGTTTTTGTGTAGAACCCTATTCTTCAAACGAACTAGCCGATAGCATAGAAGAATTGATTCTAAACCCTGATTTGGTAAATCAAATGGGAGAAAATGGGCAACGCGCAGTTAATAAAAAATACAGTTGGGCTTCTGAAGAGGAAAAGTTACTCAGGAGGTATAAAAATTTAATTTAATTAACAAGTTTAAAATTATTTTTGAAATGGTTTTCAATAAACTGAAGTCTTTTTTAGAGTCTAGTAGCATCACAAATATCCTTAAGGTTTTATCTTTGATACAGTCCAACTGATAGCAATGACCGCAAAAAACCTTATCCTTGACCTTGACAATACGCTGTACGGCTATGATATTCCTCATAAAATAGCCTTGTCAACAGTGTTGGAACGATTTTCTGCTAAGTTCAATATCTCCGAAGAACTTGCACAGCAGAGCTTTGATAAGGGTAGACAAAATACCCATCTAGAATTACCGAAAAGGGCCGCATCGCACAATAGGTTATTGTATGTTCAAAAAATGTTGGAATACAATGCTATAAATAGCATGCACTATGCTTTGGAGTTTTACGAACTGTATTGGGGCACCTTTTTGAAACACATGACACTTTTTGAAGGGGTCATTGACTATTTGGAAAACTGTAGAGCAAAAGGAGGCAAAATTTGTATCCTCACCGATTTAACGGCCCACATACAATTTCGAAAAATCGAAAAACTAGGTCTTGCTAAATATGTCGATTTTTTAGTGACCAGTGAAGAGGTAGGGATTGAAAAACCGGATGCTGCGATGTTCACTAAAGCACTGCAAAAACTCGATTGTAAGGCTTCTGAGGCGCTCATGATTGGCGATAGCTGGAGCAAGGATATTGTCGGTGCAAACGCCATGGGCATACCGAGTTTTTGGATCAATCATAAAAAGGAAGCGCAGTTGCTCACAGAAAATATAAGGGAGGTTTCCCGATTTGCAAATATCTTAACCGATGGAAAATAAAGAAGCCCTTGATGCCTTGATAAAAATGTCAAAATATGCCGGGCAGCGTTTTGACCTGGTTCAAGCTGGTGGAGGCAATACTTCCGTAAAATTTGGAAACCAGATGTATATCAAAGCATCGGGCTTTCTCCTCTCCGAATTAACCGAAAATACAGGGCATACCATTGTAGAAACGGATAATGTTGTAGCGATATTGGATGATGCCGACGTATTGGAAATTGCGGATAAAAAAGGAAAAGACGCTACGGCATCAAAAAAGCTACAATTGGCAAAGGTTTCTGAGGGTCCTAGACCTTCTATAGAAACGTATTTGCATGCCTTATTGTACAAGTATACGCTGCATGTGCATTCCATTTCAGTGAATATGTTCACTTCGCATAAAAACTGGTTGCAAAAAATGGAGGAGCTGGATGATAAGGCACTCTGCGTGAAATACGAAACCCCAGGCATTGAGCTTGCCCTAGAATTGAAAAAGCAAATGGAGCACTACGAAAGTACCTTTGGTCGTCTCCCAAATGTAATTTTTCTGCAGAACCATGGGTTGATTATTAGCTCTAATAACTATGATGATATTGAGGCGTTTAATGAAAAAGTGGTTGTGGCTGCCGAGAAAAAAGCGGGGGTGGATTTTTCGCGATATCGCGATACAACCAATATTGCAAATTGTTATAACAAAACTTTCAATCGTGATGATATCGCCTACCTATCCGAAGATGCAACGATTACTAAACTTTTGAATCAGATAAATGCGGATCAGTTGAAAAAACCCTTTTCTCCTGATGGGTATGTATTCTGCGGGTATACTATATGCAATGCAGACGAATTAAACGCCGAGGTTTTTTTAAAGTATCAAGAACTCTATTTTGATACTCCAAAAATTGTCAGGTACAATGGTTTCATATACATCATTGCGGCAGATTTGAAGAAAGCCAAAATGATAGAGGATGTCTTTAAGAACAATCTTCTCATAGCGGATACCCTTGAAACAGATTTACAATTTTTAGAGGATTGTGAAATCAGATATTTAAGCAATTGGGAAGCAGAGAAGTACAGACAGAAATTATAGAGATAGGTCAAAAGTTCTTATCGGCAGTAAATTCAAAACTTGATTTAATTATGATATCGAAGTTAGATCCGTCTCGAAACTATTCTTATCTGGCTATAGCGGCCATTTTTGGATTTGTGGGGTTCATGATGCAACCGACGGCATATACTTGGGCAGAGCAAGACATGATGCCTTTCTTTGAACGTATTTTCGATGCGAAATATCTCTCCAATGATTTTTTTACCAATACCACTATGACCAAGAATCCGAGATGGGTTTATGGGTATTTGGTAGTAGCGATCTCATGGGTGACGACCTTACCTTGGTATAAGGTGCTCTATATTTTAAAATTATTGCTACTAATTTGTACTCCTGTTCTTTACTTCAAAATACTACTAGCGTTGTTGCGAAGGTATATTTCAGAAAAAGCCCTCAATCGGGCGGCGCCTTTTGTATTGCTATGCTTGGTGCTTATGGTCATTTTGAAAGAGTATAGATACTATTTTTCCGTAGCATCATGGTTGAGTTATACCCCAGCGTTGCACGCGTATAACATTTCTATATTTTTTGGTTTTTTGGGCATCCTTTTAAAAGAAGGTGGCCGAAAAATGTCCTGGTATTTGGCTTTCTTCTTTGTGAGCTGTTTAGTGCATCCAGCTATGGGCTTGTTCACGATTGGTTTTTATCTGGTTTTGTTGATGCCAGATTTTAAGAAAGAACTTAGGGAGATCCTTTTCATCTTGGCGAGCGGTATTATCGCCGTATTGGCTATAAAGATCATTTTTGCTGCGCAGCAGACCTTACCTGTACAGGAGTTCGTTGATATTTATGTGAAGGAGAGACATTCTTGGCATTATAGTGTTCCGGATTTCGGGAACCTCAAAGGTGATTGGCAAATCTTCTTTGTGGGAATGTGCGTGTTTTTTCTAATACCTTTTCTTTATGGCATACAAAAGAAGAATAAGGCACTATGGAAACTTTCTTTGTTCGCCTTGATTTCTTATTCCGGTGCTATTGCGTTCCAATACTTTTTTATTGAAGTCCTACCGCTAAAAGTTATCGCCTACATGGGCATTTCAAGATTTACGACTTTTGGGTATTGGATGCTGGTTGTTGTGTGGGCTATTCCCCTCTCAGACTTTATGAAATCAGAGAAGACAGTTTATTTTCCAAGTCTTGGGATGAAAAATTTCGTTGTTATCATAATAAGTTTGATTTTTGTAGGAATTTTATTTATAGACAATCCAAAAGAAACATTTTATAATAACCGAAAGGGGTATTACGACTTTATTCAAAATACATCAGAAGATGCTATTTTTGTTACGTATTCAAGACCAATGAATACCGATATGAGGCTTATTGGCCGAAGAGGGGTTTTCGTTAGTGATGAGTTTCCGTTCGCAGAACAATATATTGCCGAGTATGGAGAAAGGTGGAAAATGATATTTGGTTCTAGATATCAAGAATCTCATGGAATTGACTTTTACAGAAATCTAAAACCAAATGATTTCTTGGAGATTTCAAAAAAATACCAATTGGATTATATTTTGATAGAAAACAAGTTTAACTACGCATTTGAGAAGTATATACCGATTTGGAAAGATAAAAAAAACAGTATATATAGTGTTCAAAGCTTTAGTCTATAATTTATGAAGATAGTAATACCTATGTCCGGTATGGGAAATCGTTTCGTTGAAGCTGGCTATACAGCCCCGAAACCTTTGATTGAAATAGATGGCATGCCCATTATTGATCATGTGGTACATATGTTTCCTTTAGAGGAAGACTTTATTTTTATTTGCAACAGCAAACATCTCAAGGAAACCAATATGAGGGCAATCCTTCAGCGAATTGCTCCAAAAGGTAAAATCGTTGAGATTCCGCCACATAAAAAAGGACCGGTATACGCCGTTCAGTATGTTGAAAATCTTGTGGATGATGAGGAAGAAGTTATTGTAAACTATTGTGATTTTTCCTGCTATTGGGACTATGCCGATTTTTTGGCCCATACACGCTCGCGAGATGCCGATGGAGCCGTACCAGCTTACAAGGGTTTTCATCCGCATATGTTGGGCACGACCAACTATGCTTTTATGCGAGATGAAAAACAGTGGATGTTGGAAATCAAGGAAAAAGAACCCTTCACAGACAACAGAATGCAAGAATATGCTTCGATAGGCATGTACTATTTCAAAAAAGGGGCGTATGTAAAAAAATACTTCAAAGAGTTGATGGAGCAAGACATTAACTTGAACGGAGAGTATTATGTAAGCCTTATTTATAATCTTTTGGTTAATGACGGCCTCAAAGTTTCTATTTATGACATACAGCACATGCTACAATGGGGCACACCGCAAGATGTGGAGGAATATAATGGCTTTTCGGATTATTTTAGGGCGGTTTGCAATGAAGAGGTGAACACGGAAATCCACAAGGAAACAGGCATTAATCTAATACCACTTGCTGGGCTTGGCAGTCGTTTTTATAAAGAAGGTTATGTAGACCCCAAACCTTTAATTTCGGTTTCAGGGAAACCCATGATTGTTCAAGCAGCGAATTATTTACCAAAAGCGCCTACAAATATCTTTGTTTGTCTAGAAGATCATTTAAAGGATTATCCTTTGGAAAGTAACATTAAAATAACCTACACCGATGCAAAAATAGTATCCTTGAACAAAACAACGGAAGGGCAGGCCTGCACCTGTGAAATTGGGTTGAAGGACGTGGATTCCAATAGTCCGTTATTGATTGCCGCATGCGACAACGGGATGTTATTTGACAAAGTAAAGTATAAAGAATTATTAAATGATTCTTCTGTCGATGCTATCGCTTGGTCATTTAGAAATCATCCTAGTAGTGAACGAAACCCTGAAATGTATGGCTGGATTAAAACAGATGAAAATAATACGGTAACTGGTGTAAGTGTCAAAAAGGCAATTAGTGACACCCCAAGAAAGGATCATGCCATAGTTGGTACGTTTTATTTTAGGAAAACAAGCTACTTTTTAGAAGCATTATCTCGCCTTTACGAAAAAAATATACGGGTCAACGGCGAATTTTACGTAGACAGTTGCCTGAATGAATTGGTCGAAATGAACCTAAATGTCAAAGTTTTTGAAATTGATCATTACATCGGTTGGGGCACTCCAAATGATTATAAGACCTTTGTCTATTGGCAAAGCTTTTTTCATAAGGTTGATTGGCACCCTTACCGTTTGGAAAAGGATATCACAGTTAAAGTATCTGAAATAGCCTCTTTGGATAAAGAGTATAGCCAGTTTAACCAAGAATGGAGATAAATACGACCACCAAAAAACAGCTTGGAAAATTCGTTGTTTCCGGACTAATTGCGGTTGTAGTAGATTTTAGCACTTATTTCCTTTTGAACAATTATACAGGACATAACGTAGCAAAGGGAATATCATTTTTGACAGGAAGTATTGTAGCGTATGTATTGAACAAGTTTTGGACCTTTCATACTAAAGAATTTTCAGGAACACAATTGTTTCGCTTTTTCTTTTTATATGTTACTACTTTGGCAGTCAATGTTTTAGTTAACAAGGGTATTTTGAATTTATTTAATAATGTGTTATTCGGATTTTTGTGTGCTACAGGAGCGAGTACCATATTGAACTTTCTGGGGCAGAAGTTCTGGGTTTTTAAAAAATAGACCATTAAAAAACTGTAAATGAACGGCATGAAATTGTCAATTATAATACCCTGCTATAATGAGAGCAAGAACATTCCTTTAATACTCTCTCGTTTTGATGAAGTTATCGAGCGCAAAGACATTGAGGCCGTTCTAGTAAATAACGGATCTACGGATAACTCCACTGAAGTGCTTCACGAATTAGTACCGAAATATTCATTTGCGAGAATAGTAAATGTACCTGTGAACAAAGGTTATGGATATGGTATTATATGTGGCTTACAAGAAGCGAAGGGAACATTTATCGGGTGGACACACGCGGACATGCAAACAGACCCTAAAGATGTGATTAGAGCATTGGAAATTATAGAGAATGAACCAAATGAAGAAAACATATATGTAAAAGGAGACCGCAAGGGACGGCCCTTTTTTGACCAGTTCTTTACCTCGGGCATGAGTCTTTTCGAAACTATCTATATGAGGGAGAAATTACACGATATCAATGCGCAGCCGAACATTTTTCATCGCACTTTCTTTGCTGATTGGAAAAATCCCCCTTATGATTTTGCATTGGATTTATACGCGCTTTATGTTGCCAAAAAGAAGAAGTTAAAAGTTATCAGATTCAATGTATTGTTTCCTGAGAGAATTCATGGTGCCTCAAGCTGGAATACAGGGCTTGCGGCAAAAAAAGAAGTTCATAAAAAGAACGCTGGATTTTAGCAAAAAACTAAAGAAGAGTCTAAAATAATATGGAGTATATAGCGCATCGCATCAATTCTTTATCAGAACTGAAAGGGATACCGGGTAAGTATGGTGTTGAAATTGATTTAAGAGATGCCCTTGATGGTAATATCCATATCGCTCATGATCCATTCGTGAAAGGTGAGAGTTTTGAAACATATTTAAAACATTACGAGCACGGCACCATAATTTTGAATATTAAAAGTGAGCGAATAGAATTTAAGGTGCTTGAACTGATCAAAAAGTATGGCATAACTAAATACTTCTTTTTAGACTCCTCTTTTCCAATGATTCAAACACTTGCGAGCATAGGAGAAAAAAATGTCGCTTTGCGCTATTCCGAGTTTGAAGGTATTGACACCTTAAAGGCTATGCAAGGCAAGGTTAATTGGATATGGATCGATTGTTTTACAAAACTACCCATGGACCATGAATTGTTCTTGCAATTCAAGAAAATGAAATATAAACTATGTTTGGTATCTCCTGAATTACAAGGTCGTGATACCGATATCGAAAAGTACAAAACGTATTTAAGGGAACAAGAAATAGTCTTCGACGCAATTTGTACCAAACACTATAACGTTTCGAGATGGCAGTAAAGGATAGCGTATTATTTTCTTTAAAAGACGATAAGGGGGCTTTCAAGCTCGAAATACTAATAGATCGTTTTTTTTTGATAGGTCTAGTGATAAAAGTGGGACTATCTTTTTTATTTGCAGGAAAGTTTTTGAGAGAGGCTTTTATACCTTTCGTCGTTTATTTTTTTGAATCCGGGTTTAACAACCCGTATGAGTACTTTTACAATTCAGGCGTTATAGACGCTTTCCCCTATCCGCCTTTAATGCTGTACTTTTTGGGGTTTTTAGGGGGCTTTGCTTCTAACATTACCCCATTTCTAATAAGGGTACCAATGCTATTGGCTGACATAGCTATTTTACTAGTTTTAAGTAGACTTTTAAAGGGCAAGGCAGCTAAATTATTAAAGTACTATTGGTTGTCTCCGGTCTTGATTTATATTACATACATCCACGGTCAGTTAGATGTTGTTCCTATTATGTTTCTTTTAGCGTCTTCTTATTTACTTTTTAAAAAGAAGAACATTCCCTCCGCTTTTGTATTAGGTTTAGGTATAGCGGCCAAAACCAACCTTGTCATTGTTATTCCATTTTATGTGCTGTTCATCTGGAAAAACAATAATGACAAAAAGTTGTCAAAGCTAGCTATACCCGCTATTATTGCTTTGTTGGTGATTTTTGTTTTTAATGCACCCTATTTGGACAGCGATTCATTTTTAAAAATGGTATATGGAAATAGTGAGCAATCGAAAGTTCTGAATGCTGGTTTTGCCATGATTGGCAAATTGAAATATTATATTATTCCTGCTGTCTATATTATCTTATTGGCAACGGCCACCCGGTTTAAACGCATTAGTAAAGATCTTTTTTTGATATTCACAGGATTTTCCTTTTCTGTGCTCCTAATATTTATTCCGCCTCAACCAGGATGGTATTTCTGGATTCTTCCCTTTTTCGTGTATTTCGCCATTCGCGAAAACAAATTTTCGTTTTTGCCTATTTTGGTTTTACAACTTGCATTTTTGGTCTACTTTATCCTATTACCGGATTCAGATTTTATTTCAGCCTATTTATTCAGTGAAAACGATTTTTCGTTTTACCGCTTTTTTGAAAAAAACCGATGGATATCTCCTGATGTTTTGGCAAGCTTAGCATTGACATTTCTTCAAACCTGTTTACTTCTTAATGTCTATTGGATTTATAAATGGGGAATCAAAAAGAATTTAGAAAAAAAGATTAAGAACAAGCCTTTCTTAATAGGTATAGGTGGTGACTCTGGAGTTGGAAAATCTACATTGACCGAATTATTGACCAATCTTTTTGGAAAGGAAAATATGACTATCATTAGGGGAGATGATATGCATAAATGGGAGAGAGGTCATGATAAATGGGAAGAAATTACCCACTTGTCACCTAAGGCAAACCATTTACATGAAGATATAAGGCATTTGAAAAACCTAAAGGATGGCAAGAAAATTTTGCGAAGATTTTATGACCACGGTTCAGGTAAGTTTACAGAACCTTCAAAGGTATATCCTAATAAAATAACAGTATTTGAAGGGCTGCACCCTTTTTATATTTCCGCAAAACGTAACCTTTTTGATTTGAAGGTATTCGTAGATCCGGAGGAAAGTTTAAGATTACATTGGAAAATTAGTCGTGATATACAAAAAAGAAATTATACTAAGGAAAAGGTGCTGCATCAACTTAAACTTCGAGAAGAGGATAGCAATAAATATATTCGTTCTCAAGCCCCATTTTCTGACATTAAGATATCTTATTATGCTTCTACCGATTTTGCCGAGATTGGCAATGGCGAAGAAGTAGACTTAGCGCTTCGTATTGAGTTGGAAAATAATATTGATATTAATGATCTTTTGGATAGCTTGAACATGATCACAACGCTTCAGATTGTACATGACTATGGTGTGAGTAATCAAGTGATGAATGTAAGTGGGACCATTCTAGATGTTGAAATAAAAAAAATAACGGAGGAGTTCATTGGAGATTATGATGAGTTCATTGAGGATGTAATTTTCGAAAATGACTTGAATGGATTTTTACAATTATTTTTTGCGTATTGTATTGTTTATAAAGCCAAAAACAATTCTTAAATGGAAAAAGGCGAAGTGTTTGATTTGTTGACAAAGTATAGATTATTGTTTTTGGCACTATTATTATTGTTTGTTTCTGTAGTTCTATTGCAGGTAAATTATAATAAGAATAACATGCATAATTATACAGTTGACGAGTATTTTACTATTACCACTGTCCATCCTAAACTCACTCCGGATAAAACAATACATCGAGCATTAAATGGACCCCGAATGTTCACGTATTTATTTTATCCTGGAGCAATGGTTGGAATGATAAACCATATGGGCGGTAATATTTATGAAGATGGCTGGAAGTACCCTGGGCATAACTATTTTGTGAACAACTACAAAACATCGTCTAGCGGATTAAAAAAAAATATGGAGGATCCTAATTTTCGGTATTTTCATTACTATTTAAAGCTACAAGCCATTGTCTTTTTGTTTCTTTCTTTTATTCCGCTTGTTTACTTACTATGGAAACAGAAATATTATGTTGCCATGTTCATGGTTGCAACCCTGGTTGGAATAAACCTTCTGGCACTTGAAGAGCGCAGTCTTTTCTATATTGAACCATTACTAATGGCCATGATGAATCTATTGATATGGCTATATTTTTTTATAGCCGAAAAGAAAATTATAGGTTGGTTTTGGATTGTTTTTTCATCATTTCTTTTTGCTATAACAATATCCCTTAAATTTTCGTCTCTATTCATAATAGTCTTAATCGCCATATTGCTTTTGAGCAAATTTAAAACACTTGAGAAAAGATTGAGCGCAGGTGCTCTATTGATTGTTTGTTCTTTGTTTTTCTTTTCTTTGATTAACTGGAATATTTTTTATAGTAAAGAAGTATTCAATATGGTTATTCACGATTATTTTTCTAATTTTTGGCAATATGCCACAGGCAATAAAGGCCAGGTAGTAGAAAACAATAAAATATATAATTTAAAGAATATGGTCTCAGAGGTTTTTTATTCCCTAGGAGGGTTGGTTTACCTACTACCGGTTATTCTATTTTTGGGCTTTAGGTGCTTTTCTAAGAAATCAGTTTGGGTTTGGGCTGGTTTCGTTTTTTCTACATTATTGTCTATTGCCCTTATCGTTAAGCAACACGTATATATTGATAGAAATATACTTCCGTTTCTGACTGCATTGGTTCTAATCACCGGTGTTATGTTGGATAATATGGTAAATCATGTTCTAAAGATTGATAGATTAAAGAAAAAGACGAAGCCTGCGTATTTATACGTAATTATAATAGCGTTGATTTTCCTCCCAATATGGGGGTACTCTAAAAATTATTTAAGAAAAATATTTCCTAGTACAAAGAGTAATATTACGAATGTAATAGAAGAAATTAGTAACCAGAAAATGAGGAGATTGGTTACAATCGATTATCCTTTTGAGGATGAATTTATAGGTTTTTCCTCAAAAAAAGAGTTGCAATCAGCTATTCCTACCAATGGTAAAAACTTTAAAGATTTTCTTAGTAACAGTATTGGAAATTTTCAATCAGATGATGTTGTACTAATTTCAGAAATCAATAACAATAAGCAGTTGACCACATATGTGCTTCCCAGTATTTTTAATACAAACAGACAATTTGACAAATATTTTGTTTTTTATAACGATATTGGTAAAGACAAACAGTTTCAAAAAATAAGCGAAAGATTTAATGACACGAGCGCTCAATCCATTTTAAAAGATTCTGTTGTAATAAGGGAGGATTTGATTTTACGTGAAATTAAAATCCAAAACGGGAATAGAATTTACTTGAAGTTCGATGTTTTATCCACTAAATTCAAAGATTGGAACGGTTGCAGGTTTTACTTTCATGCAAAGCCGTATGAGGGGGACCTAGCTAAGTTACCTGAGGATAGAATCGAACACGGTTTTGAGGGGTGGGATTTTACCGTAAATGAGAATAATACACTGAAGTATGGAAAATCTTTGTTTGTCGTAAAAGATTTCAGCCCAACCTTAAAAAAATATAGTGAGTTTTCTTTTGGTATTTTCAGAGGATGTGCCAAAAGTGAAGAATTCAAAGTAAACAATATCATTCTATCTGAATAATAGTCAGTGACTGAAAATCTCTGTGTTGACTAAACACAGGCCTAACAAAATGAGTTTAATCTCTATTATTACTCCGGTCTATAACTCCGAAAAGTATATTTCGGAGAACATAAGGTCAGTACAAAACCAAACCTACGCTTATTGGGAGCATATTTTAGTTGATGATTGCTCTAATGATAGTAGTGCGGAAATTATTAAGGCATGTGCTTCAAAGGACCAAAGGGTTAAATACCATCGTCTAGAAAAAAATAGTGGCGCAGGCGTAGCGAGAAATAGGGCTATAGAACTCGCGAAGGGTAATTACATAGCTTTTTTAGATAGTGATGACTTGTGGTATCCAGAAAAACTAGAGAAGCAACTGCTATTTATGAAGAAGAATGGCTACCACTTTACATCTACTGATTATGACATTATGGATGAAAAGGGTATAAAGCTTCCAAAATATGTGAAGTGCAAGCCCCTTGTAACTTACAGTAGGGCATTGTATAAAAACCCTATTGGCTGTTTAACAGTTATTTATAATGTTGACTTTTTTGGAAAACAGTATATGCCGTCTATTCGGAAACGTCAGGATTATGCACTTTGGTTAAAACTATTGAAAAAAACCAATGGGTATGGTTTGAACGAATGCCTAGCTAGTTATCGTGTGGGCAACCCCTCTATTTCAGCCAATAAATTAGACTTGCTCAAGTATGAATGGAAAATATACAGGGATGTTGAAGGCTTTTCATTCTTTAAATCTTCATTTTATTTGGTTTCTGCCATTGTTCTAAAATTGAAAAGTTATTTTTGATAAGAATAACTTTTCGTAGAAATGTCAAGACCCTCCATTCTTAACTCTTTAGAACGTAAGTTTATACTATTAGTTGGGGATTTACTTATTGTTAGTTCTAGTTTAAATGTTTTTATAAGCCATGCTATAGACATTGAATTCGTTTCCCTTAAACTTAAGTTTGTAGTAGGCTCATTTGGAATTATTTCATTTTTGACACTAGCATATATTCTAGATCTTTATAATATTCAACGCAATTTAAAACGAAAACATGTCCTTTCTCAGGCGCTCTATATCACAGCATTATACGTTTTTTGTGTATTCCTATTTACTGTTTTGTTCTTCGATGCTAGCTTTTGGCGGATCCCATTATTGGTGTTTTTAATTTTAACCCCCTTGGAGATAGCGCTATGGAGGCTTTTCTTTGTCAACGTTTTTAGAGTTTTGCCCAATACCAAGAACGTGCTGCTTATGTATGACCAAGAGACGGAAAAAGAGTTTAAAAAGGTAACATCAATTATTGACGGAAATGCTGTAGAAACATTTTATCGTGTAAAACTGACCTATAATGTCAGCCAACATGTCGAAATAAGGAAAAAGTTTTTGAGTGCAGTTGAAAAAGTGGATGCCTGGATACTCAATTTGAAGAACTATAATGAATTACCCGAGGACTTGGAAAAGGTCCTTTTACGTTCTATATTGAGAGGGAAAGAAGTTATTTCATATACTTCCTTTTATGAAAATACTTATGAAGCTTTGCCTATTCAATCGCATAACGATAGTTTTTATGAAATTCTGCAACTTCGTAATAGAAAGATTAGGTACCTTCAAACGATATTTGGTTTTTTCATTAATTCTACTTTATCTGTTTTGTTGGGTTTGATATTAATTTTATGTATCCCCTGGGTTTTAGTATTAAATTTCTTTTTTAACAAGGGTCCTCTATTTTATACACAAAAACGAGTTGGTCTTCATGGAAAGGAATTCAAGATTTATAAATTTAGATCAATGGTAACGGATGCTGAAAAGGAAGGAGCCAAAATGGCGGTAAAAAATGATGCAAGAATTACCCCTTTCGGTAGGATTCTCCGGGTTTTCAGAATTGACGAATTACCTCAGATAATATCTGTCATTAAAGGAGACATGCAATTTATTGGGCCAAGACCTGAACGAAAAGTTTTTGTGAATCAACTTAATGAACTTGTCCCATTTTATGGTACTAGACATCTTATCAGACCGGGTATTACGGGGTGGGCACAGGTAAAATTTAAATATGGACAAAATATGGAAGATTCCATTAAAAAACTAGAGTATGATCTGTATTATATCAAAAACCGATCTATCATGTTAGACTTACGTATTATTTTTAAAACCGTTACGACAGTTTTGTTTTCTCGAGGGATTTAAATGGGTTCAATGAAAAGAGTTTTAATTACAGGCGCAGCGGGTTTTCTAGGTTCTCATCTATGCGATAGATTTATCAAAGAGGGTTTCAAGGTAATAGGAATGGATAACCTTATTACGGGCGACTTAAAGAATATTGCGCATTTGTTCCCATTGGAACATTTCGAATTTCACCATCATGATGTTTCCACTTTTGTACATATAGATGGGGAATTGGATTATATCCTACATTTTGCATCACCCGCCAGTCCAATAGACTATTTAAAAATTCCTATTGAAACCCTTAAAGTTGGTTCTCTTGGTACTTTGAACTTGCTTGGGCTTGCTATGGAGAAGAAAGCTCGCATATTAGTTGCTTCTACATCTGAAGTTTATGGGGACCCATTAGTTCATCCGCAAAATGAGGAGTATTATGGTAATGTTAGTCCCGTAGGACCGAGAGGGGTTTATGACGAAGCTAAACGTTTTATGGAGTCCATTACAATGGCATATCATCGTCATCACGGCTTGGAAACAAGAATAGTACGAATTTTTAATACCTATGGAACCCGAATGCGACTTAACGATGGGCGTGTGGTTCCTGCATTTATGGGTCAAGCTCTAAGAGGAGAGGATTTAACCGTCTTTGGCGACGGTTCCCAAACACGTTCTTTCTGTTATATTGACGATCAGGTGGAAGGAATATACCGATTATTATTTAGTGATTATCCAGAACCTATAAATATTGGAAATCCGCATGAAACGACTATTAAAGAGTTTGCGGAAGAGATAATTGCACTTACAGGAACTAATCAGAAGATTATCTATAAGCCTTTACCTAAGGACGACCCGTTGCAAAGACAACCTGATATTACAAAAGCTAAAGAAATTTTAGGCTGGGAACCGAAAATTAAACGTTCAGAAGGACTTAAAATCGTATACGATTATTTCAAATCGTTTTCCCCACAGGAGTTACAAAGAAAAGAGCATCGAAATTTCTCTCAAACAAAAGCGTAAGTTTTCAATCGCATAAAAAAATTTGAAAAATGAACATTCTTATCTTAGGTTCTGGTGGGCGAGAACACGCCTTAGCATGGAAATTGAACCAAAGTCCTAAACTTCAAAAACTTTTTATAGCTCCTGGAAATGCGGGAACATCAAAAATCGGAAAAAATATACCTATTGGTGTAAATGATTTTGCATCTATCAAGAATTTAGTTTTGAAGAATGGGATTCATATGGTAGTTGTTGGTCCGGAAGATCCTTTGGTAAATGGTATTCACGATTTCTTTCTGGAAGATAAGCAGTTGAAGCACATACCTGTAATCGGACCGCAAAAGAACGCGGCTAGGTTGGAAGGTAGTAAGGAATTTGCCAAAGAGTTTATGATACGACATGAAATACCTACAGCTCAGTACGAAAGCTTCACGGCAAGCACCATTGAAAAGGGATATCAGTTTTTAAAAACTTTGAAAGCTCCTTACGTTCTTAAAGCAGATGGATTGGCCGCTGGTAAGGGAGTCGTTATTTTGAATACGCTTGAAGAGGCAAAAAAAGAGCTTAAGTCAATGCTCTTGGATGAAAAATTTGGTAAGGCCAGTACTACCGTGGTCATAGAGGAGTTTTTAGACGGCATAGAGCTTAGCGTCTTCGTACTTACCGATGGTAAAAATTATAAAGTGCTACCTACCGCTAAGGACTATAAACGCATTGGTGAGGGTGACACTGGACTCAATACAGGCGGAATGGGCGCTATTTCCCCTGTTCCTTTTGCTGATAAGGAGTTAATGAACAAGATAGAGAAGGAAATTGTAAAACCTACCGTAGAAGGGCTTAAAATGGATAATTTGCCTTATAAGGGCTTTGTTTTCATCGGTCTTATAAAAGTTGGCAACGACCCTAAGGTAATCGAGTACAACGTGCGTTTAGGAGATCCGGAGACAGAGGTAGTAATTCCGAGGATTAAAAACGATTTGGTAGAGATTTTTGAAGCCATTGGGAATCAGACTTTGGATACCATAACTTTAGAATTGGACGAGCGAACGGCAGCCACGGTCATGACCGTATCTGGCGGCTATCCCGAAGCATACGCCAAAGGAAAACAAATAAATGGCATAGATGATATCACCGATTCTTTGGTGTTTCATGCAGGCACTACTATAAGTCCGGAAGGTCATGTAATTACGAACGGAGGAAGGGTGATGGCAATTACCTCTTTTGGAAAGGATTTCAAAGAGGCCCTAAAGATTTCCTATGACAACGTGGAACAACTATCTTTTGAGGGTATGAATTACCGTAAAGACTTGGGATTCGATTTGTAAGAATTTGAAAAAAATCGAATATTATAAGTACGAATGTGAAGTGATGGACTTATCTTCTTCACCATTGTCATTGTACTTCTTCAATTGCAACATCCAGTACACGAATGCTACAGAACCGATGAGCATAAAAATCCAATTAAGAATATTTGAAAACGTCCAGCTTTCTGCGAATCTTAAAAAATCGAACGGTGCAAAAAGTACGTTCACGAATAAATCCTCTATACCTTCAAAAAATGACTTCATCTAATTCCTATATTTACAGCACAAAAATATAAAAATCATAAATGATTTCAAGCATTTTTGGAAAAACAAAACCTATCAATTTCATTATCTTACTAGGTTTTTTGTTTTTTTTCTACTGGTGTGTACAATATTACCTCTTGCATAAAGATTTAGAAGCTCCGCAAGTTCTGGTAGGAATGTTGGTTTGCGGTATTTTACTATTCAGTGTTTTCGTGGTCGACTTTGTAGTTAAAAGGAACAAACTAACCGGCACCAACTCCTATGCCATGTTGTTCTTTACCCTTCTGGTGGTGGTTTTTCCAGAAACATTGAGTGATACGAACACTATACTATGCACTTTTTTTTTATTACTTGCCACAAGAAGACTACTCAGTATTAAATCCTTAAAAAATAGTAAGCTCAAAATTTTCGATGCTACACTATGGATTATGATTTCCAGTCTCTTTTATGATTGGGCCGTATTGTATATCATTCTGGTGCTTGCCGCTATTTATATCTATGACCCTAAAAACATAAGGAACTGGTTGGTTATCTTTTCGGGTATATTTTGTTTTTTTCTATTGCTCTTCGGAATGCTTATTCTTATAGGGAGGGTCGATTTTTTTGAGGCCCATTATACATTCTCCATAGACTTGGAGGCGATTTATCCCCCCAAATGGTGGTCTAGCATTAAGTTGACCCTATACGTGCTAGCGAACATTTTACTGGCTTTTGCTGCATTTTTGAGATTGGGTAAGTCTGGCGTTGGAAAGATTGTAACTATGCGATTAATCGCACTATCTTTCGCAATAGGTTTAGCGGTAAATATTTTAGTAGCTACAGATACGACCCTTGCTATTATGGTCACCTTCTTCCCCAGCGTAATATTTGTTACCAATTACATAGAATCCATTAAAAAACAGAACTTACTTGAAGTAATATTGATTTTAAGTATTTTTCTGCCTATTGTAGTGTTCGTTTCTAAACTAATGATTTCATAATTCGGGGTATCTTTGTAAAAAATAGGCATATGTTCAGCGATTTTGCATTTAAAATATTCGAAGAAAGTATTCAAAAGTACCATGTAGAGGATGATGTTTATCAATCTTTTGAGAACCCGTATCCAAAGAAAGAAATTTCACATCTATTGTACCGAAAGAATTGGATAGACACGGTACAGTGGCACTATGAGGATATCATCAGGGACCCAAAAATAAACCCTTCTGAAGCTTTAGTCATAAAGAGAAAGATTGATGCCAGCAATCAGGATAGAACGGATTTAGTAGAATATATTGACAGCTATTTCTTAGATAAGTACCAATCGGTAGAAAAAAAGAAAAATGCCACCATTAATACGGAGAGCCCGGCTTGGGCCATAGACCGGCTTTCGATTTTAGCATTAAAGATTTACCATATGCGTGAGGAAGCCACCAGAATTAATGCCTCCGAGGAACACCGCGAAAAATGCAACAAAAAGCTTCAGGTGCTTTTGGAGCAAAAGAAAGACCTTTCCATAGCCATAGACCAACTTTTGGCCGACATTGAAGCCGGTGACAAGTATATGAAGGTTTATAAACAAATGAAGATGTATAATGATGAGGAATTAAACCCCATCCTCCGTGGTCAAAAATAAACCGCAACATGTATTGGTCATCCGACTCTCCGCAATGGGTGACGTCGCCATGACGGTCCCGGTATTAATTGCCCTTACCCAGAAATATCCTGAACTTAAAATAACGGTACTCACCAAATCCTTTTATGAACCCATATTGGACCAAATCTCAAACGTATTAGTTTACGGGGCGGATGTAAAAGGTAGACATAAAGGTTTGCTAGGACTTTGGACATTATATAAAGAATTAATGAGGCTGGATATCACGAGTGTTGCGGATTTGCACAATGTGCTACGAAGTTCCATACTCAAAACGTTTTTCTGGCTTGGAGGTGTCCCAGTAATACAAATCGATAAGGGCCGTGCGGAAAAAAAGGCATTGACCTCTGAAACAAATAAAATATTCAAACCGCTAAAGACTACGCATGAAAGATATACCGAGGTCTTTCAACAATTAGGTTATCCAGTTACGTTGGATAGCGGTTGTGTTAAGTCAAAACAACCTTTATCTGAAGATGTAAAAGAGCGCTTAGTTTTTGATGGAAAACAGTGCATAGGAGTGGCCCCATTTGCTGCCTTTTCGGGAAAAACATATCCTTTACATCTTATGGAGACGGTACTTCATAAACTGAATGGTATAAAAACCTATAGGATATTCTTATTCGGTGGCGGTGCAGTTGAGAAACAGCAACTGGAACTATGGGAAAATCAATTCGTCAATTGTACTAGTGTAATCGGTAAGATTTCTTTTTCTGAGGAATTAAAACTAATCTCTAATTTAGATTTGATGCTCGCCATGGATAGTGGTAATGCGCATCTTGCTGCTGTGTATGGTGTTCCTACCATAACCTTATGGGGAGTTACGCATCCCCACGCCGGGTTTTGTCCGTACGGGCAAGCGCATAATACAATTCTTTCCGATAGGCAAAAGTTTCCGTTAATACCAACATCCGTTTACGGGAATAAATTTCCAAATGGTTACGACAAGGTTATGGAAACCATTACGCCGGAGCAAGTAGTAGAAACAATACAGCAAACACTTAGTAATAAAAAGTAGTTTATATCGCGATTGGTTTTGCTTCTATCGATTTAAAGTATTGTCTTAGTTGAGCCATGAAGCGATATTTCCTTGCGCTCGGAGCTGTGCCCACCATTAAAGTGCGTATGCCAAAATAGGAACTTATGAGATAGGTAGCTACCGCTTCACAATCCACATGCCTATCTATATAACCATTATATTTTCCTTTTTGTAGTGTAGAAACTAGGTTTACTTCCCAAATGGAAACAATATCACCCAAATGCTTCATAATATTCTCATTCTTCCCCTGAAATTCTGTTAGGAAGTTACTTAATATACATCCAAAATCCATCTCATTGTGCACAGCCGTTTCAAGGGCATCATCAAAGCAATTCGTTATAAGTTCTAACGGATTATCATGACCTTCAATCGGTTCAATTAATGTACTGTAAACTTTTCTAGCCATTAAGTTTTGAACGATCTGTAGGAAGAAATCCTCCTTAGATTCAAAATGATAATAGAAAGCTCCTTTGGAGAGGGATAATTTCTTTAAAATATCGTCTACACTGGTATTGAAGTATCCTTTCGTATAAAACAATTCCAATCCGGTTACTTGCATGCGTTGCATGGTAGCCATGCGTTTTAAAGTTTTGTCCATTATTTCAAGATTTGGGTTAATCCGACCATTTGGTCTATACAAAGAACCCATGGATGAATGTTAAACATGGTTTCTTTAGTTGTACTTACGGAAAAAATCGGTCAAAGTTCATATTCTCGATGTATTACCTAAATTTTTAAAGTGGTTACAGACTGGGTAGTCGGTTAAAGTGTAGAACTTTTGCGCTAAAAACCTTTTGTAAAAACAATAGTTTGATTCTAGTGGGTTATAATGTTAGGATAATGTGGGAGATGAAATAACCAATACTATCCTTATTTTTGAATAGACCAGTTAAACCATATCCTTATGCACACAAAAAAGAAGTATTCCATTCTAGAAATGGTCCTATGGACCAGATTTGAAACATTACTATTTATTGCAATAATTAGTATTTGCGTTGCCGGCTACTTCTTTTTGGACCTGCAATGGTTAGAAATACCTTGGACACCGTTGGCTTTGATAGGAACAGCGGTGGCTTTCGTCATCGGGTTTCAGAACAACTCGTCCTATGGTCGAATTTGGGAAGCGCGTAAAATATGGGGAGGTATTGTAAATACCTCTAGAACGTTCGGCATGTTCCTACAGGACATGATAACAAACGAATATTGTCAAACAACAGTTTCCCAAGGGGAATTGGAAAAGGAAATTAAGATATTGACCTATCGTCATATCGCATGGATGACTGCATTGCGCTACGCTATGCGAGCCCCTAAACCTTGGGAAACGATACTGAAGCAACGAACTGATCGTGAATGGGGTCTGCTTCCGCCAGAAATGGAAAATAAATTGGAAAACGATTTGGAGCTTTACATCTCAAAAGAGGACTTAAATTCCATTTTACAAAAAAGCAATAAACAGACCGCTTTGCTCTACCTACAATCGCATCATCTTAGAAAATTAAAGGAGAAAGGGCTTATTTGGGAATTTTCTTTTTTAGAGTTAGAAGGTGTTCTTCAGAAACTATTTACGCTCCAAGGCCAAAGCGAAAGAATTAAGAATTTTCCCTATCCTAGGCATTTTGCTACACTTAATCATTATTTTATGTGGGTCTTTATATTGGTACTCCCTTTGGCGCTTGTCCCGCAATTTGGAGAAATTGGCAGTAAAATAGCTACATCAAATCCAGTTATTGGTAAATTCTTTGTCTGGGCAACCATTCCCTTTTATGTAATTGTTGCCTGGATATTTCACACTATGGAAAGGATTGGACGAACTGGTGAGAACCCTTTCGAAGGTTCTGCTAATGATGTGCCTATCTCCACCATAGCAAGAGGAATTGAGATTGACCTAAGACAGAATTTAGGAGAAGGGGCCGATGACATTCCAAAACAGTTTCCCGAAAAGCATCATACGCAGTTTTAAATACAGGTCAGTGTTTAAAATGGCAAAAGAGGTCGATTAGGACTACGCTACCGTACCCTGACAACTACTTCCAGCTCCAGCCGTACAGCCATAACAATGTTGTGAAATAATGATGTTCCTGTCGTTTAACAAATCCTCGTTATAATCTTTAATGTGTTTTACTTTGCTCGCCACCTTCAGGTCCAGCATTTGGTTAAAATCACAATCGTACAACCAACCGTCCCAGCTTATGGAAATCGTGTTGGTACACATGACGTTTGCCACAGCGGAAGGGTTATAAGCCTCAACCAGGGCATACATATAGTCCTCATAGTTCTCGGAAGCAATCAAATAATCTAAGAAACGTGCGATAGGGAGGTTGGTTATGGCAAATAGATTATGGAACTGAATGCCGAAATCTTCATCCAATGCCTTTTTAAAGTCCTTTTCCATGGCCGCTTGGTCTCCTGGCAGGTACGCGCCAGAGGGATTATAGACCAAATCCAATCTCAACGAACTTCCCGGCATACCGTATCCACGTTTATTGAGTTCTTGCAGGGCTTTTATCGATTTGTCAAAAACGCCATCACCACGTTGTTTATCCGTTTTACCACGGGTATAATGTGGCATGGAGGAAATAACATGAACGTTATGCTTCTTAAAGAAATCCGGTAAATCGTAGTATTTTTTATTCGCACGGATTATGGTAAGGTTGGACCTTACAATAAAATCCTTGATGCCTGCTTTGGCGGCCTCTTCTACAAACCATCTAAAATCAGGGTTCATTTCAGGAGCTCCTCCGGTTAAATCCAATGTATGCGCCTCGGTATTCTTAATGACCTCCAAACATTGCATCATGGTTTCGCGGGTCATAATCTCTTTTCGGTCAGGTCCTGCATCCACATGACAGTGTTCACAGACCTGGTTGCACATATACCCCACGTTTATCTGTAGTATTTCAAGCTTTTTTGGCCGCAACGGAAAGTGTCCAATTTTTGAAATCTTATCCTTGAAATAGGGGAGTTCCCCATCGGCAAAGATTCCTCCGTTTAAAATATCGAGCTGTCTTTTGCTTTCTGCTAGCTCGTTTCCTTTTGCTTTTAATGATTTTGTAGCCATTTCTTTTTTTATTTTGATTCACGGTTTTCCGTTAATCGTTGTCCTTCTAATTCCAACAACTAACAACAGAAAACGATCAACTATTTACATCGATAATTTATCATACTTGTTCATCATCTGTACTCCGTGTACCAAGGTTGCACCACTTTCAATAGCGGCTCCAACATGCACGGCTTCCATCATTTCTTCTTTGGTAATGCCCTTTTGTAAACCATCTTTGGTATAGGCATCAATACAGTAAGGACATTTTACTACATGGGAAACTGCCAAGGCAATTAATGATTTCTCCCTAGCACTTAGTGCGCCTTCTTCGAAAACCTTACCATAATAATCAAAGAATTTGGTGCCGAGCTCTTCGCTCCATTCCGTAATCTTACCAAATTTTCTGAGGTCCTTTGGATCGTAATAAGAATCTGCCATCTTTTTTTGTGTTTTAAGTTCTTTATTTGCTGTACTCGATTTGTCTAAATTGATCGGGATACCTTGTTCCATTTTTTCCAGTTCCGGAAGTATTTCCATATTGTCCCAAATACCGGAGGACAAGGTGTCCGCATATGCTTCAGGTAAGTGATTTCTGAACATCAACTGTTGAGCGGTCTTATAATCATATTCAAAAGACCGATGAGTATATTTTATTTCTTCACCATCCGTTTCCAATACCATATACCACACTCTGGTCGTGCCGTCATTTGCAGGCATGCCTATAACCCCTGGGTTTAGCCATAACTTATCTTTTAGGGATTGATGGAATGGGAGTCCGCAGTGTCCAGCTATAATCACATCACTTTGGGTATTTTCAAAGCATTTTTCCTTACTGTCATGGGCATTGGATTTGAATATAAATTCTGACGTATTCCCGTAATTACCATGAACCACGCTAATTTTCTTTCCATTGTATTCAAAACCTATATTTTCCGGAATTTCAGAAATCCATTGTAAGGATTCATTCGATAACCGCCCTTTGGTATATGGAAACCATAGTTTGGAAAAACTATCGCATCGCCCACCGGCTTTAAAATCACACCCACAGTCCTCACTATCGTTTGCTAGTTGTAATTCTACGTTTCCAGCGATACTAAGAGCATCCCATTTTCTAAATAATCGAATGGTTTCCTCCGGTTGTGCGCAATATCCGGTAATGTCACCCGTACAAATGCAGTTCTCCGGGGCAATACCTTCTGTTTTAGCAATTGAAATTAACTGCTCCAATGCCTGTAGGTTGCCATACACGCCCCCAAAAAGCAATAGCTTACCAGTTTTTGTCCCGATATGTCTTATCTCTTTATCCATGTGGGTATAAAATAGAGTAAAATACAGGTTAGGATACCCCAGAAATTAATCCAGAGTAAATCCGCATATTTTCCAGTGGTAAATATCATAGATTCCGGAAACCAACTGAAAATCAGCAAAAATCCGAATAAAATCCCACAAAATACACTTAGGTGAAAACTGATTTTAGGGGCTTTTCCCCCCAAAAAAGAAAAATTGGGGTCAAACCAATGACCATCGTTCCGCTTATGGTAGTGGCCGATAATATTTCGGCATCAAGAAATACAGGAATTGTACCCAAAATGGCGATGGCTACCATGGACCACCGACCAAATTTTAACGAATTACCCATTTTTAAATCGATAGCGGCTAATTTTGAAAACGACGAAAAGGTCGAATCCAAGGTGGAGGCTGCCGAGGTTATCATAATAAAATTGATAATCAGTAACAATACTAATCCGAAAGCTTTTCCAACCTCAACTGCCGCTTGCCCCTTCATGCCTTGCGATTGCGCATACACACCGATTATACTAAAAAGTACAATACAAAGCCCGCCAATGATGCTAGCTAAGAGAAAACTTTTCAGCGTCACCCTCGGACTGCTTAAAAACCCTCTGTCCGTTAAAACAGGGTCATGGAAGGGATAACTTAGGGATTGTAGAATGGCGGCGAACAATAGGTTCAGTCCCATTTCAAAAGACCAAACCCCTGAATTACTTGCCGTAAAACCGTCTTCAGTAGTGAAGATTGCGCCCAAAATTACCAACAAAAGGACCGAGAACAGGCCCATTTGAATGACATCCGTAAATATGGAACTGCTCATTCCTCCCTTTAGAACATAAGCCAATGTAAGTGCGGTAAATACCAAAATGGACCAATAATAGGGACTAGAGCCAATATCCCCAAAATAGGAGCCGATAACCATGGTGTTACTCCATACCTCATTAAAAAGGCGAATTGCTATTAAAATGGAAAATACCGCCACCGCCCCTTGTCCAAATTTCGAGGTCAGGAAATGATGAATGCTCTGATATTTACCGTGTAACCTCATTTTATAAATTACAATGCCGGCCACGGCGAAGGAAACATAGTATCCTGCGTAGGCCACTCCTCCCACTATACCGTAATCCAATCCTAAATTGGCTGCATTGGTGATGCTCTTGGCAAAAATCCAAGAGATGATTAAACTACCCATTAGCATAAAGGTGCTGGGTGTTCTTTTCTTTTGTACCGCCTTAAAAAACTGGTTGGTATTTTTTGCTAATGGGGAGAGCAGGAACAATGCCAAACTGGACACTATTATTAAACTCCATTGCCAAATTTTTACCTCAGTCATTAGTATTATCTATTCGTCCCACCACACAGGTGAATTTATGCTATTCCCATCCGTTTTAGCTGCCGCTGCTTCATAATTGACGGAATTTAACGCCTGCTCCTCTGCCGGATAGGGCATACGCACTGGAATTAAATCGTTATTTAAACTCGCTGAAATTGTCTTTAATTGTGGAAATCCGGTCCTTCGATATTCTATCCAGCCTTCATATCCATTAATGATATTTGCGATCCATTTTTGGGTAATGATATTTTCTAAGGGATTCCCGTTGCCATATGCACCCTCTGCTAGTAGATAATCTGCGGGCAATGTTGTGTTCCAGTACTCAAAAGCATGTACAACACCGGTTTCATACAAGTCCTGTGCATCGGCAGATATTAAACCACGTTCCGCGGCTTCTGCCAATAGGAAATACGTCTCCCAACTTGTCATAAAATTGGCGTCTAAAGCACTCGTACTTTCCCTGAAGATGCTTCCGGCCAAAGAATAGTCCGCTAAAACAACGGCATTTTGTGTGGCGTCAACACCGTTCAAAAGCCCATTGAACTCTTGTGCTGATGTACTGTTAGAAAATGGACGGAACAAGACGGATAATCTGGGGTCGTTTAGGTCTGTCAAAATTTCCTCCATGGTCTCCGATAGCACAAAATTGTTGAAATCGCCAATTCTTAATCGGGCTAAGCGAAAATTATTGGGCTCCCCATTATTAAAATCGAAGGTGGCATTTTGCACGTTTTCACGTATGAATCCATTACTATCAAACAGTGATTGCAATGCACTGGCATTGTCCCGAACACTAGAGGTACGTATCAAAAATTTAATCTGGAGTGAGCGGGCAAAACGCAACCACGCTTCTAAATCGCCATCAAACAGAATGTCGCCCTCTAAAGGAATGGTGCCGGAATAGTCTTCAATAGCTGCTATTCCTTTTTCAAGATTATCGAAAATACCGCCTTCCGCCAGATAGATATCCTCCTGTGCATCATAGACCGGGGTAACGGTCCCTATTTTTCCTTTGAAACCCTGAGAATAAGGAACATCCCCAAACATATCGGTCAAAGCTCCCGCCATATAGGCTTTTAGAATCCGAGCAGGACCCTCGTAGACAGCAAAGGTCGGGTTCTCCTGGGCTAAGCGTAAAATTTCTTCATTGTCGCGAAGGTTGGTGTATAATATGGGCCAAGGATTACCACCCAACTGGGGCGATTTTAAGTCGTGCCTATCAAAAAGGTTAAAATCTAGTGCGGTTCTGTACTGCCCCAATAAATCCCCAGCGGTAAAACCTTCATACGACATTTGTTCACCATAATCATAGATTACTTGTCGTAATAACAAACTGGGCTGCACAGAAACAGGTTGATTTGGATTGGTGTTGATTTCTTCAAAGTCTTTGGTGCAAGAGGCAAAAAACACAAGTACAAATGTTAAACTCAAATACGATTTTATATATTTCATTTTACTTCTTCTTAAAAATTAAACCCCGCCTTAAAACCGATACTTCTTGTGGTGGCGTAGGACATATCCTCTATACCACTTACAAAACCTTGTCCCTGTACTGCCAATTGCTCCGGATCAAAATGTGGATTTTCGGTAATTGCGAACAAGTTTCTACCAATAAGTGAAAGTCTCAAACTGGCATCTTGCTGTAAAAATTTCAGGTTATCAAAGGTGTAACCAATGGAAAACTGTCGCAATTTTAAAAAGGAGGCATCATAGGTATTGTTTTCCTCATGGTTCCTATCATAAAATTGACGGTAATAACTTTCCGCTGTTACGGCTATGGTGTTGGGCACATAAACAGGATTTTCTACCGTACCTGTGTTTACAACGCCTTGCGGGACAATTCCTTCTTCTGGCCTAAAAGCGGTTTCAGCCAATTGTCCACCAACATTACCTAACGCCCTTGTTCGCGAGACAATGATTCCGCCTTGGCGCCAATCGAATAAAAAGCCCAAATCCCAACTCTTGTAATTGAACTGGTTGTTGAAACCTAACATAAAGTCAGGATTGAAATTTCCTAATTTTTGTAAGGTGTTGTCCGGAATGTAACGTCCTTCATCGGTTAGGATAAAATCACCATTTTCGTTTTTCAAATAACCCGTTCCGTACAAATCGCCAATACGTCCGCCCTCTTCCACCTGCACAAATACCGTTTGGTTTTGACTGTCGTAAATCCTAGAAAATGCCAAGGTTAAACGTCCATCATCTTGTGGTAAATCTTCCACAGTAGAACGATTGGTGCTAAAATTAAGGGTACTGTTCCATTTAAAATCTTGGGTAATCAAAGGTGTAACTCCCAGAATGATTTCCACCCCTATGGAACGCACTTTTCCGCCGTTGACTACCTGTTGGGTAAAACCTGATGAAATTCCAATGGGTAACGAAATAATCTGATCTTTGGTAACGGCATTGTAATAAGAGATATCCAGATTCAATCTATCACCAAAAAAGCGAACATCTGCCCCTACTTCAATTGCGGCTGTCTGCTCGGGCCTTAAATTGGGATTTGCAATGATGTTCTGGTCACTAAACGTTGGTTGTCCGTTCAAAGGTGTTTGCGCTATGAACGCACCTGTAGTCTGATACGGATTGGTATCATTACCCACTTGGGCGTAACTGGCACGGAGCTTTGCAAAAGACACTTCTTGCGGCATAGCTATGATTTCCGATAGGATTAAGCTGCTCGAAACGGAGGGATAAAAGAAGGAAACGTTATCCACGGAGAAAGGAGTGGCCAATGCGCTGGACCAATCGTTTCTGCCCGTAATATCCAGATATAGATAGTTCTTGTAACCAATTTTTGCCAAACCATAGAAACTATTGATTCGTTTATTGGATTCAAACTCGAATACTTCAACGGGTGAAGCGGCATTACTCAATCGGAATATTCCAGGTTGCGCCAAACTTGTTGTTTGGGATTGTGCAGTGAACGCTTTTTGGTCCAATCGGTTACCACCCAGTGAGACATCCACCTCAAAATCCCCAAAACTATTGTTGTAGTTTAAAAGGAAATCGGTATTGATCTCCCTGTAGAAAACATCGTGTTCCGCATATCCGCCATTTGAAAAACGATTGGAACTAAACGCCCTTCTGAACTGGCGTAGTTCACTGGAGTAATCCATTCCGGTACGGATGTTAGCGGTCAGATTATCAGCTATATCATAAGAAACGGAAACATTTCCAAAAACCCTATCCCGATTGAATGAGTTTCGATTTTCGAACAAAATAAAATAGGGATTGTCAAAAAATGTGTAGTTGAAGGAGTACTGCTGTAGACCTTCGAGACCGGGCTGCCAATAATTACGCAAACTGTTTATGTCCAAAGATCGAGGTCCCCAAGCTACCAAAGAGTAGTTTACGTTCTCCGAACCATATCCATTGGACGGTCTATTATCACTTTGAGAGTTTACATAGCTAATACTGGAATTAACGCGCAGCTTGTCCAAGGGACGAAAGTTTAAGCGCGCTGAGACGGTTTGTCTATCCAAATTAACCCCTGGTATGATGCTTTCACTTCGTAAATCAGTAAACGAGAGTCTAAAGTTACCTTTGTCGAAACCAGATGAGATGGCCAGATTGTTTATGAACGTAGTTCCCGTTTCATAGAAGTTCTTAAGATTATCTGGATGGGAGCGGAACTCCGTTGGTGTAATGGGCAAACCATTGTATACGGAGGTATCTCCACCACGTACTATAGTTCCATTCGGTAAGGTTACCGGACTATCAAATTGAGGAATTAAATTGCCAACATCCAGACGTGGCCCCCAACTGTAGGTGATATTATCGCTGGTACCGCCGCCAAGACCGTCTACAAATTCAAATACGCCAGCCTGACCTTGACCGTACTCATTTTGAAAGTCGGGGAGTTTGAAGGCGGAATCCACAAAAAAACTGGTATTATAACTTATTCCAAGCCCTTTACTCTTGGAGCCGTCCCTAGTTTCGATAACAATGACACCATTTGCGGCACGCGTACCATAAAGGGCCGCTGCGCTAGGTCCTTTTAGTACCGAAACTTCGGCAATGTCATCGGGATTTACCTCCATGGCGCCGTTCCCAAAATCGACTTCTTGGAAGCCAGCGGCGGCTTCATTGGTAAAGTTGAAGACTGAATTGTTGTTAATGGGAACCCCATCTACAATAAATAGCGGATTATTGTTCGAGAACGATGCCTCTCCTCGGATGGTAATTTTGGAGGAAGATCCTACTCCTGTAGCACCTTGATTGATGGTCACCCCTGCAAGTTTACCGCTCAAGTTGTCCAAAAAGTTAACTGATTTGACCTCGGTGATTCCTTCCGCATCTAAGCTTTGCACAACGTATCCCAATTCTTTGGTCTCCCGTTTAAGGCCTAGGGCGGTCAAAACGACTTCATTCAGTTGTTCTGAAGATTCCGAAAGCGTAACGTCCAATATACTTACATTGTTAATGGGTACAGTTTTAGTTTCGTAACCTAAAATTGAAAATTTTAAGGCACCTGATAGATTAGGGACTTCTATACTGTATTTGCCTGCCTCATTGGTAATGGTACCCTTATTCGTTCCCGATAATTGTACGTTTACATAAGGAATAGGTTGCCCGGTGGTATCCTTTACCGAACCAGAAATGGTTTCTTGGGCTAACGTGATAGTAGTTATGAATAGGCTCACAACCAACAATAGATACTTCATTTAAAAACAGTGAATGAATTAACAATTCGGATCGATAGCTACAATCCGTTCAAAATGCACTAAGAATGAAGTAATATGGGAGAGCCTTTGTTAAAAATCTGGTGAAGATAGATGGAAGAAAACTGACCACTAACTGCATCTATAATTTTGTTTTCAAGCCCGATAATAAGTGCAAGTAGATGTACTAACGTTGACGAAATAGACTTTCTAAAAGATGTCAATCGCTTTACATCATTTAGATTGTCCAAATCGCCCAGTGCAGGCAATTTATAGACAAGTGCCTCTGTTTGGTCCAAAAGGACTGAAATACGGTTTAAAAGGCTAAAACGTTGCCATGGTAGCTTTTTAAAATTTTCAGCATCGAATTTTGACTTATGAATGCCCATGAGGTAGAATCCACCATCCAAGGAAGGGCCCAAAACGGTTTTTCCTGCTTTTAAAGCTTTTTCCGTTTCAATTAAATGTCTTGTTTGTAATTGGGGAGTATCATTACCAATGGTAATGATATTTTCAAAGCCTTGGTCGAATACGGTTTGAATGGCATTCGAAAAACGTTCGCCAAAAGACTTGCCTACTTGTTCTTTTTCCGAAACATGAAAATAAGGAAGCCCTGATTTTCGAACCTTTGCCAGCGTTTCATGTGTAAGCCTATCAAATAAAAGCTTCCCCTTAAGCATAGGTTTATGCAACAATTCCTCATGGGAAGAATTGGCAAATACCAGAACAGCAGTTGTAACGGGGAATTTCAAAGCACTTTTATTTTCTCTAACAAACTTACGATAAATACTATATAAAGGTTTGGTCGAAGTTCATAAAAGATGATTACGGGTATTGGAAATTTCCTTTTGGAACTGACCGGCTAGTCGATTTGTTGAACGCTATAGTTATTGATGCATAGTTGAAACACGTATGAACTATCAAAATACATCGGTAAACGGGCTAATCTAAATTATTAGGGGTCGCTTAAAGAGATTTAACCAACCAACAAGTCTAAAAACCTTCTTAAAATCCATGAAATTTTAAAAATAATTTAGCATTCATTGATCATTTTCTGGCATAGGATTTGTCTAAAACGCAACGGTAATAGTTCTTTAAAAATTTTGTCACTATGGAAAAGTTAGCTTACGGGCTTTCGCTTTTGATGGTGGTTTATATCGCTTTCTTATACCTAACGGTAAAATTACTGGGACAGGATATCTTAAAAGGAAAACACAATTCCTTTTCAATCGTAAAAAAAGAAAAGCGGCCACCGGCAGAGAAACCCATAAAGAAATGAAAATAGAAAATTGTCATTTTGACAGCGATTAAAATGTCAAATTTTCATGGTAAAATACATTTATAGTATTTTACAAATAATTGATAGATAGTTGTTTAACCTTAAATTTATGTAGTTATGAGCACTTTAGTGAGCTTGCCCAAAAATGATACTGTAAGCGGACCTAGCTTAAATTCTTGGATAGACGAATGGTTAGGTAAGGATATCATTTTTAGGTCCAACACCAAGATTAACACAGGAATTACCCTTCCCGCCCTTTAAAAAAAGGATATCAACTATTATTACGCACATGTTAACATTAATCGTCTTAATGGTTTTAAGATGGATGAAGAAAAACAGAATTAATTAAAAATAGATTAGAAATATGAAAAATGATTTGAATAAACAGAAAGTTTGGAAAATATATCTTTTTTCCGCAATTATAGCGCTATTGGTCAGTTTTGGGGCAATAGGAGGTTATCAATTATTAAAAGAGGATCCTATAATAATTCAACAAGTTAGTGGTGTACAGGGGCATAATGTCTTGTATACCGCAGATAAGGATGGGAACATCAAACCCTTGGACTTTACCGAAACTACTAATAAAGTTTTGGATGCCGTAGTTCACATTAGATCCACGCAAACCAGAGGGTATGGTAACATGCAGCAATTTGAACGTCGTCAATTGCCGGATCCTTTCAAAGATTTTTTCGGAGATATGTTCAAGGAGCAAATCCCCGAGGGAGGAATGCAACCTCAGCCTATGTACGGTACCGGTTCTGGTGTCATCATTAACGAAAACGGTTACATCATCACCAATAATCATGTCATAGATAATGCAGATGAGGTAGAGGTTACCCTTTATAATAATGAGAGTTATAAGGCAACGGTGATAGGAACAGATCCTACCACAGATTTGGCTCTTTTGCAGATTAAAGCAGACAACCTGAAGACTATGGCCCTAGTAAACTCAGATGATGTTGAGGTAGGGGAATGGGTATTGGCCGTTGGAAATCCAATGGGACTGAATTCTACGGTAACCGCAGGTATTGTGAGCGCCAAAGCTAGAAATATCAATATCAACAAGGAAAAATTTGCTGTTGAAAGTTTTATCCAGACAGATGCTGCCATTAATCCCGGAAATAGTGGTGGTGCTTTGGTGAATCTTGAAGGTAATTTAATAGGAGTAAATACGGCGATTGCGAGTAGGACAGGTACGTATAACGGTTATGGTTTTGCGGTACCGAGCAATATTGTTACCAAAGTGGTCGAGGACCTTTTAAAATATGGAAGCGTGCAGCGTGGTATGCTGGGCGTTACCATTAGAACAATGGATGGTAATTTGGCCAAGGAAAAAGACGTAGACTTTGCAAAGGGCGTTTGGGTAGAAAATGTTGGTGAAGAAAGTGCCGCCGATAAAGCGGGTCTTGAATCTGGGGATATCATAACCAAAATCGATGATATCGTTATCAACACGTCCCCAAGGTTACAGGAAATTATTGCGGGACACCGACCTGGGGATAAGGTCGTAGTTACCGTAAACAGAAAAGGAAAGGAAAAGCAATTTGACGTGGTATTGGAGAATTCCAATGGAACCACCGAAATTACGAAGCTCGAGAAAAAGGAAGTGCTGAACCTGCTTGGAGCCGATTTTGAAACCTTATCCAAGGAGGAGATTAAGAAATTAAATATCGACGGTGGTGTAAAAGTAGCACGGCTTTATCCTGGTAAAATCCGTAAGGAGACCCAAATGAGGGAAGGCTTTATCATTACCCATATAGATGGTAAGAAAGTGACTGATCTTGATGATATTTCGGAAATGCTCGAGGATAAAAAAGGTGGTGTTATGTTAGAAGGTATCTATGAAGGGCAACCGGAAAAGCGTTATTATGCCTTTGGAATGGATTCTTAATCTCATAGATATAAGGAATAGTTTAATTTTGAACCGCACTGTACCTCAACTTCAGTGCGGTTCTTTAATTTAAACAACCATGATAACCGATTTACAATCCAAATCTTTAGGCTTGGTCCTTTCAGGCGGCGGCGTTCGTGGCATGGCCCACATTGGGGTTATTAAAGCCATGGAAGAATTTGGATTAAACGCCCATGTTGTTGCCGGAAGTAGTGTGGGAGCTTTAGTGGGGGCATTATATGCGAACGGAAATACAGTTGACGATATGCTGCGGTTCTTTAAGGAAACACCCTTGTTCAAATACAATTTCTTTGCCTTGGCAAAACCGGGACTTATAGATACGGAGCGCTATATCGATATTTTTAAGGCCTATTTCCCGCATGATAGTTTCGAATCCTTAAAGAAAACGCTACATGTTGTTGCCACCAATCTTGAACTTGGCGAGGAAGAATTCATTACGAAGGGAGAATTGATAAAACCGTTGCTGGCATCGGCGGCATTACCACCCGTCTTTAGCCCAGTCAGTTATAAGGGAATGCTGTATGCCGATGGTGGGATTATGAACAACTTTCCCGCGGAACCGGTGTTTGATAGGGCAGAATATGTGATTGGAAGTAATGTTTCCCTTGTTTCCAAACTTCAGAGGAAGGACTTAAATAATTCCATTCAGCTAACCGGTCGCGTAACGGGCTTAATGATTTATGCCATCAATAGGGAGAAAATAGCGAAATGCGATTTGGTCTTTGAACCCAAAGAGTTGGAAAAAATCGGAATTTTTGATAGAAAAGGTATTGAAAAAGCCTACGCCTTGGGATATGAGACGGCTGTAAATCAATTTGAGCTCATGAATGCCAAGCAGTAGACTGAATCAGAAATTCTACCTAAACATCATCATAATCCACCTTTAAAGTAGGAGTTATGGGATGCGCTTGGCAGGTAAGAATAAAGCCATCGGCTATTTCCCCATCCGTTAAAATCTGGTTCTTTACCATCTCGGCCTTGCCTTCCGTAACTCTCGCAATACAACTACTACAAACCCCACCTTGGCAAGAATAGGGAGCATCAATATTTTCTTTGAGTACGGCATCTAACACCAATGTACTTTTGTCCATGGTCAATTGAAATTCCTCATCATCAAGGACAACGGTAAGGTTCGTTTGCCCTTCTACGGCAATGGGCATTTCATCTTTAATTTCTGTAGGGGTAAAGAGCTCAAAATGAATATCGTCTTTGGGCACCTCATTGTCCACTAAGGTATCCGTCACCAAATGGATCATTTTCTCGGGACCACATAGGTAGTAGCCATTAAAGGATAGGTTCTTATGCTTGTTCTTAAGGGCATAGTTGACGGTTGCGGTATCAATCCTACCAAACAAAGCCTCTTCTTCTTTGGTCTGACTATTGGTGAAATAAACAAAAAACCTATTGGTATAATCCAGTTCCAGTTTTACCAAATCTATATAAAACATGGTTTCTTCGTATGACTTATTTCCATAGACCAGCACGAATTTATTCTTAGGATTGGCATCCATAACACTTTTGGCAATACTCATAATGGGTGTTATTCCACTGCCAGCGGCAAAAGCAGCTATGTTTTGTTCCGTATTTGAAGGTTTAAACACAAACCGGCCTTCCGGTGGCATGACCTCCAAAACATCCCCAACTTGAAGTTTAGTATTGGCGTAATCCGAGAATCCGCCTTTATCCACCTTTTTTATGCCAATAGTTATATCTGCTGCTTTCGGAGAGGAACTAATGGAATAGGCTCGTCGCAGTTCTTTCCCTTTAATTTCTTTTTTTATGGTGATGTACTGTCCGGCGGTAAAAGCAAAGGTCTGGATGTATTCCTTGGGAATAATTAAGGTTACGGCAACGGAACTAGGGGTTAACTTTCTTATTGACTTTACCGTTAGGGCATAAAAATCTGCCATATTTCTTCTTCTTTAGAATGGAACGCAAAATTACGCATTGGACTAGGGATAAAAAATTGCATTTTGAAAAAAAATGACTTCCTTGTAACAAAATCAATTTTCACGATACCAATTACCTGTAATAACGTAAACCAACCCTAATGTTCAAAAAATTTCTAGGACTTCAATGGAAGTCGTTCTTTAGATCCGCCAATTTTGGAAAAAGTCTAGGAGTAAAAATCATCATGGGTTTTTTTGGATTTATCATGCTGCTGTACCTTTTAGCAGCAGGAGGGGGGATGTACTTTATCCTAAGGAAAATTTTTCCCGATCAAAATCCTATGTGGATTATAGGACAGTATTTTATCTATTGGATATTAATAGAGCTTTTTCTGCGGTATTTTATGCAAAAACTACCGGTGATGGATATAAAACCTTTCTTAGCCACTCCAGTAAAGAAAAGCGCCATTGCCCACTACATCTTGGGCCGTTCTGCAGCCTCGGTTTATAATTTACTTTCCTTGTTCTTTTTTGTGCCTTTTGCCATCGTTCTCATGTTCAATGGCTATCCCGCTTTGAACGTGTTGCTGTGGGTGGTCGCTATATTTGCGATTGTCCTTTGTGTTAATTATGTCAACTTATTGATCAATAAAAATGACAAGGCATTAATAGCTATCGTTAGCATTCTTTTGGTAGGATATGCGCTAGACTATTTTCAGGTTTTTTCGGTGAAGGAATTTTTCGGACCTATGTTTCACGCGCTATATGCCTATCCCGTAACGGTCCTTATTCCTTTAGGCTTGGCGGTCCTAGTTTATTATGTTAACTATAAATTTTTGAGGGATAAGATTTATTTGGATGCCAGTTTAAGAACAAAAGCCAAGGAGGCCAATACTTCCGATTTGGCTTGGACCAAACGGTTCGGGGAATTGGGTACTTTTCTACAATTGGACTTAAAAATGATATGGCGCAATAAAAGAACCAAATCGCAGGTGTTCATTTCTCTTCTTTTTGTGTTCTACGGATTGATATTTTATACCCAAGATATCTATGCGGAGATGATGCCCATGAAAGCCTTTTTAGGCGTGTTTATGACGGGGATATTTTTGAGCAATTTTGGTCAGTTTATCCCGGCCTGGGATAGCAGCTATTATTCCATGATGATGTCTCAAAATATTCCTTTACGCAAGTATTTGGAGTCGAAGGCGATGTTGATATCTGTTAGTGTAGTTGTCATGTTCCTACTTACCATACCCTATGTTTACTTTGGTTGGGAGGCATTGGCTATTAATCTGGCATGCGCATTGTATAATTTAGGAGTAAATATACCGGTCATTTTATTTTTTGGCTCATTTAATAAAAAAAGGATAGAATTGGATCAAAGTCCATTCGGGAATATGCAAGGTACCAGTGCCACACAGTTCTTGATTATGTTACCCGTTCTTGTGTTGCCAATTATACTGTTTACTATATTTTATTATCTCATCTCTTTTGAGGTTGCCGTAATTGTTCTTTCCGTACTGGGGATTATCGGCTTCGCCATGAAAAACTATTTATTGAACCTGATAACCGAACAGTACAGAAGAAAGAAATACGGGATGATTGCTGGTTTTAAACAAAAGAATGGCTAATCCAAAATAATTAATACGCAAATTGAAATTATACTATGATAATAACTGAGAACCTAACAAAAAAGTACGGTAAACAAACCGTCTTGAATATAGAGCATTTGAAAATTCCCAGGGGGCAGAGCTTTGGTTTGGTGGGAAATAACGGTGCTGGGAAAACAACTTTTTTCAGCTTACTGTTGGACCTTATTCAACCCACTTCCGGTCATATTATCAATAATGAGGTGCAGGTAAACACGAGCGAAGCCTGGAAACCGTTTACATCCTCCTTCATAGATGAAACCTTTTTAATCGGGTATTTGACGCCTGAGGAGTACTTTTATTTTATTGGGGACCTAAGGGGGGCCAATAAAGCCGATGTTGACGCGCTCCTAGGGCAGTTTTCGGATTTTTTTCATGGAGAGATTTTGGGTCAAAAGAAATACCTGAGGGATTTATCCAAAGGGAATCAGAAAAAGGCCGGAATAGTGGCCTCCTTTATCGGAAACCCGCAAGTAGTTGTTTTGGATGAACCTTTTGCCAATTTAGATCCTACTACACAAATACGTCTTAAGGCAATTATAAAAGACCTAGCCAATAAACAGGATGTTACCGTGTTGGTATCCAGTCATGATTTGATACACGTTACGGAGGTCTGTGAACGTATCGTGGTACTGAATAAAGGTGAAGTAGTGAAGGACATTGAAACCTCAACGGAAACACTAAGGGAATTGGAAACTTTCTTTGCTGGGTAAAGCATCAAGCACATGTACTTCGTGCACTTTATCAATTTGTAATAAAATTACCTTAAACCGACTCATCAGTCGGTTTTTGGGTTTAGAATCTTAAACAGCATCCATTTTCCTATCGATGCGTATCGTAATAGTATCGTTAAGCCGCATTAACAACGGTGTTTGATCGATAAAAGACAGGTTAAGCAAACCGGCTAGTCGGTAATTTACGATAGTTACGAGTTTACACTTTCCCATTTACCTTGAATAAATTCACCTTTTACCGATGAACTACATAATAATATGGCTGTTTTTAAGTTAACCATACATACGTATACACTTTATTTTGAAGGTTCAACTCAGATACATTTTTGCCATACTTTTTGGAACGTTGCTTTTTAATGCCTGCTCGGTAAAAAAGGACAAATTCATTAACCGTAATTGGCACGCATTAAACACCAAGTACAATACCTTGTACAATGGTAATATCGCATTTGAGGAAGGAAGGACAACCCTTAATGATTCATATCAAGATGATTATTGGGAAATCCTGCCCGTTGAACGCTTGGAAGTTTCCGGGGAAATAAAACTGGATTCAGAGGACAATAACCCCAATTTTCTAATAGCCGAAGAAAAGGCGACCAAAGCCATTCAGCGCCATAGTATGGACATTAAGGACATAGAGCGCAACCCGCAAACGGACGAAGCCTTTCTTTTATTAGGGAAAGCCCGTTATTTTGACGAGCGTTATATTCCTGCCCTAGAAGCATTCAACTATATTCTCAACAAATATTACGAAAGTGACAAGCTGAACGAAGCCAATATATGGCGGGAAAAAGTAAACATTCGATTACAAAACGAGGATTTAGCCATTAAGAATTTGAAGCGCCTTATAAGACTAGAACAATTAGAGGATCAAGAATATGCGGATGCCCGTGCCATGATGGCCCAAGCCTACATTAATCTCAATATTCCGGATACCGCACTCCAAAACCTAAAAATAGCTTCTTATTATACCAAGAAGAACCCGGAGAAGGGACGGTACTACTATATCATTGGGCAATTATACAATCAGTTGGGCCATAAGGACAGCGCCAACTATGCCTTTGATAAGGTCATCGATTTGAATAGGAAATCACCACGCGTTTACATGATCAATGCGGAAATTCAGAAATTAAAAAATACAGCACTTACTGCTGAAAATCAGGAGGAAATGCTCGAATACCTAACCGATTTGGAAGAAAACAGGGAAAATAGGCCTTTCTTGGATAAAATATACAGGCAGGTAGCGGAGTTTCATTTGGATCAAGGGTCGGATAGCCTGGCCTTGGCCTATTTTAATAAATCGCTTCGGGCTACCCGGAACGAACCCAAGTTAAATGCACTCAACTACGAAAATTTGGCCGAGTATAATTTTGACCAAAATGGGTACAAGGTCGCTGGGGCATATTATGATAGTGTTTTGACCAATTTAAATGAGAACGCTAAAAAATATAGGTCTATTAAAAAGAAGTTGGACAATCTGGAAGATGTTATAAAATACGAAGATATCGTCCAGTATGCAGATAGTGTTATAACGGTCTACGAATTACCCAAGGATGACCAAATTGCTTATTACGAAAATCATATCCAAAAATTAAAGGAGGAGCAGGAGGCTTCCCAGAAAAAAGAAAAGGATAAGATTACGGCAGGTTTTGCGGCATTCTCCAAAAGTAAAGGTGGTAAGGAGAACAAGGGAAAGTTCTATTTTTATAATATTACTAGTTTGGGTTACGGTCAGAATGAGTTTAAGAACAGATGGGGTAACCGGGAGTTGGCAGACGATTGGCGTTGGTCCAATAAAGCGGTTTCCAGTTTTTCCGAAGCTACTGGGGCTCCCGTAGTATCCGGTACGGAAATTGACGTTCTTCCTACCGAGGATGAGAAGTTTTCCTTAGCGTATTACATGGACAGGATTCCCACGGAAATCACTATAATCGATAGCTTAAAAACGGAACGGAATTTCGCCAATTATCAATTGGGGCTTATTTATAAGGAGAAGTTTAAAGAGAACCTTTTAGCCGTAGAAAAGTTGGAAAAGGTATTAGCTTCAAACCCAGAGGAGCGTTTGGTCTTGCCATCAAAGTACAATCTGTATAAGATATATGAGGAAGTGGGTAGTCCATTAATGGCTTCGATGAAAGCGGATATTATCGCCAACCACAGGAATTCTCGTTATGCGGAAATTTTACTGAATCCACAAGCTGTATTATCGGATAATTCCGATAGTCCGGAAAGGAGGTATGAAGAATTATTCAAAAAATTTAATAATCAGGAGTTCTTAGAAGTAATTACCGGTGCGGAAGCAAATATTAATAGATATACCGGAGACCCTATCGTCCCAAAGTTTGAGATGTTGAAGGCCAATGCCATAGGTAGGCTACAGGGATTCAATGACTTCAAGGAAGCTTTGAACTATGTGGCGCTGACCTATCCCAATAATCCCGAAGGGAAAAAGGCCGAACAGATGGTTGCCGAACAGTTACCAAAACTAGAACCAAAGGATTTTTCACCGGAAACAGATTCCAAAGGAACCTCCAATTGGAAAGTAGTTTTCCCCTTTAAGAGAAGCAATAATGAGAAAGCCTTAAAGTTGATGGAACTGCTGGAAAAATCCATTACGGATTTAAGATATAAGAATACGGTATCCAAGGATATCTATGATTTGGAAAATCAATTTGTAGTGGTGCACGGATTTAAGTCCAAGGACTTTGCCCTTGGCTACTCCGAGCTATTAAAAAACAATAAGGATTATAAGGTTGCTAATGAGAATTTTGTAATTTTATCGGAGAACTATAAGATTGTTCAAGTGCACAAGAACATATCGGATTATAGAGATACACTTTTAACCCCAAAACCATGAGTAATGTTTTCAGACAAACAAAAACCTAGAAGTATGAACGAAACAGGAGGACAACCCAACAGAATTGAGAAGAACACTAAAATTAAAGGAGATATTATCTCTGAAGCCGATTTCCGTATCGATGGAAAATTGGATGGTAATGTTAAGACTTCCGGCAAAGTAGTAATTGGAAAGGATGGCTACATACACGGAAAGGTAGAATGTGTAAATGCGGACATAGAGGGCAGCTTTAATGGCGAGCTTTTGGTTTCCGATTTGCTATCCTTGAAATCGTCGGCTGTGATAGAGGGAACGGTTTCCGTTACCAAACTAGCTGTTGAGCCTGGTGCAACATTCAACGCTTCATGTACCATGAAAGGTAAAGGCGGATCAATTTCTTCGTCTTCCAGTACCCAGAATTCAGGAGGTTTTAAATCATCACTGAGCGGAACCCCTAACGGTAAAAATGAGCCAGCAAAAGCCTCCTAAGAAAAAAACAATCTCAAAAACATTGCTGTTCTTTCCGGTATCGCTTTTGAAATGGGTGCTATTATATTCTTGGCGGCCAAAGGCGGTATTTGGCTAGACGAGTATTATGGTAATGAAAAAAGAGTTCTTACGGCAATTGCCACTATATTAGGTGTGGCAATTGCCATATGGGTTGTTTTGCGACAACTAAAAAAGTATTAAATATTGAAAGTCAAAACGCTTCCCATTATTGCTTTCCTTCTAGTCTTGTCAGTAAGTTTATTATCGATATTTTTTTTACACTCTTATTTACTTAGTGCCTATGGTATGCCAAAATATGGCAACCTCATTTTACAATCCTATATTGTAAATGGATTATTGGCCTCCAGTATTTACATAGGTCTTTATGCCTTTCGTAAAAAACTCAAAAACCACATAGGATTTCTTTTTATGGGGGGTAGTTTCTTAAAGTTCATTTTCTTCTTTTTACTTTTTTATCCAACGTATAGTGCTGATGGAGATATGGATAAGATAGAATTTGCCGCTTTCTTTGTCCCTTACCTGCTCTCTTTGATTTTAGAGACCTTTTTCATAGCTCAAATGCTTAAAAAATTGGATTAAAATACTAGCTTCTTTTTACTTTGAAATAAAGTCTAGATTGCTTTTTTCTTTTTGTGATAATACCGTACATTTGCACCGATTTTTAGAGACCGATATTTTGAGCAATATGCGAAAAACACTTTTTTTCAAAGTTCTAATAGCCATAGCCTTACTTGTTAGCACGAATAATTTTGCTTCAGAAAGCGAAGCATCTTCCGATGAGCCAAAACAAGATATTAAAACCGAGATTAAGGAATATATTCAACATCACCTTCAGGATTCTCACGATTTTTCACTGTTTTCCTATACGGACGAAGCAGGCGAGCACCATTATGTAGGATTTCCGCTCCCCGTTATTTTATGGGATGACGGTTTAAAAGTTTTTTCTTCCTCTAAATTCCATCACGGTGGAACCTTGGCTGAAGTTGACGGAAATTACTATAAGTTATACCACAGCAAGATTTACAAGACCGATGCTGACGGTACCATCAATTATGACGAAGAAAATCATCCTACTAATGTACAGCCCATAGATTTTTCTATAACCAAGAGCGTGGTAATGATTTTTCTTACGTGTTTGTTGATGTTTTGGTTGTTCAGAAGTCTGGCAAGTTCTTATGCAAAGAATGGAAGTGTACCGGTCGGGGTGGGTAGGTTCTTTGAGCCTATTGTAGTTTACATTAGGGATGATATCGCTAAACCAAATATCGGTGAGAAAAAATACGCCAGGTATATGCCGTACTTGCTAACGGTTTTCTTTTTCATCTGGTTTTTGAACATTTTTGGATTAACGCCACTAGGCGTCAATGTTACTGGAAACATCGCAGTAACGGTTGCCTTGGCTTTGATAACGTTTTTATTGACTAATTTAACGGGCACCAAGGACTATTGGAAACATATTTTTGATCCATTGGGCGATACCATGCCGTGGTATGGTAAAATCCCCATATACATTATATTGGTCCCTATTGAAATTCTGGGCATTTTCATTAAGCCTTTTGCACTACTGATACGTTTGTATGCCAACATGCAGGCGGGACATATTGTATTGATGAGTTTAATAGGTCTAATGTTCATCTTTAAGAGTTGGATTGGCAGTCCGTTATCCTTTGGACTGGCCTTTGCGATTTCATTGATTGAAATTTTAGTAGCGGTATTGCAAGCATATATTTTCACCATGTTATCGGCCCTGTATTTTGGATTTGCGGCAGAAGAGCATGATCATGACCACGGTCATGAAGAAGAGCCGGAGTTGGCTCATTTATAGGATTGAATTTTTAATTTTTAAACTAGATATATTATGGAAATTCCAGCAATTGTAGGTGCAGGTTTAGCGGTTATCGGAGTAGGTTTGGGTATTGGTAGAATCGGTGGCTCTGCCATGGATGCTATCGCCCGTCAGCCAGAAGCTTACGGTAAGATTCAGACAGCAATGTTGATAGCGGCAGCACTTATTGAAGGGATTGGTTTCGCTGCAATATTTGCATCTTAACAAATCTAAAGTTCATTGACCGTAACGGTTGGTTACGGTCAATGTTTCTTAAAAATTAAAAGACAAATACAATTTAGAATATGGAAAAGTTATTGAATGAGTTTTCATTAGGATTGTTCTTTTGGCAGACCTTATTGTTTATCGGATTACTGTTATTGCTTCGCAAGTTTGCATGGAAACCAATTTTAAATGCAGTTAACGACCGGGAAGACGGTATCAAGGCTGCATTGGCTGCTGCGGAAAGCGCGAAGAAAGAAATGCAGAATGTTACCGCTGATAGTGAGAAGCTTTTAAAAGAAGCACGCGCAGAACGTGAAGCTATGTTAAAGGAAGCCCGTGAGATTAAGGATAAGATGATAGCGGATTCTAAGGAGCAGGCCAAGATTGAAGGGGATAAAATGGTAAAACAAGCGCAAGCGACTATTGAGAGCGAGAAGAAGGCTGCGGTGGCAGATATAAAAAGTCAAGTTGCAGAGTTATCTGTAAGTATTGCAGAGAAAATCATTAAAGAACAATTATCCAATAAGGACAAGCAATTGAAATTAGTGGACGATATGTTGACCGACATAAAATTGAACTAAAACTATGAGCGAATCTAGAGCGGCCATACGATATGCCAAAGCCATTTTGGACTTGGCCATGGAGAATAAAGCCACTGCTGCGGTAGAGAAAGATATGCGGTCTATCGTATCTACTATATCGGATAGCAAGGAACTAAAGGATATGTTGGGTAGTCCAGTAATATCCGGTACCGCTAAAAAAGAGGTTTTAGGGAAGATTTTTAAGGGAAGTCACGCTATATCTGAGGGTTTGACCAGTATGTTGGTCGACAACAAAAGGATTTCAATCTTAAATGAAGTGGCACTTAAGTTCATAATCCTCAATGAACAACTAAAAGGGAAAGATGTAGCCTATGTAACAACGGCCGTTCCCATGAACGCCGCTTTGGAGAAGAAAGTTTTAAAACAGGTCACCTCTTTAACAGGTAATGAGGTTACCTTGGAGAATAAAGTCGATGAGGATATTATCGGCGGATTTGTTTTAAGAGTTGGGGATTTGCAGTATGATGCAAGTATTGCCAACAAATTGAACAATTTAAAAAGAGAGTTTACAAATAGTTTATAAATAAGAAGGGTAAATAGACGTTTACGTCTATTGTCTAACATCTAACGTCTTATAAAAATGGCAGGAGTAAAAGCCGCTGAGGTATCAGCAATTTTAAAGAAACAATTATCAGGGTTCGATGCAACCGCAACCTTGGACGAAGTGGGCACTGTATTACAGGTAGGTGATGGAATCGCTAGAGTCTACGGATTGGCCAATGTGCAGTACGGAGAATTAGTTGAGTTCGAAGGCGGTTTGGAAGGAATCGTTCTTAACCTCGAGGAAGATAACGTAGGTGTAGTATTGCTAGGACCATCTAGAGGGATCGGGGAAGGTGCAACGGTAAAACGTACCCAACGCATTGCCTCTATTAATGTTGGTGAAGGGATAGTTGGCCGTGTTGTAAATACGTTAGGAACTCCTATTGATGGAAAAGGTCCTATTTCAGGTAAGACTTACGAAATGCCACTGGAAAGAAAAGCTCCAGGGGTAATTTTCCGTGAGCCTGTAACCGAACCACTACAATCTGGAATTAAGGCGATTGATGCCATGATACCTGTAGGACGGGGTCAACGGGAATTGGTTATTGGTGACCGTCAGACAGGTAAGACTACGGTTTGTATCGATACCATTCTTAATCAAAAAGAATTTTACGATGCAGGTGAGCCTGTTTATTGTATTTATGTAGCCATTGGCCAAAAGGCCTCTACGGTTGCGAATATTGCACAAGTTTTAGAAGATAAAGGAGCCTTGGCCTATACGACTATCGTAGCCGCCAACGCCTCCGACCCTGCACCTATGCAGGTTTATGCTCCTTTCGCCGGCGCATCTATTGGAGAATACTTCAGGGATACCGGTCGACCAGCTTTAATTATCTATGATGATTTATCAAAACAAGCGGTAGCCTACCGAGAAGTATCATTGTTGTTAAGAAGGCCACCGGGACGTGAAGCGTATCCAGGTGATGTTTTCTACCTTCACTCTAGATTATTGGAGCGTGCGGCAAAAGTCATTAATGATGATTCGATTGCAAAGAATATGAACGATTTACCGGATGTTTTGAAACCGATGGTAAAAGGAGGCGGTTCTTTAACAGCCCTTCCAATCATTGAAACACAGGCGGGAGATGTATCAGCCTATATTCCAACCAACGTAATCTCGATTACGGACGGACAGATATTCTTGGAGCAGGATTTGTTCAACCAAGGGGTACGTCCTGCGATTAACGTAGGTATTTCCGTATCACGTGTTGGGGGTAATGCTCAGATTAAATCGATGAAGAAAGTAGCGGGTACTTTAAAATTGGACCAGGCACAGTTCCGTGAATTGGAAGCATTTGCTAAGTTCGGTTCCGATTTGGACGCAGCCACATTGAACGTAATTGAAAAAGGCCGTCGTAACGTGGAGATATTGAAGCAAGCACAGAACGACCCTTTCACGGTGGAAGATCAGGTTGCAATAATTTATGCAGGTTCTAAAAACCTGTTGCGTGACGTTCCAGTTGAAAAAGTAAAAGAATTTGAACGCGACTATTTGGAATTTTTGAACGCCAAGCATAGAGATGTTCTAGATACCTTAAAAGCAGGAAAACTAACGGATGAGGTTACAGATACGTTAACGGCCGTTGCTAAGGATCTATCGGGAAAATACAGAAGTTAATAGTAAAGCGTAATAAGTACCATTTAGTTCTTTACTAATTGATACTGTTTACCATATACTTATAAAAATGGCAAACTTAAAGGAAATACGTAATAGAATAGCATCGGTCTCTTCAACCATGCAGATTACCAGTGCCATGAAAATGGTATCTGCTGCCAAGCTGAAGAAGGCTCAAGATGCCATTACGGCGATGCGTCCTTATGCGGATAAACTAACGGAACTTTTACAAAGTTTGAGTGCAAGCTTGGATGGGGATTCCGGTAGTAAGTATTCCGATAATAGAATTGTGAACAAAGTATTGGTAGTTGGGATTACTTCTAACAGAGGGTTGTGCGGAGCGTTCAATACAAATATCTTGAAACAGTGCACCTATCTCGCCGAAACCGCTTACGCAGGAAAAGAAGTGGATTTTATGGCCATTGGAAAAAAGGCCAATGATTTTTTACGAAAAAAATCTACTGTTATCGCAAACCATAGTTCTGTTTATGAAGAATTGACTTTTGATAATGTAGCGGCGATAGCCGAGGATTTGATGGAGCAGTTCACCAATGGGAACTATGATAGAATCGATATTGTTTACAACAAGTTTAAAAACGCTGCTACACAAATTGTAATGACGGAGCAGTTTCTTCCAATAGTGCCTATGGAAGGTGCCGAGAATGCTAATGCAGATTATATCTTTGAGCCGACCAAAGTAGAGATTGTAGAGCAATTGATTCCGAAGTCTTTGAAGACCCAACTATATAAAGGTATAAGAGACTCTTTTGCTAGTGAGCACGGTGCTCGTATGACTGCCATGCATAAAGCAACTGACAATGCTACAGAGCTTAGAGATCAGTTGAAGCTGACCTACAACAAAGCGAGACAAGCAGCTATTACCAACGAGATTTTAGAAATTGTTGGTGGAGCGGAAGCGCTGAACAATTAGACCGAACGGCGGGGAGGTCAAATCCATCAGGAGCGGAAGCGCTGAACAATTAGACCGAACGGCGGGGAGGTCAAATC